>NZ_JAFCTQ010000027.1:0-77953 GCF_049896105.1 Janthinobacterium sp. PSPC3-1 | reverse complement strand
CTGCCGCCCACCGTCTACGAACGGAAAATGGCAGCACGTGAACCTATCGTTGTGTCCGAAATTACTTGACCACCACAGCCCACAAAGAAGCTCCGGCAAGCTCAGTGAATATCCGTAGCGGGTCGCGTCGAACTTGCGACCGTGACCGCCCGTGTCACGCCAGTACATCGGGTCATCCATCACGAAATCCGCTTTTTCGGTGACAACATGGCAATCGAACACTACACGGACCGTGGCTCTGAATTCTGGCCACGCGCCCCGCGCTTCCTTCAACACCGCCATATCGAACGACCGGAGGTGTGTAAAAGAGTAAGTCGTGCCGTCAATTTTCCTGTCGTCCCAAAGCACCCATTCATTCTCGTTTCGCCAATGCATCACTCTTCGTCGCCTGTCTTCTTCTTGGAGCGCTCCACCAGATTAACGCGACGAACCGACAAGCCGCCCCGCTTCGCCACCTTCCTGGCCTGCTCAATGGCCTGCTCCTTGACCTCGCTGAATTCCGGCTCCAACTTTTTCAACTTCCTCACAAGCCCGTCCAGGTGGTAGATATTGCTCTGCTGCCCTCTGTGGCCAGCAAATCGTTCCTCTCGCGTGATGAACCTCGCCGTCTCCAGTTCTGTCAGGTAGCGTTGAATCTGGCGGGGGCTGAGGTTCATACGTTCCGCCAGCGTCGCTTTGTTGGGAAAGGGCATTTGCGCCTTTTTCCACCAGTAATCGACTAGATGCAATAACAACGCAAGCTGAACCGCGCTGAGGCCCAGCCGCGCCTGAGCGCGAAAGATCAGGGAAGGAATCTGTGAGTAACCGAGGTCCATTACAGCGGCCCCCCATTTCTTCTCTGCCTCTCGCTCGGTCTTCGGCTCGATCTTGCGGCGCAGCGGCACTACCTTGGCAGTGTTGGTTTTCGTGTTCATTGGATCACCTTGCATTCGTTGGCGTTGACGGCATTACCGCGTTGTCTATGTTCATTACAATACGGACATTGCGGTCGTATCGCAAGGTTCTGGGCATGACAGCTATGTCCAGGGCGGGGAGACGCCTTTGACTCGGCGGGCTAGACGCCAATGTCTTACCGTAAACACGACAAGCGAGCAAAACATGATAAGCGGCACATAAGGACATAAGCCCCCGCGTCCTCGATGTCTAGGGGGGGTATGTATATAATCCGGACGCCAGACTTGGCCACGATGCGCGCCGTGCGCTCCTGGAATTCCCCTTCGGCCCTTTCACAGTCAATACATCACAAAATTGGTGTGCGGCATGCGCAGGGCCGTTTCCCTCTCCAGACGAGCAGTCTGGAGCATCTGCAGCTTGTCGCCCCTAGTCTTAGATGATGGCGCGGCCAGCCAAGGAATACGCCACGTCACCATTCCTGTGGAACAGATCTTTGATCTGTGTGCCGCGATAAAACACTGTGTTGGGGTCCGTACCGGCGCCGGCCAGTGCAATCGATCCGGCTACCGGCATGTCTTGCCTAGGTGTTGCTGCCCCCGTCGTCCGCAGTTCGGCCACCCTGCGCTATCGTCCACGCTCTGGCAGCTGCCGGGCACGTCGGCGCCTCCCTCTTGGCGTGACGGCCTGCCTCAGGAGCCAGATCCCCTCCCCTGCCGCTGATCGTACAAGTGGTTTCACCCCATTTGTTGCTTGAACAATGTACCGACGGCGACCGGTTGGCCGCCTTCCACACCGGCCAGCGCCTGCAGCCGTGCCGCGTCGGGCATCGGGCATTTGACCGGCATGACCTTTACGCAATGAGTCAGCAGCCAGATGGTGCGGGTGACCCCGTCGGTGAACGAGAGGACTGGACGGTCGGTTGTATCGTCGCACCCCATTACACTCTCCAACGGCCAATGCCGCAGCTCGCAGCTGACGGTGGCCAGCGGCACTGGGTTGACGCGACCCTGCGCGAAATGCTGATGTGGCCAATGGAACTTGCGGTCCTGCGGCCAAGTCGCGGGGCTTTGGTGCGCCACCTCCGGGTGGCTGCTGCCCGGTTGGCGCCACAGCTGCAGGAACCGATCGGGATCGACCTCCACGATTGCCCAGGCATCGCCATCACCTGCTGGAGCCTCCTCGTACATGTAAGCCGTGTCGCTGCCGATCCGCACGGCGAACAGCGCGCCCTGGAAGTGGTGAACAGGGTAAACACCAGCGAAGGTACGCAGCGCAGTCATGGCGAACAACTATAGCCGGCGCTGGCTGGCCGCGTGTCGCCGCACGCCAGTTTCGAGGCGGACGGACTGCAGTTCCGGTCCGCCGGCTGGCCGGTGATGAGCTGCTCCGCGGAGGCTGGCGCGTGATCGCTGGCGGCGATGGCACGGAACTTACCGGATTCGCACCAGAATGCCACTCTGACGCCTTGCTGAGCGGCGAACAGCTGCTGAGCCTGAGCACAGTTCTGGCGGTTGTACGCCGCCCCGTCAAGGGCATCGAAGGTGGCGACGTGCAGACGCAGGGCCGCATCAGTCACGCTGTTGCGATATAGGGTATAGATCGCGACATCTGGAACTGCCCGGGCCCACACGGCCTGCATCACGACCGCGGCCAGGATAAGCATGCCGAGACGGAATAAACTGAAAGCGTTCATCGTCATACGCTGTCAGCAGGGATCGGTGTGTTTGCGCGCCAGCGGCACGAGGAACACCAGGCGGCCGTCCGCCTCGTAGGTCGCCGGCTCCTGTTGATACTCTCGCCCTTCGGTGTTCCTGTCCTCGCAGCCCCGGTAGATGCGCCAAGAGGTTTGAAACTCGATGTCCACCTGGGTGGGGCGGTCCTCGTCGAATTTCACGTTTGTCACCCTGACCTCGCTGATTTCCGCGCGGTCGTCGGCGTGCTCGTCCAGTAGCGCGTGCGCGACTTCATACAAACGTCTCCCGCCGTTCTCCTGCAGGACCTGCTGAAGCTGGTCCTCATCCAGGCCCTGACCGACTGAAACCGACAGCTCACGCATTGTCTGCTCCTAGCAGAATGAAAAGACAATTATGCACTCAAACAAACGGTTGGTCTGGCGGGGTGGCAGCGTCCATCGCAGCGGCGCAAGTCTCCGACACCAACTGTAGAATCAACCACCATGCGTATAAAGCAAGGGCGGATTCACACGCTTCCTCGTCCGCCAACCCATGCGCTACATCGTTGCGCAGATTGGGTCCGGCGCGGTCGCACATGACAGCATGAATTACCAGCGTCAGCCCATCGCCAAACTCCTCGGCCAATTGGGGCCGTTCGACCAGGCGGCCCAGCGCAACTTCCATATCAAGGCCTTTGTCGTGCTGCGCGGTGAAAGCTCCAGCGCCCTGCAGCACCTGGCGTACAACGTGCTCGAACTGCGGCATCAAGATGTGCATGGCCTGCACCATGTCGCCGCAGTAGCCAGCATACAGGCCTTGTCCAAGTATACGGACGCGGTCTGACGGTACTACCGGGGATCGCTCCGCGATCGCGATGAAATCACCCAACCGAAAGTCATGCTCAAAGCGTAGCTGGTCGCGTGCGGGCAGCAGCTCGGCCAATGCGACCTTGTTCGCATGCTCCAAAAACATGGCGCGCGCTCGCGCGTCGACCTGCGCCTGCCAACCATTGTCGGGGCCAATGTGCTCCACCTGTCGCCCATCGCCGGCCACAACGTGCATTCCCATCATGGTGCTCAATGGTGTAGCCTTCAAAGCAGCTTCGGCCGCAGCCTTTAATGCCCCAACGTCTGGAGGACTATCTAGCCCACAAAATGCCAGCAGGGCCTCAAGGGCGGGCCGTCCTTTAACGTGGTCGACCGCAGCCTGAATTCGACCGCCTACGTCTCGCGGCCCTCGTATCACCACCATTTCGCCCAGCATAGCGTGGCCAGCGTCTTCCCGCCGGCGCCGCAACGCCTCAATCGCGCCCTCGGTTCCCAGCTGGGCGCGGAAACGGGCCGGCACGCGCCGGTATGCCTCGATTGCCTTACTGAGCCAATGGTGCTCCACGATGGCGCCGTCGGCCTGTCCGGCCTGCATCGTGATCGCTTCGGCTGCCAAGCAAAGCATGAGCGCTTGCCGATCACGGTCACGTGCCCATTCGTACCATTCGGCAGCAGCCTCGAAATGAGACTGGGCCTCAAATGCATGCGTGAGGGCCATCCGTTGCCGACCGATCGCCTCCAGCCGCTCGGCGACCGCTTGTGCACGCCCGCCGCTGCGGCGTTCCACACGCAGAGCATGCAGATAATGCAAGGCCTGATAGCCGTCTTCGTCACCAGCAGCCGCAAAAAAAGCATCCAACAGGGCCGTTTCGATGGCGCGCGCTTCGTCCTCCGCGTGGATCTGCTTGGCAAGCTGCATCGCGCGATGCCAGCCGGCTTTCGATTCCCCCCGCCAAGCATCGCTAGACAACAAAAGTCTGCGATAGGCCTGGATCGCCATCAAGGGAAACGCATGTCCCCGTGACCGATCCAACAGCCAGACCAAGTCGGCAAGCCGTGCCCTCAGCGGCGCGCTGTCGAGGGTGCCGGTCAATTGCGCGAGTGCGTCAATCGCGTCCTTGGGAATATGGCCCAAGGTCATGCTGCTGCCTCCGTCGCTGAACTCGAACATCGGTCTGTAGATGTGTGCCGGCTCTTCCGGGACGAGACGCATTGAGCAGATCCCGGCGAGCAATTCAAGCGCGCGTGAGGCGGCGGCGCTCTTTGCACCTTCCTTTGCTTTCCAGAAAACCTTGTTGAGCGCGTGACAGTCGGCTTCAGCGTGAGCGCCCAGAATCTTGGACACCTCGGCGGCCACGAATTCGGCGAAGGTGAATGGTAGCGGAGCTGGCGTCGCGGAGGAATCAGTCATGGCTGGATCGGAATATGGTGCGTAGGCCGGGTCGGACTTTCGCGCGCGAAAGTCCGCTACCGGGAATCCCTGGCTGCAGCGGAACGCTACGCAGCTCGGTGCAGCGCTGTCAACGTGGCCATCAAGGAAATTCCAGACCGGGATTTCCACGAGGCGACAGGACGATCGAACAGTTTCAGTATAGATTCTGGACCGTCCAGCGTCACATCAACGGACTCGTGAAAGGTGTGGATACGTCCCGCGTCGTCGTGGGCAACGCCATTCAGGTTCGCCTGGCTCACTTTTGCCTGGTCAAGGCCAAATATCCGGCTCCCCGCCAGGATCGTCACCGCGGGGGTTGGAGAACCATTAAGAATCTTCAGTTGGGACGTCACTTTATTTGGAAAAGAATAGCTGAAAGTACCATCCATGTTGGGTTCAAACACGTCAATACCAGCCAGGCGCAGCACCGGCTGGACCCCAGCAAGAAAGGACTCAAGGCGTGCCTGGTCTTCCTGGCCCAAGTACTCCTCCCGACCAACATTCCTGTTATCGAGTTCGTAGCGGTTCGCGTGTTTCGCCCACTTGATGAACTGTCGTTCGATGTTTACTGTGTACGCAACATTCATCCAGTCGCCAGCTGAGCTGAACACCATGACGGCTGTCCAGAATACCTTCTTGCCATCATGCTGTCCGAGTCGCTGTCCTATCGTGCCAGATTGCCCTACATAGAGTTGGTTTCCATGAGTTGCCCGGTCGAAATGATCCGCATAGAGCATATAGACACCCGCTTGCTGCAGCTGCGCGGAGGACGCGATCCACTTACAACACGTTGCGTAGGACATCCGCAAGACCTGACCGTCCCAGCCGTCAGCGGTGATCTTAGTGACTCCAGGATAACCAGTTTCTGCAATAGAGATAGCTTTTATCATGTTTTCCCAGATGAAAATGAGGAGCTTACGCCATCATAAGCCGTCTCAAGGGTATAACCCACATGAAGGCTTGAGTGATGAAAAAAAAATAGCACTATCACGGAAGGAGGCCAACTTACCGCCCCTCTTCCACTGTCCGCGCGTTACGCGGCCAGCGGCACCTGCTCCACCGCCAGCGACACGGTCATGCGCAGTCCATCGTTCGAGAACTCCGCGTGGATGCAGGGCCAGCTTCTTGAGTCCGTTGGCCAGCTCGTCGACAAACGCGGTGCTGGCCGGATCGTCGATCAGGAAGATCAAACCAGGGCTGGTGCAGAACTGCCCGGTGCCGGCGCCGATCGATGCGGCCAGCGTCTGCGCCAGCTCGGCGCCACGGGTGGCGAGTATGCCAGGCAGTGCCACCACCGGATTGATGGAACCGAGTTCGCCGTAAAACGGAATCGGACGCGGACGCGCACTGGCTTGCGCCTGCAGCGCGGCGCCACCCCGGGTGGAACCGGTAAATGCGCCCGCCGCGATGGCCGGGTGGTGGATCAGCCGCATGCCCACTTCGCCGCCGGCGCCCTGCACCATGCCGATCAGGCCGGAAGGCAGACCCAGGTTGTTCAGTACCCGCTGCGCCAGCGCATGCACGCGGGCCGACAACAGCAGGTGGGCGGAATGCGCCTTGACCAAGACCGGGCAGCCGGCGGCCAGCGCCGATGCCGTATCGTCACCCAACACGCTGAAGGCAAACGGGAAATTACTGGCCGAGAACATGGCCACCGGTCCCAACGGCACCAGGGTGCGCACCATGGCCGGATGGCCGCCTGGCGGTGGACCCGCGACGGCCGGATCGTCGACATGGGCGAACGGCACGCCCGCTTCTGCCAGGTCGGCAAAGCGCCGCAGCTGGAATGCGGTGCGATCGAGTTCGCCATTCAGGCGCACCGGACCCAGCGCGGTTTCCGCGTCGGCGATGGCGACCAGATCGGTGCGCTCGGCTTCCAGCGCCTCCGCCAGACCAATACAACCAGCGACTGCATATTTGTCGCCGCGAAGCGTCACGCCGAGGGTTTGCATTCACGACATCAGAAACTATACTCGAGATAGCGCGATGGACTTTTCCGACAACCTAGCCGACCGCCTTGCTTACAGCTTGGTCAGGGCGTAAGATCAGGCCAATTAATACAATTTTTAGCCGAAAATGGGGATATTTCAAAGCGGCGAAAGTAGTATTTGGACGGTTTTTCAGTTGCGCCACCTGTTCAAATTGGCGACGATTCGAGATGACAACTAGGTGCGCGACACCACCTTGATAATGACCAATCTTGACATGCAGGAGCATTAAATTCACGCTCACCAATCCCAGTTCGGGTTCCGGCGAGAGAAAAACAATCGTTGTTGGACCGCTTTTAAGGCGGTCTTAGATTCAAGGAAAATGCCAGCGGCATCGATGCCAGCCACGAGCTGGCATCGTCATTGAGAGCTCAGGCGAGGTGCTTGGCCAACGAGGAATAAACCAATAATGAATGAGCCTTCGCACTATATCCGACAGCCTGCCACTTTGTCTGGAAACGCTCGACTGTATCGGGCGATTGTGAGCTTGCCACAGCACATGGCAAGCGGGGCATTCGAAGAGCGTATCGTGTTCTTTGAATCGAAATCTGATCAATGTGTTGGCCTTTATCTCGAAGGCCTTCTAGAAACGGTCTGGTGCGTCGATACGAAGGGTTGGTGTGAAGACGGTTGCATCTACAACATCAACTCGGCTCGTGAGTTGCACGAGTCTTCGCTTAACGATGAAGGCAAGCCAAGCGATTTAATGTTGTTTGAGACTGGCGCGGGTGGGAACGGGATTGAGGCGATCGGACCAAACCGGACGCACTATGCTCAAGCCGACATGGTCGATATGTTCGTCACTCCACGCGTGGCCCGGCGACTGCGTGACGCTTTAGATGCAATCGAACTGGCACGTGCTGACGAACCTCGTCGCCGGAAAGCCGAATGACGAGTTACACCAAGGAAAAATCCGGGTATCTAAGGCACCCCGTGTCGGCCGTCGTTCTATACATAGAAAGTGAAAATTGAATGTTGAATTACTCGACCCTTACAAGCACCACAGAACGCAAGCTACGCGAGTGCGCAGATCAAGCTTCGACGATGGTTGAAGAAGTTGAATTTCGTCAGCGCTTGGATATGGGTCACGGCATTTGGCAGCTCTGGTTAGAGCTGGCGGGTCAGGTCGATAAAGCAGCAGCGAGGCGCGACGTGGACAGGCTCTATGCGTTGATCGAACCTGAAAGCATTTCAGGATTGCGCGCTATCAGTGCCGGAAAAAAGTAGGGGGAAGATGCGCCTTGGTGGCGTCCGTTGCCGACTATCAGGCGGTATAGCCTAGAGAAGAAAAGACATGGGTGAGTGGTCAGAGTATTTCGAAGATTTCCCTGAAGAGAATCAAGCCAACTACGTTGGGGATAGATTTGATCCTGCGAGCGCCACGGCGCAGCGGGAGGAACAACAAAAAGCTGCACTAAAATTGAGGAACGAGCAGCAACAACTTGATACCGAGATTGCAGCCATCGTTAAGAAGCATAAACCGGTAGCGTAAGTACGGAAAATAGCCAAATGGAAATTAAATCGATGTCACGCAGGCCGAGTTAGATCAAATGGGCGTGACCAAGGAAACCCTCCCCGACCGCATCATCGAACAGCTCGATGCTGCGGTTTTACCTGCCGGCCGCAAGTCGGCCCAGTGGTGCGGCTATTGGGTCACCGTCACTGTTAAAGATTGATCGGGAAAGATTATTGCAGGTGGTATCGTCTCGAAACTGCAGCTGCTGGAGAAATTTTGACATACTAATTCCACTGCTGTCACTGTCTAAAGGAAAAATTATGGACACAACTTTCGATTTTGAAGAGTGGCTTGATGCCGCAGATCCGTGTGATTCTGCAAACGTAGCGGGACTGGTCGAGGCTGTTGAGGGAGAATGTGAATTCTCGGGCTTCAAAGCCGAGAGAGCTGCAAATGGCATGTTAATCGTTTCCGCCGATAGCACCGACTTGAAGCTGATACTAAGTACGAAGAAGGCCGAGGAAGGCTTCATTGGCTATATTCATGTCCGCAATGTCGAGCCAGGAATGAGCGCTGAAATTCAGGCTGCCGTAGATCATTTAAACGAGCGAGACTAATGGTAAAAATGCCGTGTCAGATGTCACCTCCCACTTAATTGTATTTGATGAGTGGTGGCGCCTTGTCCTGAAGCTCTGGAAGAACTTGGGCCGCACGAAGTCGATTCGCGCGGTGCAGTTGGAAGCACTGCACGGACAAGGCATGTCGCCCCTGCATGCAGACGAAGCCCTGGCACATCAAGCAAATAAAGAGTTACAAGACTCAGGGTAGGAAATCGTCCAGCAGCACTCACGGCCCGTAATACGGGCCTGGCTCAATGAGAAGGTCAGCACGGTGCTAGCCAACGAGGAAATAAATGTCGAACGGTGATTTAAATCTCGCTCTAGCGAGCTCTCTAGGTGGCAATACACCGCTCGCCAAGGTCAAAACCGAGGTCTCAGTGAGCTTTCTGATCGAGATCCACAACTTGGCTCCGATAGGAAGCGAGATCAGGACGCGGGTGGTAAATGCCATCACTCAAGCTGCGCAGCGCAATCCCAAGGCACACTGGGCACGAGGCTTGATGCAGAAAGACGCAGGGGACCTGGTCTTTGATGAAGCACGCTACCAACATGCTGTCTACCAAGGCAAGCAAGACACCTTTGCGCTGTCGGCTCAACAGGCCTTCGATGAATTGCAACGCACGCTTGAGTTGATAACGCACTTCCAGCAAAAGGAGCAAATTGCGATCGACCAGGAAGCGGTAAGGACAGCAACCGGACAACCGCTGGTCGACCTCACCGCGCCCACGCGCCCGGCAGTGTTGCTCAAGGCTGCGGCGGCAAGCTTGCCGGCTTTCATAGAGCGCATGGCCGGCGGCATGGATATTACTGTTGGCGACACGCCAAGAATGCTGACACAAGAATGAGCAAAGTATCGCTCCTCACGGGGCAAATGGGGAAAACCGCCATGATGAATATCGGCATGAAAAACAAAATTTATGGCCGCAAGGTCGGATCGTCAGACGACATGGTGATGCTGTGCGAAAGCGATGGTGGCTCAAACTCCAACAGCGCAAAACGCGCCGACCCTGGTGTGGTCGCGGAGTTCGTGATCGCCAACGCGCGTCGTTTTGTAAAAGCGCTACGCGAAAGAAACGTCGAAGGATACATCGTGTTCGAGGGAGACCTGACGCATTACACCTTCACCCCAGAAGCGGACTTCGTGTATCCCGCTTCCGTTCACTAAGGAAGATTTATGCGCTACTGTGGACGCTGCAAACGTGATACCGAGCATTATCTGTTCAACGGCCAACTCACTTGCAAGCTATGCACTTGGAAGCGTAACAACTGATCAAGGAACATAGCGTGACGCTCGGCTGAGATTAAACGAGTGGCAGCAAGCAATATGTTGAGAGAAATCGACAATGGTTGATGCCTGTTTCGTTAATCGCAGTTACCACCATGATTGATATCATCTTGCGCCAATCGACTGGAGGTGTTCCGCCGAGCAGGCTTCTCATGGGATGCATGACGATTGGCGGGGTGCAGTGGGAATCGGATCGTGCCAGGCCAAGACACTTTCTGCTCGGCGAGTCCAGGGAGCGTTCCTTGGCGCCGGTTTGGTTTTGCTGATTTGCTATTTTTAGTGAAAAAAAATCCATGACCATCGATCCCATGAGGTTGAGATCGTTTGTCGCTATGGATGCGGTCAGCATATTCCACGGGCATGGGCTGGTGGCCTCGAACATAAGGCCACAAGGAATCCCCGGCCCGAGCACATAGAGCCTGCTCTTGACCGTTATCGCAGCTGTTTAATACGCTCCTGCAGAGCCAGGGCGGCTGGGTCGTTCAGTGCAGCAAGCGCGGCAGCGATATCGACGAGGGCCTGCCGCGCCGGCAAGTTTTGCGACAGGACGAGCGCATCGGAGCTTAGCGCCTTCGCCATCAATTCCACTAAGGCGGGAACCGTTCCTTCGCGATACCATCGTCCCGGAAGTTCGCGTTGTTTCATCATGGCAGCGAGCCAGAGGAGGCCGTCCAGCCGAAGCGGAGCGCCGAATTTCGTTGTCAAAAAGTGGCAGAAGCGGATAACGCAGTCTTCGTCGTGGGCGAGGTGCGCGCCAGCCCAACATTGGTAAAGTTCATGCATACGCTCAGCCGCACCTGGACTGAGCCGCGCGAGCGCCTCCTCGTTCCCGAAGCCAAGCAGGTCGCAAAGTAAGCGCTCGCCGTGGAACCAGACGCCAGGTTGACGCCAATCAGCTGCGAGCCCGTATTCTGCAATACCCCGCCAAACGCGCTCGAATGCCTCGGGATTGTCACCTTTTCCGAGGCGCAGGAACAGCCCGTGAATGAAGTGCTGCAGCGCGTAGTGTGCGGCCGGTCCATGGGTGAGGACAGGCTCCCAAATCGCGCGCTCGTGCCCTGCGGGCGCCACGATGGCCAGCGCTCCGAGTTTCAAGAGGACGTCGTATCCAATGTTTTGGCTCGGCAAGTCGTATTCACCGTGATCCCTCTCGCAGGCTTTCGCACGCGTAACATCGTAATTCCATATGCGAAGGGCGAGACGCTTGTCAAGGTTGTGGTCGCCAGAGCCTCCGCCCTCAATGAGCCAGCTAAACAAGACCTCAAGCACTCGGCTGTCCAGGCATCCACCCCCACCGCGCTTTGGCTCGTCTTCCCACGCATGGACATCGGCATGATAGAGGCGCATCCGGCGCCGAAAGCTCAACCGATCACGGCCCGTAACCACACGCGTGAAATCGAGGTCATCCGGCGTCGCTCGCGGTCCACGCAACTGAAAGCGCCGCAGGCGTGCGAGCCATCCCGTCCAGGCGCGCTCCGAGGCATCGCCATCACCGTGTCGCGGCGCCAGCAGGATAAGTCCCGACCAGAACAGCCCGGCATGCAGCAGGCGCCACCACGCGGTACCAAGTTGCTCTCGATGGCAGTAGGCCGCGCTGATCACCTCACTGGTCGCTCGCGTATCGCCACTCGTCAGCAGGCGCAAGACCGCCCTCTCCCACTCATCCACCTCGTCACCACCGGCAAGCCACAAGTGCATGACCGCGTAGGAGACGAACTTCAACTCGTCCCTCAGGCTACCGATGCGCCAATCACGAATTTGCTCGACGGTCGATGCGATCGCCGCGACTTGCGCACGCACTACTTCGAGCGCATGTTTCTGTGCCGCTGGGTTCTGAGCGAGCCAAGCGCCACTTAAAACGACCAGCGTGGCAGCCACAGCTAAACGGCAATTCGATTTCGCCTCCTCATCGTTGCCATCCTTCCCGATGTCGCACTCCTGCAGGAGGGTGAACAGGGACGTGGCATCGTCCTCCGTGAGCTGATGGCCATCTTGAAGACGCTGCTCGCATCGGTTCGGTACAAGAAAGTATGCGAGAGCGGGCTCTGTATCGGCCCGCCATGCCTGCACCTCGATTATCAGTTCGATAGGATAGACCAAGCGCCTGACGTGCATGCCAGTCGCCGGGTCGATTTCAGTTGGATAGTTGGCCTGGTCCAGCGCGGCAAGCAGCAGCTTGTACTCCAACGCCTGCTTCGGGTCTTCAGGCAGACTCCAGGTTGGGAGCAGCGCTTGAAGGCGCTGCGCAACAATGTCGTCGGTCAGTAGTCGCTCGACAACGACATCAAGGAACTTCCGCTTGCGATGGGGAGCTAAGGTCCAATCACGAAAAAGATCAAACATCGCCTGCCCGCCTTGGAGCGACTCCCATCCCATGAAGTTGGAGCCCACTTTTTTCGCGCGATGGCTATCCCAAAAGAACATGTTAGGAAACGTTATCAGAGCCCCGAGCGGGCCGACCAGCAGCGACGGCTGATATTTGGCGATGTTGACCAGCACGCTGATCAGCGCTGCGGAGTGCCCCTCACCCAGTATCGTCTCAATTTCGGCGGTGATGTCCTCGCCTGCGTCCAGCCGTAGCGTCAGCCAGCGCTCCAGCGCGTCGAGAGCGCAGAACAGGCTTCCGTTACTCCCCGGGGCATTGGACTGCACCCAGTCAAATACCTGCCCCCCGCCGGAGAATATCTGCTCCGCCCCGTCCTCAAATTGTAGCGTCACCACAGGCGCCTCTCCGGTTCTCCCCTTCATCGCCTCGGCAACCCAGCGCCCCGTGCAGAAGTTCACAAGCGCGATCAGCGAGGTGAGTGCCATGTTCGGCGCCAGCTGGAAAAATTGAAAAAAAGGACTCTTCCAGAAGATCGTCGGGTACGCCTCCTGAAGGTATTGGAGGCCCAGATCCCTTTCGTAGCCTGCCGACCCATAGTCTTGCTCGGGCTGATCTTCGATAACAAGCGCGAGCAGGACTTCGGCCGCCAACGCGGGCTGTGTACGCATCAGGAAGCCGATGCCCTGCCCTTTGAGGCAGGCGGTGCGAAAGTCTCCATCAACCTTTCTACTAGCCCCCAGCGGCCAAGGCGGCAGTCGTTTGCTGAATGCGCCGAAAGCGCGCGGCACTGCCGTCCTTCTGCCGTGCCGTCCTCTGTACGCGCTATCGGTTGCCAGACGCGCGGCGTGCGCCTGCGCCTCCCGCTCTCGCACCTCGGCGATGCGCCGTCTGACTTCAGCGTCGATTTCTCGCCGTCCTGCGAGTTCGAGCGCCCAGTTCCCTACCTCGGCCGGCAAGTCCGCCGCGCCAGCCAATGGCGCGGAATACAGCAACGGCTCACGCACATGATAAAACGTGTTGTGACCTTTTTCGACCTGCACGTTGCGTGCCATGGCGAGCGCCATCTCCGCCATCTCCAGGCGGAAAGGCATCCGGTGGCCGCTATCGAGCAGGCGTGACGTCTTGGTCAGCCACGTCTCCATGACCTTCGCGAGCGCGGGCGATACCAGCACGGCTAGCCGCTCCCGCTGCCCAATGAGAAAACGTAGGACCGGCGGCCACCGGCCAACAATAATCGAGCGGTGGTGGGCCTCCATATACAAGCCGAGCGAATCCGGGGCTGTTTCTCCGCGAATCGGCAGCGTGGCAATATGATGAAAGCGCATCAACAGCCGCGTGAGGTGTTTCGCACCCTCGTCGAGCAGGAGATCGACACGGTCGGTCAGCAAGCGTTCGGCATCAGGGTCCAGGCAAAGCGCATCAAGAAGGAGATTGCCGGCCAGCTCGTTCTTTGCGGCTTCAGTGGCTTCAAAGGCGAGGTCCCAGGCCGTGCCTGTCCCATCCGTCTGTCGCAGCAGGAACTGGCCCAGCATCCGGAGCGCGTTCGTCCAGAGCGGATTGCCGACCAGGGTGGCCCACTGCGCCGTATCTGATCCAATTTGCTTGAGGAATTGGAAACGTGACCAATCCGCTGCGAGATCGTGCTCGAACTCGATGCAATTGGTACGTTCGTTCAAGCGCAGCGGCAGCGTATCGGGTCGTTGCGTGAATGTAGCCGTGTCCGCCGGCGCCAAGGCGGTCAGCGCGAAACTGCGTTCGAACGACGCTTCTCGTTCGGAGAGGCGCATCATCAAGGCCTGCACGTCGGCGCGCTCGTTGGTCCAATGCTTCCAGAGACGGTCAGCGATGGCGGTATGCGATGTCAACCCGCCGGCGCTCAATCTGAGCGCGGAACCCGCCTTAACGACCCATGCCAGTGTCCTCAGGTTCGTCAGCGCGGCAATGGTGTCGTCGTGCCCAGACAACCAACCCAAGCCAGGCAACGATCGAAGCAACAACTTGACAGCGTCGCTCTTGAGCGTTTCCACTTCGACGCGATGCAACGCCCTGCTGCCGACGAACATCTGTTCGTCCTCAACCCAGCTGTGCGTCTGCGTCACGATGACCACCCTCCACACCCAGTCGACGCCGTCACCCTCGTCCGGCAGGATGGCTTGAAGCAGCTTGCGGATGACGCCAAACTCGCCGGCGGCAATATGTTCCGCGGCGTCAATGACCAGTATGTTATGCGGCTTGACTGTTGCGTTAAGCACAAGCCCGAGCTCGTGCCTCAGAGGAATCGCGCTGCGTCGAGCCGCACTCAGGGCTATCTTAAGGTCCTCCGGACCAAACCACACCTGCTGCCACGCAGGGCATGCCCTGTCCAATACCGACTTGACAAGCGCCGACTTGCCGGCGCCTGATTCCCCAAACACGACGGTGACGGGGTTGTTGGTGAGTGCCGCCTGTAGCGATGCATGTTCCGCCGCACGGGGAATCGCATCGCCCGAGGGCAGTTCCGTTTCTATCCGCGCCTTATAGTCTGCGGTGAGGTCGGAGAGCGCGGTCCAATCGCGTTCAAAGTCGGGGTGATGGCGAAGGCCAAACTGGCCCCGCAGGCGCCTTACCAGCTCCTGAACAGTGACGGTTCCGGTACGTAGCCGCACCTCTGTCGCGACGCTGACGAGCGCCATCCAGAGAGCATGCGCGTCGACATCGAGACCGGACACGAGCAAGCGACGGCATTGCGCGATGGCTTGCGTCTTGTCATCGGAATGAGCTAATTGCAGGTCGGTCGGCAGCACGTGCAGACGGCGAATGACTTCGATGGTCTCCTCGTCCGACGCGCCTGCGGGTCGCTGGACGCTATCGAAAACGATTGATTGCCGATTGTTACCGCGGATACGGCTCATCGCCAGCGCGGTATCCGAGCCGCTGCAGGCGTATTTCACCTCGCGCCATGTAGGGTCGAATACAGGATGCGTGCCGAGCGTGACCAGGGCCAGCCCGTCGGTCGCTAAGTTGAACGGTCCGGCCGCATCCCGCCACTGCTGCCAGACGCGTGTCACAAAATCGGCGGGCAGGCCCGCCGCGGAGACCTGCAGATTGCCCTTTGCCGAGATCGCGAGCCGCCACGGCGCGGCGCCTGGCATGGCCGTCAGCAGCAAGTCGTCTACGTGCCACCCAGAACTGGAGACTTGAGCCTGAAGCTGCGTGGCCACACAGTCGATGCCTGGTGCCCGTTCACCTGACAGTGCCTTTACCAGCTGCCAGGCGCTGATCAAGTCTTCGAATTCGAAGCCGGCGCCGCTCGTCGAGCGCAACGTGGCCGGTGCGGGTTTCACGCTTTCGGCGTCAGGAGATTTGCGCTTCGGGCTGCTCTTCGAGGGGGCCATTTTAGTCCAATACAGGGCACTATTTATGATCGCCGTGTTTGTCGGCGACGGTGGCAGCAGGGCTATTCAGAGCTTGGCCAAACTAAACCCGACTAGCTGACGCAGCATATCATTCTTGCAAACAATTAGGCTTAGGCGAAATAAGGATTTTTCCGGTTTGTCAGCTGCCCTAATTTGATGACTTTTCTATCCAGAATTTCGTTCGATTTCTCTGCACAGCATGAAGATTTACTCCATCCACGCCAACGTGGCAACCGTCAGATGATCGCACCGTTATATCAGCTCCTGGCGGCAGCTGGCGTACCCACGGCCGTTGTCGGCTGACGTTGAACGTTGCTTTGACAAAATTGGCCTCGGCGGAATGCTCAGGCTCTCGCTCAAGGAACATGGCCCCCGTGGATGTGGATTTTGTCTCATCGGAGCAGCTTAAGCCTGTGTTCGAGGTTCGCGGATATTTTTACCTATGGAAGTAGAGGATGAAATCGTGTTCTATCGTAATGTGTTGGAAATCGTTTGGCGCCATCACCCGCTGCCGAGAATATCTGCAACGGCATTACCGGACGCGATTGTAATCAAGATGAATCCAGGATCTTCTCGTCCACTGAAAGGCGAACCAGAGCAATTGCAGCGGCATCAGATGCCATTGTCGGCGCTGAGGCTGCTAGCAACACGGCCTGATAATACGCAATATCAGATCATGCGTATTATGTTTTTTTTGCCGCTGGAATGTGGTTCGGACACCCAATTTCTCGACAGGGCAGCTAGTAGCAAGGCCATCATGGCCCGGTTTGATCCGCTTGAAAAGTAGCTTAGCTACGCCCAACATTCTCTCTTTGAAGAATCGAGAAGCAGTGAACTGTCGCGTTCCATGGAGCGCAAGGTATCGGCTCCAGTCGTCGCTGCGTGGGGTACGGATATAGAATTGGATCCCTTGATTCAACAGTGCACGAGTGTCCTCGCTGCTTACCGTTCTCCTATCGGACTCGAATCGGGGCAAGACGCTGGCTATTTTCTGCATCCTCTGCCACGTTAGCAGAGGGATAGGGAGTTGTGGGTCAATCGAATGGTTGCCATACTGCGCCAACACGACCGATAACTCTGCGCGAATGATACGGATTCAGAAATGGTGCACTTGATCAAAGTCGCTGAGGATTGCCTCTGCAGTGCCCGACATGCCCCGTCACCATGAGCCCTCTCGGCCTTTTAGGAGGGAAAGCACTTTTTTTGTTCGAAATGGAAAGCTCGATCAGCTTACAAATAAATGAAACACGGCTAGACCATCATCGGACAGGGCTACCGGAAATCAGTTAAAAATTTTAATTCATTTAAAATCAATGACTTACATTTTTACATTGTTGACCGAAGCGTTTTTCGGATGACATGAGGTTGCCTTGGGATTTTTGTCGACTCCACATCTCTTCCATTGTATTTTGGGGATTCCACCGGTCAAGGCTTCGCTGTTGCTACGCAGTTCGAGTGGGTGCCGGGCTGCGAAACGATGTGATTACTATGCGATGAGCGCTCAACTTGCAGTCGACGTCAACATGTCAGCTGCGCAGCGCTGCCCTACCGTCAAAGCCGCTGAATGATCTATTTCAAGCTGGTCGTATAGGCGATAGCATGGTCGTCGCGCCAGGATTGGACAGACTTGTCAGTGGCCTGATCGGGGTGCAGCATGTCCTTCAGTCCAACTTGATGTCAGTCCTGATGCGAACAGGCGAGGCATGGTCGTAGTGGTGCGAGCAAACGCTGGGGGCCGGATATGACAAGCCTCAGTCACTGTCACAAGCGTATCCCATGCGAATATCGATCAGTGGAACGTCGTCGTCGCATGGCCAGCCGGGGCGATGTTTCCCCATACTGTAATCGGCTATGTAGCTGCCTCCGAATGCCCTGCCCGCTCGAAAAAACAGATATCGCAAAGCTCACTTTCGACCAGGAGAGGGGATACCGGAAAGGTCAGGTCCGCACAGTTCTCCTGCCTTAAATGCGCCAGAAGGAATAACCAAGCCAGTGATATCGCTCGACTATCCCGGCCGTAGACATGGCCTTGCACGGCGACGAATCAGGTGAATAGACGGTCGCGGTATAGCGTCATCTCCACTCGCGTGGATGCCAAGGTAACCCGCCGCAAGGCGTATGGCTAAGGATGAGGCTAACGCAAGCTACCAGATGCGGGGCTTGTGCCCCCTGCCCTGTCGAACCACGTGCCCGCATCGCAAAGAAATGACTGATTTATTAGACCAGTCAGTGCAACCGGATAGTGGCATCGCATTATTAATGCTGGACTATTCGACCATACGGTTGTGCAATTTGGCGGCAGAGGTTTGAGTTGCCAAGCGTCGCGCTGCCGACCTGCTGTCGACGCCGATCGGGTTGGCTTGCCCCAATATGAAAGATTGTTCCTTGACGCGTCGGGGTAACTAAAATCGATGGCCCGGCCTGCCCCCGATCGCCGCTTTCGGGAAATCAAGAGTCCGGTTCGGTCCAGTTTATCCTGGTAGAAACGCTGGTCAGCCCGCACATCGCGGGCGGCCCAGCCACTGGTGCTGGCTAATCTGGCCACGTCAGTAGCGTGACGATGCCCGCATAGACCACTTTGCTCTTTAGCCGCCCGTTCCGCATAAGGCGCGCGAAGTCGCGCCCTAAACGCCGCAAACCCAGTTCGAACGCAGTTGCGCATCACCAATCTCTTGGCGTTCTGCCGCGGTGCACACAAAATGCAGGCGCTGCTCACTCACCAGGCCAACCGGTCTCCCACGCGACGCGCCGATCGCGTCGAAGTTGCGGTGCGGCCACTGGTTCAGATGCAACCTGGGCCCGATAAAGAGCCGGTGAAATTGATCACGTTGACGCACGATGTCGATCCCAGGCCGTCCGGCCGCGTCGCGCCGGCAGTGCGCGATGAAGCTACACTCAGACCATTCGGCCTGCAGTAGAGATATCGGCTTTTTGTACGAGCCGACAACCAGCAATTACAGTGGGCCAGGAGAGGCAAGGGGAGGGCATTGGGTTGTGGGCCCCAGTTGGAAATTGATGCCTTTGCCGATAGCTGCGGGAAGCCAGCGAGCGTAGCGCAGGCGAAATTCCTCTGGTAGTTCGGCCCCAACCGCACCTTGAACGTTCAGATGTGCTCCTGTGAGCCGCGCCGTCATCAATACCAGTCCCCCTGGCGCGGTAATGGTCCCCGTGACCGATGGAGCGTTGCCGTCATCATTTGATGTTAGCAACCTCTCAATGGCATGGATTTGGCGATATGTTTCAGGCACGAGCGGCAATGCCTTCAAATACGCCGCTACTTCTGTGAGTCGTGCTTCGAGTTCTTTTACTCGTGCGGATTGGTCTGCCATAAAACCTTCCCTGTGAAATGTCTGGGTATCCCCACAAAGAAAAAGGGGAGGGCGCGCTGCAGCTTGCAAGCAAGCACTTTGCCGTTATTTATGCGACGACAGCGATTACATCGATACCACTCTTCCTATGAACTGCCGCTCAACGACCGCCGTTGCCAACACAATGCGGCCTGACTCGACGGCTTTTACCCAGCCAGCCAGATCGTTCAGCGGTGCCCAGCTCGATGGGTTGACTTTATCAAATATTTGCACAAATGAGGACCGGTCATCAAAGACATACAATTTGTCCTGGTCACGGGTGGTGAACGCGGTGTTTTTGAAACGTTCTTTGAAGCTCTCACTCTTGGCTTTGAAGATTGCAGCTTCCTGACGCTGGATACTAAGGCGGCGTGTGGCCGCAGCGGCAACAGCAAAACATGTCGGACCAGCGATAAGCTTACTTAAATAACAATATAAATGACCACCAGTCAAATGGCCGATGTACTGAGTTGTCATTAATACAATATCGGATAACAGCTTGCCTGCCGTTTTGGCCATCTTCATTAATTTAAAAATACCCGCTTTCGATAGCCCGTTCGAAGTCATCCATGCAAGTTCAGCAGGAAGGCCGTTCCGAAGTCGCGAAGTCGGTTGATTCTTTGTGCAAGTTGGTTCAGTTAACGTATGGCCGGCTGACAGATTGTCATACGGCTCGTTGTGGATAAGATCGGTTATTGCATGGTTTTTGCGCACGTCAGTGGCGCTTGTAAGGCCGGTTTGTGGTGAGTTAACGGCTTCCGGAGCGGTGTGCGCGTCTGAAAAGCCGAGGAGGGCGGCAGCCTTGCCGGTTAAGCGAATTCTGGCGACCGCAAACCGGCCATTACGGCTCTTGCGCTCCTGCGGCAGTACCTCGATCAATGCGTGCTCCTCGAGCTTCTGCAAGTGCCTGAAAATCGTCCGCTCGGACGCTCCGATGCGCCTTGCGATATTCGCCTTGTGCGCAAATATCGTTGAGAACGGCTCTTTCTGGGAGACATAGCGACACAATTCGGCAAGGGTATCCTTGACGCTGCGACTGAGCCCGCACAGGTGTTTGGCGGTATCAAAGGCGCGCAGGATCCGATTGGGCAAATTTTTGCGTGCGGGTGCGGTAATCTCAATTGAAGGGACGTGTTTAGTCCCAACCTGGTCATGATCGTTCATGAAGGCTCCAAAGTGGCAAAAAAGGCGAAAAAACTCCTTGCACTTGGGATGGCACCGCACTAGAATCACAAAAGGTTAGTAAGACGTATGTGATGATTTTGCGGTGTCTCATCCAAAGCAGCGTGCATAAAGGCCCCGGTTCCCGCCGGGGCCTTTTGCTTTTCAGAGTGGAAGAAAAATGTTGGTTATGACATTTTTGTTCGTTCCTTTTATGTTAAGTGTTTGATTTATAAGGGATTAAAATTTTTAATCCAATGAATTCTTTGCTTTTTGTGCCTGTGCGCGCTTGTCCAACAATTGCTTGAGTTCGTCCATGATCGCCTCCGCTTCAGAGTCGCTTTGAAACTCCAGACGCAGCACTTTCTGCGCACGACGGACATCACAGTAGGTCGCCTTGCCCGCTTTGATCTTGATTGACGGGATCGGCACTGCCGGTGGTGCCTGCGTAGCAGGTTTGCTGGCGAGCTTGATTGCCTGATCCTGGGTAAGCTCACCTCGAACAATTTTCTTTATCGCTTCCACCACGCGTTCGCCGGTACCGGCACGGACTTGCCCTACCAAGTGCTTGACTGCGGTCATGCCAATCGTCTGCGGAGCGCTCTGCACCAGTTCCAGCGCTGCCGCTGGCAATTCATCGAACATCATCAGCAAGGTGACAGTTGGTCGTGACAAGCCGGAAACCGCAGCCATCTCGGAAGGCGTAATCGTGGGTTGCTTTTCCTGCATTTTCTTGAAGCCGAGATATTTCTCATAATCGGTGAGATCAGGCTGAAATAAATTGGCGAAAAAAGCGTCGGTATCACCGTCAGACTCCTCGGTGTCCATATCCACTACCGCGCCGATGGTCGAGCGGTCCAATTCCTCGAAAATGTCAAAACGGTTGTGCCCGGAAATGATGTCATAATCACCGTCGGGACGAAGTCGCAAGGTAATTGGCGTAATGAGCTTATTATTGCGAAGATTTTCTCGCAGCTCTGTATACTGCTGTGCAGTCAACATGCGTTGACGGCCTGGTACTTTATGAATCCGACCAAGCGGCACTTCCATTCGTCCAGTATTGCTGACCGCAGCCTCGTCCAGTTGTGCTTTCAGCGACTCGATCTCGTCGGCAGTTTCCTGTTCGACCAAGCGGAGCTGCTGTTGAAGCTCTTCAACCTGCTGCGCGTACGTGTGCGCATTGGCGCGATCTTCCTCCGCCTTTTTCGTTAGCGCCTCAATTTGCTCAGCATAGCGCTGTGCATCGAGGCGAAATGCCCCCATTTGTCCAGGCATTGTCACGGCGCGCTGTTGGGCGATCGGCGTACCGGGATTAGCCTTAACGTTGTCACCCAAATGATTTGTGAGGCCCAGTAACCGGGCAGCCAGCTTGCTTTGTTTTGGTGCCATTGGTGCTTTTACTTCCTTGCTAGTGGTACTGGTATTAGTGGAACTCTTTTTACTGGTCATGACTGGTTTCCTCCGCTTCGCGATAAGCCCAGGCGGTCTGCACGGCCTGTTCGATCTCGGCAACGACATCGTTGAACGCATCGATCGCGCGCTGATAAGTGCGCACACTGCCATCGTAAGTTTCGAGATCGTAGATCGTCTTGAACTCGGCGTACGCATTTTTGACCAAATCGGTATCCGGTATTTCCGAGGTTGCCAGAAGTTCCGGATACGTCTGCTTGATCCAGCTGCGCACCACATCCGTCATGGTCACGCTGGGTTTTACTTTAGACAATACAATCTTGATGAACTCAAACTGTTTAGTGACCGATCGCGAGTCGCGTACACTACTGAATAGCTCAGCGAACTGCCGGAAAAACTGGGTTGAGGAGGCATAATCCAGTGTCTCCGGCGGCAGTGGGATAATCATGCCGTCGGCGGCCATGAAGCTGGCCAGGGCCAGGTAGGACAAGGTTGGCGGTGTGTCAATAATGACAATATCGTATTTCTCCCGGATCGGTGCCATGGCCGTGTCAAGCACCTTCCAGAACTCGAACTGAGGATCTGCGGCTTGTTTGTTCGGGAGAAAGTAGTCAGCGCCAAACAGGGCAGGGGACGAGGGAATCAAGTCAATGCCATCCCAATAGCTGGGCACAGCAGCATAGGAGAGATCAAGTTCATCGCCATATACCACGGGCATGACAGTCATCTCTTCGCTGATCTCCGCATCCGGGACGTATCCCATCAGCGTGGTGGTGGATGCCTGGGGATCGAGATCAACCAGGCAAACACTGTGCCCTAGCAAGGAGAACCCTTGAGCCGCCGCCACCGTTGCCGTTGTCTTGCCCACACCGCCTTTGAAGTTACCGACACAGATCACGATGCCTGGACTGCCGGCAGGGCGCCGTTTGACGGGCCCGATCTGCTGTACGATCGCGCGAGCCTCGCTGAGCGTGAATACCCGGCTGCGTCCATTGCCCTTGATCACGCCAGGCGGAATCGTGCCTTTCGTGCACAAGTGATTGAGTTGCGTGCGCTCGATACCGCATAATTGCGCTAACCGCGTACCCGTGATCATCGGTGCCGTCTTGCGCGGCCAGGGCGCTAACAAATCATCCCGCAGGCGGACCAATGTCGCTTCCGCGCGGTCAGCAATAGCGATCAGGCCGTCAATATCGACGACCGTACGAGCCGGCAACAGTTTCTTTGTAGACATCCGGTTTTCCTTGAATTCACTAGTTTTTATTGAGATTTTCGCTTTTTTAGATTTATCGTAAAAAGCGGCAACGCTCACAGCAAGCGAAATATAGCGTTTACATTGGTGATTCGGCAAACGATTTCGCTGTTTACTTGGAAATAGTGGGGAAAAATACGCCTTTTTCAGGATATCGCCGTGCAAACGCGACTGTTGACTGGCGTGCTGTCTCACAAATTTGCAGCAAGGACACCCAGTCCGCCAGGTCACGTGGCTTATCCTGCCATGCAACACGTCGGGTATGTGTTGCTGACGCTAGCCAGCCGCCAACCTGAGCGATGGGCAGGCTAGACGTACTATCCATCCGGTCTAACTCCCCCCTGGCTCGAAGTGGCCGCCGTCAGGTGAACGAAGCACGAATCAGTTGTCTATCCGTTTGCGCCAGGCGGCGTGGGCGTGGGCAAACCGCCTGGCGTATTCCATCCTGGAGAAACCCATATACTCGCGCACGGCTTCGATCCCCAATCCGTCTTCAAGCAGGCTGGCACCATATGAGTTGCGCAAGGTTTGAGGGCTGACTCGTTCGCCACCGGCCAGAGGACCCAGTTCGGCCAGCAACTCCTTTGCACCTAAGAATGCGCGCGCGTAATTGATCGGCTGTTCGACGTGGGAACCGGCACCGGGAAACATCCAACGCGGCGAACCGTACAACTCGATCCAACGGTGAATCGCCGGCCAGGCGGCCGGATAGACCAACGCCAGGTGCTGCGGCATGGCGCCGGTTTCAGGAGCCATGATAAAGCGCTCGCCTTTGTTGATGACGCAATTAACTGAGGTGATGTTTGCTTGTCCAGGCTTAAACCCGGCGCCCAGCATCAGTGCGCACATCGCTTTTGCGCGGATGCGAAGTCGGCTTGTCAGATCGTTTGCGGGATCATCTTTGGAGATGAGCTGAAAGACGCGCGCACGTTCGTCAGCCAGCAAAAAGGGCATCGGTTTTTCATCCAAATGTGCCGTGATTGGACGAAAGTGCATATCCATCGGGTTTGCGAATTTGGGGGCGGCTTGGTGCATGGCACCGTAGGCTCGGCGCAGCAACAGCGTGTAACGTTGACGCGCCTCGACGCGGCGGCAGACATGCGCTTGATTCAAAAATTGTTCGATATCCGCCGTGTTGGCAGCGGTGGGATGTGTGCTTCGATGCTCCTGAAGGTATGCAATGGCGGTTGCCCACATCGCAACGTAAACCGAAATGGTGCGTTTTCCAAAGTCATAACCATCCTCGAACGCGGTTTTGATGAGCCATTCCTGAAATGCCGCTTTGGGATCCAGCGCCCAGAGGCTCTCTGGGCTGAAGACGGTGTTGGCCGCGCGATAGCGCGGTGCTCTGTTCGTCATATGTTAACCTCAGTTAATTGCGTTATTGGGTGATGCCATTCTTTCAGTTGTCTGATAATGCGTCAACCTCGCCCGGTCCTTAATTGCGCGTGCGGGAGGCGCGCAGACTTTGCGGCCATGCAGCTACCGCTAGCCGACGTCGGTGTTCCTTGCCTCACCACCCAATCATTAGCCCTCCATTGCTGGTCGGGTGTCCTCCGTCAACCACCGCTAGGTTGTTCAAGTGCCCACGCTAGCTCAGGCGGCACTGTCCACCCGGATTGACTTTGTAGTTGCATGCGCGATTTACCAAAATCGCGCTGCAGCAACATCCTTATTGGGACCTGCAGTATTACGTCATCCCGACTGGCATTGCAGGCGCGAGTGGGCGGTGGATGACGCACAGCATAAAGCGCAGTCATCGTGTCTTAACGGCTGTTTCTTCGTACTGTTGGCGAAGCGGTGTAGGTAGGCCTATCCGACGCTCGATCGCGTACAGGCTATGGGGACGGCTGCGAAAGACCTGGAGTGCCATGGCATTGATGGCGGCCGTGCGGCACACTTCAAGAAATCTCTTAAGGCGCTATGAAAACAGCGGTATTTCGGGGTGAAGGAACGGCAAATGTTTGGCATGATATCGCAAAAGATCAGCATGGGAGGGACTGTGAATCCGACCAATATTACCGACTCAATCGCCATGCTCAAGAGGGTGATGGCAGGCGATACTTACCAACAAATTGGCGACGAGTATGGTCTGAGTCAGACGGCGGTGCTGTACCGCGTGCGACTCGTCGCCCGCGACCTACAAGCCGTAGTAGGTGTCATCGGCGTGGGTGACAATGACGTTCCCACGACACAGCTGCTGAGAGCCAACGGATCTGCTTACCTGGAGGCACTCGAACACTACGCTCCCGATAAAGCCTATCAAGCGCGGCTGAGAAAAGGGCCGGTGCCCGATGATCAGATCAACACGCTGCTCCAAGCGGTTGGTCAACATAGTCGCAATCCCAAACGCGATGCCGCGCTCCTGATGATTCTTTTTTCCACTGCGGCGAAACCTCTCGAGATCGCCAGGCTCGAGGTGCGCGATTACCTGAACGCGGACGGATCGATTCGAGAACTGTCGATGATTCGCAGTGACATCGCGATCAGTGGCAAAGAGCGGCCCCTCTATTTTTGTAGTGCTGCCGTCAATACCTGCATAGACGCCTATCTCAGCGAGCGCATAGGAATGCGGCATGGCATGTGGAGCGAATCCTACTATCGAGGCCTGGCGCCCACATCAAAATTATTTTTACGGTCGGACGGGGGGCAGATGCGGGTGATTGAAAAAGCGACTACCGCGGGCAAGCAGTATCTTTGCAGCGACATCCTGCTCGCCTACAAGCGCATCTTCAGCTTTGCACCGACGGTCGGTACCTCTGCACTCAGCGCCCGCCGGACAATCGCCCAAAAGTTGGGCAACCGGGGCGTCGCCCACCGGCAAATCGGCGTGTTATTGGGATTATCCGAACCGGCCGCTGTCAACCGCCTGCTGCAGGCGATGGACAGGGCTCCCCAATCAACAAATGCCGTGCGCCACCTGCGCGCCTCAGGCCCTGGCCATTAGGGGGGAGAATGGATACGCCAACCTATCTTGTGCGCGGACGTCGCCTGGCAGAAAATGCCCCGGAGATGCAGGAAGCCTTGGCGGAACTGCATGGCACATCCGAACGTCCGCGGTGCCTGTGCGTTCGCGGCGGCATTGATATGTACATCGCCAAGCTGGATCATTGGGTATTAAAACGCATGCCTGGGACAGGCGCCGCCCATCACCCATCCTGCAAATCGTTTGAACCTGGGTACGACGAGTCGGGCTTGGGCGAACTCATTGGGGATGCAGTCATTGAGGTCGACCATGCCCCGACCGAAATCCATGTCAATTTCGCTCTGAAAAAAAGCAGGCGCGCAGCGAGTTTGCGAGCAGAAGCGTCGGAGCCGGCGGAAGTAAAAAGTGCCAGAAGAAAAATGTCGTTACGCGCCGTGACGCACTTGCTGTTTGATCGGGCGGGATTCAATCGCTGGTCGCCGGCGATGGAAGGCAAACGCAGCCAGGCTGTCATTCATAAATACCTGATGGAAGTGGCCGACAATATCATGCTCAAAGGTGTCCCCCTATCCACCATTCTGATCGTGCCTGAGCAGTTTAACGAACAACGCAAATTTCAGATTGCCGAGCAACGCCGGCAAAAGCTCTTGCCTCTTCTGGCGGACATGGGCCGCCATGCCAGCGGCCTGGCCATCGTGCTTGGTGAGTTGAAGAACGTTGAAGAGTCCTGGTACGGGAAAAAGATCTTGCTCAAGCACATGGGCGACTTGCCATTGTTCATCGACGAGAAGTCCTGGAAGAAAATCGAAAGCACCTTCCACACTGCGTTCCTGATGAAGGACGCAGAGCCATCGTCAGGCTTTCGCATGGTGCTCAGTGCGCTCATCTACCCGAGAACCGAGACGGCCTATTGTATTCAAACCGCCTGTCTGATGGCGACGACCGCAAACTGGATTCCGGTGGCCAGCGCCCAAGAGGGCCAATTACTCGCCCAACTGACCAGTGAGCACCGGCACTTTATGAAACCGCTGGCCTACGACAGCAAGCATCCGACGCATTTTGCATCCGCGTTGTTGCTTGACGCAGGGTCGACGCACGTCCCATTGCACTGCATCAGCGCCTTCTGGGACGAAAAGGAGAAGGCAGCCAAGGCGGCCCAGCTGCGGGCAACCCCTGGTGCCTGGCTCTGGCACTCCGAAGGGCCGATGCCAGCCTTGCCCAAACGGATTCCACGCGCCTATGCCGGGCCTCGTCCGACAACAAGAACCGCTCAAACCGATACCCACCAGCAGGATGTCGATCACTGAGCTCGCCATCGGCGCATGCCACCTGGCCGGTGAAAGGCGGCCCGAGAGGGCTGGTCCTCTGCATCACTGCAGACGTCCCTCCAGCAATTGTAATCATTTTGGTCCATGCGCCTGTCGGTCCGGCGGTGGCTGAAAGTCGGTGCATCTGATGCACAACCGCCAGATATGACTGTATTCACGTCCATTCACTCCACAGTGACAGGACACCGTGATACTGATGGCATCTTGCTTGGCCACTCAGCAAGCGTTGCGGTCGTCACCCGCCAAATTCATTATCGTGCCCATAGCTCGATATCGCGTGATACCTCCCTGGCCAGCTAGCAGCGAGACGATGGCTCGTCATCCCGACAGACATGACGACAGGTACCAGCCCGTCCACCGAAATATAGTACGCGGCCGCCAAAGCGCCGCGTTCCTGGGGGGCTACAACCTCTACGGCGCCGCCGCTTTGATGACGCGCCTTCAAGCGCAACCCTGCAGTCCATTTGCGTCCAGGTTCCACACCCCCAATCGCTGCAACTAGCTATCGATTCCAACTCATTGCACAAGACACCTGCTGCGAAACCTAGCGCCAAATCGCGGCCCATTACGGCAATCACAACGCAACAAGGAGCATAAAATGAACGAAATATTACAGATAACGATCAGCCTGATTTTCCATGAGTACCGTCGCGCGCAACACTGGGCTGGCAACCCCGCGCGCCGACACGAGATCATGACATTGATGCGGTATCACGCGGAGGAAATGGGAAGCAGCGATTACACACGCGGGCAGAGCGAGGTGCCTTACCTGTTTGCCAGCGAGCCGGGCTTGCGCGACGCCTGGCTGTTGGGATTTGCAACTTCCGGCATCAGGGACAGTGTCAGTCAGATACTGAAACGGCAAGAAATCGGCCAACAGGAGTGTCCGGCAGATCCATAGTATGCGGTGGTGATTGTGTCAGCATCGATGGCTTCTTCCCCTTTCGTGAGATTCTACGATGCCGTTCCATCCCTTTCAAATTCTGCTTGCACTGCGCCGAGGTACCCGCGTTAGCGTCGGCGCCAGCACCGAACAGAACGGTAATGCCCAACAACGTCCGGCCCAAGGAATCGGCGCCACCAGCATCAGGCACAGCCAACGCAAGCCGCTGGCCTTGACGAAATGGCTGTGGCTCGATCGTACTGGATCGCGATAGATGCCCTTGGCAGCAATCTTGGCGCCACGCCGGCGTTCAATCGTGTCGTCCAGGGCCATGAGCACGGGTCCCTGCGGCACGAATGCATGGAGCAGCAAGTACAGCAGGCGTCGGCTGGCGGCCAGCGTCGACCATTTGACACGGTTCAGCACCCGATCATACTTCTGAAACTGTTTCCCTTCGGCCATGCCCATAACACGCAGCACGGCGGCGACCGTACGTGGACCAACGGCCAGGATGGCACCGGCCAGCAGCACCTGCGCCAGCGGCCAGGCTCGCTTGGAAAACAGATCGGAAAATCCTACAATGGACTGCGTAAGCCTGGATGGTAAAACTGCCATGATGAACCTCTCGTAGTGGAGTTGGTCAATCAATGACAGTGCATCCAGGGCTTACGTTCCCACCATCCAGATTCAAAATTGGATAAAGTCCAGCTGAGAGACGCATCAATTATAGAATTTCAACAAAACGTGCCGGCAGTGGGGACAGGCTAAGCGCTATTCAAGCAACCCTGCATCGCGCAACTTTTGAAGAAAAACGTGCCCATCATCTTCTTCCAAGAAAATTTCTTCGCCGTCAAGCATGTAGGCTTTCAGTAGCTCGTCAATACCGGCTTTTTCGTTGTTTAACGCTAGTTCGGTCTGCCCTAGACGATAATGGACAAACGGATTTTCTTGCCCATCCGGATTATTGAGTGCATCGAAAAGCGCCTCTCTTGCACCGTCAAAATCAGCCAGTTGATAGCGCGCGTCGCCAATCGATGCTTTCAGCCACATGTAAGCCTCCCACTCCGCAGCTGGCGGCGGTAACAATTCCAGCGCTTGCACCCATTTTTCGGCGGCCAGGGCAAACGCACCTTGATCGGCCAAGTCGTTGCCTTCCTCTGAAAGAAAGTCAACTTGCCTGCTTACGTTAGGAGGTAATTCCATTGCTCATCCACCTGTAGAAAATTCTCGAAAAAATTTCAAATATTTTGGATTCTCATCCGCGAAAGCTCTTCCTTTTGACAAGACGAAGGCGCGTTTGAAATGCTCAAAAGCCTGATCCATCTCATTCAGCTCATAGTACGTCACCCCGATCAAGAAATCTGGCTCCGCATCAATCTCAGAGGCACGCATCTGCTTGCATCGATCTATCCAAGCCAAGGCATAAGTAGGACGACCGGATGTTGCAAGCACCCGCACGGCTGCCTGAACAAAAACATTGATAGCCTCGCACTCGCTCCTGGGTTCCGGGATACGGTTCCATATCTGTTCAAATTCTGCCTGGGCTACACCGACGTCTCCTCGTTCGATTGCTGCATGTACGGTATCAGCAATGTCATTCATCTGTTCAAATAGCGATTGCATAAACTTCCTATTTCAATGGGGGGAGATAGCGTTCTTCAAGTTTTGCTCCAAGAGAACGGTTAATTGACCGGTGTTCAAGCACATAATTTTTTGATTCCAGCATCCATACCCGGACCTCAGGCGCCCTTGCACCATATCGACGACCAGTGTGATTCCACCAAGTTACAGCATCTTCCTTGTGTGCCATATCCGCATACTTTATGTCGTACCATTTTCCATCACTTGCCCTGAACATGGTCTTACCAGTCAATCGATCAGTGATCAAATCACCATCGGCACGCATGCGCTCTTGTACTTTACGTCCAGTTGCAGATTTCTTGCCAGGTGTTTTTCCAAGATATTTCCGGCGAAGTGACTTAATTTTCTTAAGAACCTTCAGACCGTCACCGGCAGGAACAGCGACAGACGGTGTGGCAACATTATCCGCAACCGTAGCGACTTTTGCTATGGCCTGATCGGTTTGAACAGCGTTGGCGCCTGTCGTCACTATTTTGGCCGCCTCCGCCTCTATCGCAACTGTGCCTTTGCTCAAGCCGGCCAATCCCTTGACACCACTCTTTACAAGGCCTGCCCCGCCGGCGACGAGCGATGCGGCGGTCAATATCTTGTCGCCTCCCGCCTGTGCGGCATTGCTCATCTCGAACATGGGTAAATGAATGGCATCGACGCCATCGCGCACTTGGGCGGCGCTATCACGCATCTGTTCCGCCGCTTGCGTCTGGCCAAACAAACTGTGCATGGCAGAGGCTTGCTCCATCTCGCCTGCACTCTGCAGCGCTGCCCCTTTCAAAAGCATCTCGCCCAACGCGGAAGGGATATTTGCGAGCCCCTTTACACCTCCCTTGACAGCCTCCCACGGGTGATCGACGGCCGCCCCCATTTCGTTTTTGGTGTTTTTCCACCAAGTCGAAAACCAATGCTCTTCCGCTGGCGTTTCAGCACGCACAGGTGGATCAGGGTCGCCGGTGAATGTGCCGTTACTCACCGCGCAGCCTGGTGCCGGCGATGTCACGTAAATGCCCGGATTGTTCCCGCCATTCATCGTGCAAGCGTCACCATCGCGGACGACATACTTTCCTTCGACGCGCACCGTGCTGCTTCCCACCACGGGTTTGACCTCGCCAGTGACCGTCCCTGAGCGTACCCCTTTCCCGGTACCTGGTTCGTCACCTGTGCCTTTTGGTTGAATACTTCTGTTCAATACATATGCAGGCTCGCCATTGAAGCGTACTGAACTGGCAGTACCTACGCTATTGGACAGGTCCTGAACCGTTGGGTATGGCAAGGGCACCATTGACGGGCCGATCGGTGTTTTATTGATTGAGGGCGCCGTACTGATCGCTCTAAATCCCGCGTCTCGTCGCGCCCCGATGCGATTGATACCGCCGGGCATGGCAGGCCGTGCCATATTCGCCCGCAAGGCTGCAGATGCCTCATCGGTGTCGATCGCTTGGCATGCTTGAGCCAGCATTTGCTCATGTTCGCCCGCAGTCCAGATACCGGTACGAGGTGGTGACACGGAGTCCATTGCCCCTGGTACTTGCGCGCTCATGCCACAGCCCGCTTCACGGCTGCCGATGGTGAAGCAGCACGCTGTTCGGACACTGCGGCACTGGAGTCCCCAGGCCAAGCTCCTGGCCGCACACGGAATTCACAGGTGCGCACTGCGATTGCCGGTGCCTTTGGCCAGCGAGCACGCCAAACCAGCGTGATGACACCACTGTCTGGCTCGATGATCACGGTATCGACTTGCAGCCGCAGGGTCATGAACGCACCGTCAAGCAGACGCAGCAGAAGGAATGTGGTTTGCTCAGGCAGCGTCAGATGCAGAACAGTGTTTCCGCGCGTATCTTTGAAGGCACCTGCTGTGTTCGCAGTACAGAGGTTAATCAGCTCAAATCGCTCGTCACCACGCAGATACGGTATTTGCTGCTGCTGTGGGGCACAGTTCCAGTAAGCCTCATCGAAATCGGCTGGCAGCGCAGCAGTTCCGGCGATAAACGCCTCGTCGATCGTGCCTGCCAGGATGCGTCTGGCGGGATGGGTGTTGCTCCGCACACCCAGGCCACTCGGATCGGACGGTCCTTGCTCTCCTGCTTCGCTGACATTCCTGCGTCGTTGGCTTTGCCAGAACTGCGCCGCCGTCATGGGTCGGCCGGCGGCTTCAATCTGCGGCGCTGGCACCCGTTTAAGCCCCATCGCACGCAGATACCATTTCTCGGCGTAACCCATGCCCACCGGATTGCACTCATAGACCGTATGCGCCACTGGAACATGGCCTGTCATGCTGGCTGGGTGAGATGCTATCTGCGCGGAGGTAAGACGGTGGCGTGCCGGTATCGGCCGAAGCAACGGCGCATCCGCCGCAATCCTGCACTCACCGCCGAAAGCATACTCATGGAGCACGGGTAGCATGCGAAGCGGAGCGGCAGGAGTAAGGCGCCATGGATTGAGGCGTAACAGACCAATGGTCGCAGTGAATGCGATCGCTTGCAGGGTGCGTAACAAAGGCGACTTTTTGACGAAATAGCGCTGGCCACTCACGGCCAGCACTTTGTCGATCAGTATTTCGCGTGGCGTGGTCATTTTGCCCAGACGGGTCAGCTCGCTTTGCCAGGCAGCCAGTGCTGCAGGCGCTGGCGACATATGGGGACTGAGTCCACGTGGACGTTCAGGCAAAGGCAAGGCGGTGCCAGGCCTTGTGACCCGTAGCGCGACCTGGAAACCGGACAGCGCAGTGGTACCTGGTGCATAAGCGGTAGCATTGATCAGGACATCACAGAGTGGTTTCACCGGGCAGTAGTCGGACTCCTGGCGCACACTGCCAGGTGTCATCTCCGAAAAAGGAGTATTGCGATCGCATAGTGGTGCCTGGCGATCAGAGAAAACGGCCTGACCTGACGCAAAGCTCAGTGTCTGGCGCAACGTCGCCACCCAAAAACTCTGGCCATGGTGGTCAATCGACTCAAACACCTGGGCCGGGAATGGCGTGTGATTGAGGGTGTCCATGGCTGGTCAGTTCACATCAACGTCATGACCGTTGATCTGCACCGGCCCGGTGGCGCCAATCGTGATCTCGGCACCGGTCAGGGTGATCTTTCCATCCTTATTCATGCGAAAGTGGGATTGACCGACGATGATTTCAAACTCTGTGCCGGCATTAATCTCCATTTTTTCGGCGATGGTCAGGATGTTGCGCAGTGCGCGCAAATACCTGGCGCCGGCCACCACCGTATGCATGACGGCTCCCACAGTGATCGCATAGGCACCACCAATACTTAAGGCCTTGGCCAAGGTAACCGTCTCGGTCTTGGCACGGTCGACTTTTTCAGCCCGAAATCCATTAATGCGGACCGATTCGTTGTTGCCGACGACCTCGGTACGATTGTTACCGATGTCGATATGCTCGTTGTGATCAACCCGCTCTTTGCGGTTGTTTTGGACGGTAATCGTTTCATCATGTCCCACCGTCTCCGTGCGGTCGCGCTGGACCTGCACCACCTCATCACGCTCGACGGTCTTGTGGCGGTCGTTGCCGACCCAGTGTGACTCATCGTGCTCGACCTCGATGCGCTGGTCTTTTTCGGCGTGCAGCCAGAGTTCTTCCGCGCCTTTGCGGTCCTCGAAGCGCAGCGCGTTGGCGTGCGAGGAAGTGCCGCTTTTTGACGAGCGGCTCAGCAAGCCGCTCTGGGTCTTGTTGGCGGGCAGGTCCCAGGGCGGCATATTGCGGGCGTTGTAGACGCAGCCGATGATGATCGGCATGGAGACGTTGCCATCCAAAAACTGCACCACCACTTCCATGCCGACCCGGGGCAGGCTGATGTGGCCGAAATTGGCACCGGCCCAGCTGGAGACGACCCTGATCCAAGGTGAACTCTTGTCGTCGAAGGTGCCCAGGCGGTCCCAGTGGAATTGCACTTTGACCCGGCCATAGCCGTCGGTATGGATTTCTTCGCCGGGCGGGCCAACCACTTTGGCCGTTTGCACGCCGTAGATTCTCGGCGTGCGGCTGTGAAAGTTGCGGCCCGGCCGCCAGGGAATACTGCGGTCGATGCAGGTAAAGGTGTTGCTGTAGTGCGAAGTGGCACTGCGCCCCTGATGGTAGTTATTGCTGACTCGGTGACGCACCGAAAGGATCATGTATTCGGCAGTGGGTTTGCGTGGAATTGTTGGAAGAGCGTCGAAATGTCCGCTCAAGGTGAACCAACGACCAGGCTGCGCCGTGCGGTCATTGCCTTCCGCATGAAATAGTTCGCCTTGCGCGTCAACCTCTTCCATGCGGCGCCTGGCCAGCAGCTCGCCATCGTCGATATTCTTGAACCCGTAGCTGCCCGTGTTTTCATACATTTCCAACTGCGGCACCGTGCCTTGCTGATTCAGGGAATCACCGCTGGCGTGCGCGCTGCGTGGGTTCTTGAAGTTGAAGCTGGCCACCGTCATCTTGCCAGGCGCCATGCGCCGCATCGGGCTCCAGTCATGCACGCCATCGTCTTCAAGGCTGCCAGCCTGGTGCTGGAAAGGCATGCTACTGACTTCGCCATCGATGGGCTGGCCACTAGTCGTATCGTCGGATAGCCACAGGGTATGGCCGTCGCGCCGATGTTCATAGCGATAGTGCCAGCCCAACTGCTCCCAGTGGCGGTGCAACAAATTGTGGTCACTTTCGTTGTACTGGCAGATATAGGTGATGAGCGGGTCGGGGCCGCCGGCGGCCAGCTTGTAGTCGCGCATCAGGTAGTCGTTGAAGACCAGTTCCGTCAGGTCCGCCACGGTCTTGCCGTGGAAGGCCACGTTGTTGTGGCGCAAGCGCAAATGGCTGAGCCAGGGTTCCAGCACCATCTCATAAAAGGCGAAGCCGCCGTCGGTGCGCAGGAAACGGAACTCGAACACATGGCCATTGAAGTAGCGCAGGCTGCCGTCTTCGCGCACCAGTTCGATGCTGACCATCTTGCCCATCAGCGCAGTCAGCGGGATGGAGGCGTTATCAGACAGCACTTCCACCACATAGGAAAAATCGCGCGACAGGCTTTCGCTGGCGTCGAGCGCATTGGCCAGCAGCAGGGCGCCGGCGGGCGCGTCGCCTTGCGGAAAATGCAGGCGCAGCAATCGGTCGCCCTGCATGTCGCCGAGCAGTGCAGCCAATGTGAGCGCGTCGCCTTCGAAGAAGTTCATGGAAATCCTGTTTCCTTCACTATTCGTTAGCAACAACTTTAGCGGACACAACAAGATCAACCTTGCGGCACCACAATAGTAGTGACTCCCATATTGTTGAAATATAGGGCTTAATTAGTAGACCGTCCGATACAGCTCTACTGCAGATAAACGTACTATGAATCACGTTTTAGGCAACTGAAAGAGTAGCCGGTAGAGCTGCCATATGGGCAGGAGGAAATAATGCCTGCCTATTGGTATCAATTGGCATTAGCAGCGGAAACACCTTGAATTTTTTAGACGGTGATGTAAAAATGGGATTGCTTTCTGCGAGATTCAATCTCGCATACTTTCAAGTGGACTTATCGATCAGCCTGCTTGATACCCTATCGCTCTGTCGATAGGCGTCGCGGTCGTTACCCGCCTTCTTAATACTCGGCAAATGCCAGTTATTCATTTCGATGAGTACTTCATCACCATAAGGTGGCGATGACCTCCAACAAGGTTACTTGCCGGCACACCTCCTGCCCTGCCTGTCTGTCTGGCACCAATTTTGTCACTCCCTTGAGCATCCAGCTCTGTCAGACGTCACGCCGACATTTTTTACGTTTTGTGTGACTGTCATTTATTCCATTCAGGAATACCGGTATCTCAATACATTGAATAGTATTATTTATTTAATTTCTCCAAATTATTCTGCAAAATAGCGAAATATTCTCCCTTCGTCTACACGGGCACCGATCTCGCCGATCCAGCGAATGACGCACTCTTGAAAAATCATAAATGACTGCCTGCATTAAATGCATCGCGCATGGCACAGCTATTAAAGTATCCCATCAGGCATTACCTCTCCCTTAATTCGCTTTGCCGACGCCATTGCATCAAATGCGTTTAGTGCTGAGCAGATTAATCACGTCTTTAATTTTCTTTGGAGGCTCACATGAAATTCTCTAACATCGAAGATGACATTAGATCTATTTATAACCAGAGCAGTTGCAATTCAGGATGTTCGTATGAAATTTTTGTACAGAAATTTTCAGAGAGTGTCGATTATGAATTGATTAACGTTGAGGTCGACGTTCAAGTTCGTGTAATCGAGATAGCGCGTCGTTTTGGCTATCTTGCACCGCGCGAGATCAATGAAATGCTGCTTGAATGGCGCAAAGATGGAAGTTGCGTTCATGGATTAGATAGCATGACTTGCCCTTGTGGCTGCTTTGAACATGACTTTGACGACGATTAAATCATCATCTGTCGCCGAATGGGCTCTAGCAACCCAATCATACACGTTGCTACCGCATTTTTTTATCCTCCGGGACATCTGCCCGACTGAATGGTGGGTCCCACTTCAGCAGGAGGTAATCATGGATACCGCATCGACGAAAGCTAAGGAAAGACGTGATCTAACTTCAACCTCATCACAGCGAGATATGTTCGACCTTCGTTGCAAAAAGAGCACCACTTATGATGACATGCTTCTTCCACTTCTCGATGAAGAACCAGAGGTTTTTTGGGATCAGAAAAGCATTGTGGAACTTCATTGGCTACTCTTGAAAAAAATCGAGGGTTTATCTGATCCGCAGACACCGTTGGAGGAGAAATTCGAACTTCTTCGATGGATATTTACTGATGGCGCACACGACCAAATGCCATTTTCTTTTGTTAACTGTCTGGAAGTGGTTAGCAAAAGTCCACTCTCGCCAACTGCTTATTTTGGCACACTCTCAAGTGATGATGTTCGCGATTGGATTGCCAGCAACGTGAAAGGTTGGTTGCAAGCGAGCTTCGGTCGATATCCTGCTTGGATACAGTCCGAGATTATTCACCATCCGGATTGGGTGGCACATCAGCTAGAGAAAAATCCGCAATGGATTAATCAGAAAATTAAAACATCCATTGTGCAGACTGATCTATTTTCTTGATGCCTTCTATTCATCCACCTGCGGGGGTGCCGGCCCCGTCGGTCGCACCTTGCGTCATGGTGGTGTTGATCCGGGGAGAAGATGATGAACATACAGGAGTACGAGGGGCGGATGCGTCGCATGCTGACGCTTGCCCACGGTCGCTGGACAGCGATCTTGGCAGAATGCGGTGTGGATCACAGGCTGCTCAAGCACCGGAACGGGCCTTGCCCAATCGCGGGTTGTGGCGGTAAAGATCGCTTTCAGTACACCGACAAGTTTGGAGAAGGAAATTATTTTTGCCGTGCTTGCGGTGCCGGAGGAGGTTTCAAGCTACTGCAGCACTGGCTGGGACTAAGCGCTGGCGATACCTTACGTAAGGTGGAAAAAGTGCTCAATGTGCTTCCTGAAACGCCTACCTCAAGCGGACCGCAACGCACTACACGCGACGCGCGGCGCAGCCGGGAGAAAGTATGGAACGAAGCGCGGCCGATCAAACCAGGCGATGAGGTAAATCGATACCTGGAGAATCGTGGCATCGCGCTGGAGCAGTATCCCGCAACGCTACGATTTCATCCCGCTTTGCCTTATTTTATCAAGGACGAGCACGCTGAAAAGTATGTCCACGTCGGCGATTATCCCGCCATGCTTGCTTGTCTCCAAGCAAAGGAAGGCAGCCCCGTGGCACTGCATCGCACCTATCTGCTCGATGGCCAGAAGGCGCCCGTGGATTCGCCGAAGAAATTGCTGGGAGATACGTGGTTCGCTTCCGCAGTCCGATTGGGGGAGCCCTCGACTGAACTCTCGGTGGCGGAAGGGCTTGAAAATGGCATCGCCATCTACAAGCACCATGGTCCGCCCGTCTGGTCGGCTTTGACGGCCGGGAATCTGGAAAAGATCTGGATTCCCGACACGATCAAGCGGCTACGCATCTATGGCGACAACGATGCCAATAGCTGCTTTGATGGGCAAGCCTCGGCATTCAGCTTGGCACGTCGTCTGAAAAAAGCGCGCCGCAGCGCACCGCTGGAAGTAGAAGTATTGATTCCCGAGGATAACGGGGCAGATTGGGTCAATGTACTGGCCCCTCAGTTCAGTTACCTCAATCACGCGGCGTAACATCGCCGCACAAACGTTGATAGGCGGGACTGCAAAGGCCCCTTGTCATGTACCGGCGGCAACGCTGGGTCGTACAAAGAGCGCATCGTGAGCGCCCTGAATGTTGTGATCAGTTTTTCAACCCCTGCGGGGATGTTCCCGCAGAGGGAGCATCTCCGCTATTTTTTTGGAGATCATCATGAAAGAAGGACGTAGCCTGAGAGGTCTGGCAACTGAGCTTGAACGTCAACTGGCCAGTAAAAAAGACATGATCGTGCCGGTGATGAAGATGCACGTATCCACTGACGCGGCCGGCCAGTGTGCCCTGGTGGTCGACGAACAAGACAGCGAACACGCGTATCCTGTGACCGATTTTGCCTTGCGCCAGATCGCTGACAAGCACGCGATTCCCTACGCCTATTTCGAACGCATGCGCCTGGAACAGCCGGTGTTGTTCGACCAGAACGTCAACACCTGGCTGCACGCGAACGCCAGCGTGAATCGCTTGGTCCGCACGCTCGATGGCAAAGCGCGCGCCTTTCTGACCGATCGCTATCGCAGGATCGACAACTGGGATCTGGCCAACTACATTTTGCCGATCCTGAGCCGTCTGCCGGGTGCCCGCTTCGAATCGGTGGAGCTGACCGAATCCAGGATGTTCCTGAAAGTCGTCACCAGCAACGTGTCCTGCGAGGTCGCACCTGGCGACGTGATCCAGGCTGGCGTCATAGTCAGCAATTCGGAGATTGGCCACGGCAAGCTGCGTGTCGAGCCACTTATCTACCGGCTGGTGTGCAGGAACGGCATGATCGTGGCCGATCGAGCGATGCGTAAAACCCATCTGGGTCGAAAACTGATCAGCGACGAAGACAACGTCGTGGTGTTTCAGGACGATACGCTGAAGGCAGAAGACCATGCCTTGTTCCTGAAAACCCGCGATATGGTCGAGTCAGCAGTGTCGGAAGTCACCTTCCGCCTGATTTCGGCAAAAATGCAGAAAACCATGGGCATCAAACTGCTTGGTGACCCCGTCAAGTCAGTCGAGGTACTGGCGAACCGGTTTGCATTTAACGATGACGAAAGCGGCGGCGTGCTGCGCCACTTGATCGAAGAAGGGGATCTATCCGGGTTTGGTCTGCTCAATGCCGTCACCGGCTACTCACAGGACATCGCCGATTATGAGCGGGCGACGGACTTCGAAGAGTTCGGTGGCCACATCCTCAATTTTGAACCGGTGGACTGGAAGGCGATCGTCATGCCTGCCTGAGATCCATGCGGCAGTAGTGACATCAGCACGGCTCGTCGCGTCACGCAATAATGCAGTTCAACAGCCCGGACCAGTATGTTCAGTCCGGGCTTTTTTATTGTCACCGCTGGCAATGGCAGATCTTCCAACGCTACGGAAAAGTGCTTTATTTTTTGGGCGCCGGCACGGCCGCCATCAATTCGGATGGATAGAGCGTCAGAAAGGCCCGGGCAAATTCCGGATCACCGCAATCGAGCCAGTCATCGTATTGTGATGCTGGAACAATGACAAGTGAGCGCTTTTCCTGGTCAGGCTTATGAAACCGCCGCATCAATGGATGGTCATCCGCGTTCACTGTCAACTGCGTAAAGCTAAAGCCCGGCGCGCCCTCGATATCAACAGTGTCGCGCCACAATCCCGCCACTGCAAACAATGCCTGATCCGCCATGCCAATGCGCCAGCGGACATGTTCACCCGTTTCCCAGTTCGGCTCATAGAACCCCGCCATCGGCACCAGGCAAAGCTGCCCTTGACGCCATGGCTTTGAAAAGCTGCGTTTGCTACCGACTGTCTCTGATTTGGCATTCATGGTACTGAATTTCTTGACCCCGGCGGGAATGCTCTTTTGCGGTACCATGCCAAATGTGCCGATCAGCGTTTCCCTAGCTCCCTGTACGCCGCGACGGATAATAGGTGCCGCATAATCTTGCCATGTTTCCGCTGGCCACTGTGCATCGGGTGCGGCCACCGTGTTGAACAGATCGAGTTCGTGCCGCTTTACAGTCACATAGTTCACGCACATGGTGCCCCCATCGAGTTAACTGTCTCGATTGTACAAGCAGACCGTGCCATTCTCAGTTCGTCAGGTCACGCATGCCGACAAGGCACAGGCCGGTCGTGATCGCCAGTCTGGAGGGCGTGCCAGGCACGGTTTCCCAATCGCCGGCACTGCAATACATGCGGCCAGTGTGCGTTTCTCCGATTCTGACCAAGCTACCTCGCCCTGCATGGGTTGAACCATCGCTCGCGCTCCTGGACGTCATCGACCATTCCAAGATGCAATTGAATTTCCTTGCGCATTTTTTTCAATTGCCATTATACTGTATGCCTATACAGTATTTTATTGACAACAACATTCATTTCTAGACGAACATTGAACTGCCATGCTTACCTCTCCTCTCACCATCACCGCAGAAGCACGGATTGCGGGACAGCTCGCCATGCGCGATGTCTGGCGGGCGAGTGAACTGGCCATATCGCGTTCGACTACTTGTAGCACCGGCCACGCAGCGCTCGATGCCCAGCTGCCGAACAGCGGTTGGCCGCGTTCGGCATTGATTGAAGTATTGGTACAACAGGCAGGGATTGGTGAGATCCAGCTGCTGCAGCCAACGCTGGCCAGCCTGTCCCGCACCCAGCGCATCGCGCTGATCCAGCCCCCTTATCTGCCGCATGCGATGGCGTGCAAATCCTGGGGTATCAATGAGCGCAATTTGCTCTGGCTGCGCTCAGCCAGTTCGGCCGATGCGCTGTGGTCAGCTGAACAGATCCTTAAAAACGGCTCGTGCGGCGCGGTGATTCTGTGGCAGGCCAATGTCCGGCCAGAGGCGCTGCGGCGCCTGAATCTGGCAGCGCAAAGTACCGACACCTGGCTGTGGCTGATGCGCCCGCTGTCATCGAGTGCCGATGCCTCGCCATCGCCGCTGCGCCTTGCTCTGCGTCCGGCACTCGGCGGCGTGTCGGTTGACATCATCAAGCGTCGCGGCCCCCATTGCGACGCGCCGCTCTTCGTATCGCTTGCAGACATGCCCGCCGGTCGCCACTCCCTGGAGACACCCCATGAAATTACTGCTCAGCGTACACCTGCCGTTGCTGCCGCTCGAAACGCTGCGCCCGTCCTGGTCTGACGCCGGCGCGTATGCCGTGATGCACCTGCAGATGGTCCACGCCCTGTCCCCCGAGGCAGCACGCAGTGGCGTGCGGATCGGCATGCGGGCCGCAGGCGTGGCGGCAATTGCCCCCGATACCATCCTGATCGATCGTGACATCGAGAAGGAAGCGCGTGCGCTCGACGCCATTGCCATGGCACTGCTCCAATTTACCCCCGAAGTGACATTTGCCGACGATTTTTCGATCCTGATGGAGGTCAGCGCGAGCCTGCGCCTGTTCAATGGGCCGCACGCGCTGTGCCAGCGTGTCAGCCGCAGTGTCGCACTACTGGGCTTTACTCCCCAGATGGGCAGTGGGCCGACAGCGCAGGGGGCCTGGCTACTGGCCAGGAGCGGTCGGCGCAAGCATGCAATTTGTCGCCGCCGCACCTTGGCCATGACTTCGCTGCACCGCTATCTCGACCGCTTGCCGAACGAGCTGCTGCCGTCCGCGGCAGCCCATAGCGACTGGTTTGCCGGTATTGGCGCAAAGCACCTGGGAGCGCTGCGGCGCTTGCCGCGCACCGGCCTGATGCGGCGCACCAGCAAGGCCCTCATTGACGAACTCGATCGCGCATACGGCCAGGCGCCCGAAATGTTTCAATGGCTCACCATGCCGCTGCACTTTTCCGAACGCGTGGAAACCTTTGACCGGGTCGAACATGCCGAGGCGCTGATGCACGGCGCGACGCGGCTGATCCTGCAGTTGGTCGGCTGGTTGACCTCACTGCAGCAAGCCGTACGCATGTTCACACTGGCACTCGAGCATGAGCGCGGCCGCGCGGCAATCGCGCCGACCATCCTTGACATTGCGTTAGCCGAGCCGGCATGGCATGAAGCACATCTGGTGCGATTGCTCAAAGAGCGCCTGGCAAAGGTCGAGCTGACCGCACCGGTGATTGCCTTGCGACTGGAGGCGAGCCGTATCGAACCGATGCTGCCGCCCAACGCCTCGCTGTTTCCGGAGCCTGGCGGCTCGCCACAAGATTATCACCGCCTGCTTGAGCTGCTCACCGCGCGGTTAGGCGTCGACAATGTCCTCTCGCCTGCGGCGGCGCAGGACTATCGGCCGGAGTTTTGCAATGCATGGACACCCGTCACGGAAAAGCGTGCCAAACCGGATGGCGACGAGATCATGTCCGGCCGGCCGTTCTGGCTGCTGCCCAAACCCATTCCATTACTGATGCGCAACGAGCGGCCGTTCTACAGCAGTCCATTGAAACTGATCCAGGGGCCCGAACGGCTTGAAGCAGGGTGGTGGGACGACCAGACCGCGGCGCGCGACTATTACGTGGCGCAGGGTACCGATGCCACTTGCTACTGGATCTATCTCGAGCGTGTCAAAGACGCGCGCTGGTATTTACATGGACTGTATGCGTGAAAGCCATGCACACTATCCCGATCACTCCCGTGTCGACGCTACCCGATTACGCCGAACTCCAAGCATTTAGCCACTATACTTTTTTGCGCGGAGCCTCGGCCCCGGAGGATCTGGTCGCGCGCGCCTACAATCTGGGCTACAAGGCAGTGGCCATCACCGACGAGTGCACGCTAGCCGGCGTCGTCAAAGCCCACATCGCTGCCAAGACGCTGGGCATGCATTTGGTGATCGGCAGCCAGATGACGGCCACGCCGGAGGACGGCAGTGCATCGTTCGATCTGATTATCCTGGCCATGTCGCACAACGGTTACGGCAACCTGTCCGAGCTTATTACCGTCGCGCGCACCCGTAGCGAGAAGGGAACGTATCTGCTCAAGCCCAGGGACATCGCCGCGCCAGTCGGCGACCTGGTGCACCTGCGCGGCATGCACGACTGCCAGTTCATCCTGGCGCCGCGCTACAACACCGCCTACGAGGAAGTGGCGCGCCAGGCGGCATGGCTGGTGCAATGCGTGCCTGGCCGTGCGCGTATCGCCCTGACACTCCATCATCGTGGCCAGGACGAGCAGCATCGCACGCTGGTTGCCAATATCTCGCGCGAATTTGGCATGCCGGTGGTCGCCACGGGGGAGGTATGCATGCATGTGCGCTCCTGCAAACCATTGCAGGACACCATGACGGCGATCCGGCATGGCGTGCCGGTAGCCCAGTGCGGCTACCGGCTGGCGCCAAACGCGGAGCAGCACCTGCGGGCGCGCGTACGCCTGGCCAATCTGTACCCGCGCGAAGCGATGGAAGAGGCGGTACGCGTTGCGCAATCATGCCAGTTTTCGCTCGACGAACTGCGCTATCAGTATCCGCACGAGCTGGTGCCGGAAGGGGAAAACGCCACATCCTATCTGCGCCGGGAAACATATATTGGCGCCCACTGGCGCTACCCGGCCGGCGTGCCGGACAATGTGCAGGCACTGCTTGATCGCGAGCTGACGCTCATTGCCGAGCTACGCTACGAATCCTATTTTTTGACGGTGTTTGATATCGTGCGCTTCGCACGTTCGCGACAAATCCTGTGCCAGGGCCGCGGCTCGGCCGCCAATTCCGCCGTCTGCTATTGCCTGGGGGTGACCGAGGTGGATCCGTCGCGCGGCACGCTGCTGTTCGAGCGCTTCATTTCCAAAGAGCGAAATGAGCCGCCGGACATCGACATCGATTTCGAACACCAGCGCCGCGAGGAAGTCATCCAGTACATTTATCAAAAATATGGCCGCATGCGTGCCGCATTGACGGCGGTGGTCACGTCCTACCGCCCCAAAAGTGTATTGCGCGATGTCGGCAAAGCATTAGGTGTCGACCTCAGCATCGTCGACAAAGTGGCCAAAGCAAGCCACGGTTGGGGTGGCAAGACCGACCTGCAGGAACGTCTGCTCGCCTGCGGCTTCGATCCGGAATCGCCGATCGCCGACAAGTGGTACGTCCTGGCCGAGCAGCTGATGCGCTTTCCGCGCCATCTGAGCCAGCACCCCGGAGGGTTTGTCATTTCGCACACCAAGCTGTCACGGATGGTACCGGTCGAAAATGCCGCCATGTCCGAGCGCAGCATTATCCAGTGGGACAAGGACGATATCGATGCGGTGGGATTGCTGAAAGTCGATATCCTGGCGCTCGGCATGCTGTCCTGTATCCGGCGCGCGCTCGACTTGGTGAGCGAACAGCGTGGCGAGCGCTTCGAGCTGGGCGATGTGCCGGCCGAAGATCCGGCGACGTACGACATGATCTGCCAGGCCGACACGATCGGCGTGTTTCAGATTGAGTCGCGCGCACAGATGTCGATGCTGCCGCGCCTACTGCCGCGCACGTTTTATGACCTGGTCATTGAGGTCGCCATCATTCGGCCCGGTCCGATCCAGGGCGGCATGATCCATCCTTTTTTACGGCGTCGGCAAGGCCTTGATCCGGTCTCCTACCCCAGTGCGGAAATTGAATCGGTGCTGGAGCGGACCCTGGGCATTCCGATTTTCCAGGAGCAGGTCATGCAAATTGCCATGGTTGCCGCCGGCTTTTCCGCTGGCGAGGCCGATCAACTGCGGCGCGCGATGGCGGCCTGGAAACGCAAGGGGGGACTGGAGCAATTTGAAACCAAGCTCATGCTCGGTATGACCGAGCGCGGCTACAGCGAACAGTTTGCCACCTCCATTATTGGCCAGATTCGCGGATTTGCTGAGTATGGGTTTCCGGAATCGCACGCCGCTAGTTTCGCGCTGCTGGCCTATGCATCAAGCTGGCTCAAATGCCACCAGCCGGCGGCCTTCCTCGCCGCGCTGCTGAACTCCCAGCCGATGGGATTTTATAGCCGGTCGGCGCTGGTGCAGGACGCATGTCGCCACGGTATCGAAGTGCGGCCGGTCGATGTGTGCATCAGCGGCTGGGACGCGACACTGGAGCCGCCAGAGCAGGGCGCACAGCCTGCTGTACGCCTGGGATTGAATGTTATTCGCGGCCTGGAACAGGATGCCGCCTGGCGTATCGAGGAGGCGCGCGCCGTGCGCACATTCGACACCACGGCGGATCTGGCGGCGCGTGCGGGCCTGAATGCCGGTCATCTGACGGCACTGGCTAGCGCGAACGCCTTGGAATCGTTGTCGGGCAATCGCCGCGAGGCAATGTGGCAAGCCGCAGCCAGCATCCCAGAGAAGGGACTGTTGCGCCTGGCAACGATCATGGAAGACGGGGTGCAGCTGGAAGCGCCCACCGAGGCGGAGGACACCGTTGCCGACTATCGCCATCTGGGCCTGACGCTGGGCCGCCATCCTGTAAGCTATCTGCGCAAACGACTATTGACAATGCGCTTCCTGCCATCGGACGTGCTGGCCAGCTTTTCCAACGGCCAACTGGCGCGCGGTTGTGGCATCGTCACAGTGCGCCAGCGCCCGGAGACCGCCAAGGGTGTGGTGTTTATCACACTCGAGGACGAAGCTGGCACGGTGAATGTCATCTGCTGGTCAAGCTTGGTTGATCAGTATCGACGCGAGATCATGGGGGCATCATTGCTGGGCGTCTATGGCATCTGGCAGTGCGAGCACAACGTCCGGCACCTGATCGCAAAGCGGTTGGTCGATCTGAGTCATCTGCTCGGCGAGCTGGATACGAAGTCACGCAATTTTCATTAATCCACCTTGATGTTCCACCGGCTATTTACGCTTGGCAGCGAGCTATGCTGCGCTCCGCACCTCACCGCAAAGTGGGATGCCACACTGTGATCGCTTGGCACCGTGCTGCGCAGAGCAGGGCGCTGCGATCTATCCCGAATGCCAGGCTACAACGCTGCAGCGGTGACTCATTCAATATCAAAAATGCACTGGGTTCAATGCAATCTTGACCTTGCCAATAATCTTCAATTCCAACGGTTGGCCATCCAGGCGTTGCTCAATCACAATTGGCGCATACCGAATATTCTCGCAATGCAATACCACCCCCTTTTCCGGCCGCACCTCGATGTTTCTGACCACCGTTTGGCCATGGTACTCGATTACATAGACACCGCTGCTATCGCCTTGGCAATCGTCCCTATCAAAGAAGACAGCAGCACCTGGATTGATCAACGGTGCCATGTCATCGCCCCATAGCATGTGAACATTCAGCTCATGCGAAGTCAATCTGGTTTCATCAATCACTGCGCTGATCCAGTCTGGTTTCTGTAGGTCATCATGATCGAGGTGGGAGGCAATTGCATCGGTCAAGTCATGAAACAGGAAAGACGTGCGGTGGCGGGTAAGGCCGAGCAGCCAATTCGCGTCGACCCCAAATTGAATGCACAAGATAGCCAGCGAACGCAAATCGGGGAGACCAGGTGACTCGCGGTCGAGCCAACGCCGCACTGTCTGCTCCGCCCGTCCCGTTATTTCGCTTAAAAAACTATGCTGTGAACCACGAGCCACATTCAACTTGGCGAGTTCAACATTAATGCGGTTTCGCAGTCCTGGCACCAGATCAATCGCCACCGCACCGACGATCGTTTTGGCCAACGGTACAATTTTTTTTTGAGATCTCATCTTAGAGTCACTCCTAAGCATAGCAACATCAAGATTCAATTTATTTGTAGGCAGTTTACAGCACTTGCTCTTCCCTAGGAACAACGCAATTCTTATCAACAAATAGAGGAACACCGTTTAAAAAATATAAACATTTTTCATCTTTTTTGATTTTCCCGCACTACTAAAATGAGCATTTGCTATTGACGTTGTCTTTTGCGTGGTGTAGGCTAAAAAATCAATATAACCCTCACCACGGCGGTTTTGATTATAGGAAATTAGTCGTGGCAGCAAGACCATTCTGTCGACCCAAGAAATTACCTTAGACAAGTTTTCGACTCAATTGAGGCTAACCATGGATAGCGACCACGTCTTTAGTAATGTTCAATGGATGAATCTGCAATTATTAAACCTGATTCATCTCAACGTAAAAACCAATCCGGTTGTAGCCGCATATAATTTCAGGCTCACCACAGAGCAATGTGCACGTTTGTCCAAGATGAGTTCCGCCGATATACAGGCGCTGGCTGACAATATGTCAGGTGAAAGTCTCTTCCTTCCACGTAGTGATTTTCTGCAATTATTAGACGCGCCTGCCTGCCTATCCAGCATTTTATCAGTGGTACGCCCGCCTACCCCATCCAATCTTTCGCAAAATAAATTTGCCACGATGTAAATCAAAGCAATTGCAGAAAGGCATATGATGGGATATATGCAAATTCATCGTCGAATCAACGCATTGAAACTTGCCGGTGCTTGCGCACAACTCGGCGCGCGTATGGGAACGACCTCATGCATTAGCGGACTCAGTTATACTTCGTTACGCTATCTGCTTTACGACCGCAATAGTGAAAACCGCGGCAGAAACATGGCATCAGTCGTTTTCTGGTATGAAAAAGCGAGTTATGCAGAAAAAGCCCACGCCTGCATGTTTGCCACAATCTTCATGCGCATCTATGACCTTCACCCGGCAGGGCCACATTACTCTGCTGGCGAAGCGCTAATCGATAGCTATACATTATATGCAGAGCGTTGTCACAGCACCCGACTCGTTTCGATTGACCGGGCATTTTTGTTAGCATGCCATTTAAAAGGGATATGGAAGCAACGTACTACTTCCCTTCTGCTGCACCGTTGCTCCCACTGTGGTTGCCAATCGATCATTCACCGTGACGATGTTGTGGGGATGACGACGCAATGTATTTTCTGCGAAATATTAAAGAAATGCACCTACGCGCATGTCAGCAGGCTCTTCCCATTACCGACTCGCCGCTGCACATCCCGTTCGAGATAACACTCAACTACAAACGCATGAGTATGAAGAACGTCATGTTAGCACCCAGGAAATAAATAAAAACTGATTTCATCAATGAGGCAATGGTCATGACAATCTCTTCTTGGCTTGATTGGCTACTAGCACCAAACCACGCCGGCACCAAGAAAAAGGCATCCAGTCGCGCTGACGGGCACTCCACTACCAACCGCGATCGACGCCCGGTCGACGATAAAACGATCACCATCCGCTCTGCCAATACGATTCTTGAAAGCCATCAAGATTTAATTCAACGCATAAAGCTGTCCTATGGCTGTGATCAAGAAACATTCCAACGAGAACTACTGCCGCTCATTCAACGTTATATCGAATTTGTCCTGGATCTTCCCGCCACACCCAATCATTTTTTCTGCCAAGCAGGGGGAATGGTTGCCTTGGGGTTGCGGACGGCATTTTATGCACTGCAAGCGACCGATGATCAAATCTTCGAGGGCCGCGCCAGCATCACCAAACGCCGCCATTTGGAATTGCGCTGGCGCAAGGCGACTTTTATCGCCGGCCTGTGCGCCGAGCTTCATCGCACGCTCAGTCATATTCACGTCAGTGACGTACAAAACCATGCATGGCAACCATACCTGATGCCACTGGGAAAATGGGTCGAGCGGCATCGGATCAAGTGCCTCATCATTCAATGGGAAGCAGGAAAGCAGGAAACCCGCTCACTCGGTTTGTATGCCTTGCCATTCATCGTCACGGCCGAGATCATGGCGGATCTCGCCGAAGAAAATAATGTCGTGGTCCCGCATATGCTCGCGTCCATTAGTGGTAGTGTCACGTTACAGGAGCACAACTTACTTGATGACCTGGTGCGGCGCGCCGCCGCGTTCGTCATCGACCTTGACCTTCAAGACACCGCACGCGCGCAAGGTACACAACCACCGGGCCTGCATCTTGGCCGTTACTTCCTCGCCACCATGCAGGAATTGGTGGTGAACAGCGCAAGTTGGCGTCCCAACACAGAAAAATCCCGGGTCTGGTTCGGACCAGAAGGGCTGTTCGTCGTGTGGCCCAATGCATTCAATGAAGTACTGAAAATACTGGATGAACAGCTGTTACCTGGCCTGCCAAAATCCGCCGACCAGGTACTGGATATTCTGCTCGACAATGGCATGGTCCAGCCCCAGGACCAGGTGCAATCGACCTGGCTGATCCGGCCGCCCAGCGTGACCTCCGGGATCGAAGCCATCAAACTGGTCAATCCGGCGTTACTGCTGAACGGCGTGGTGCCATCCCCTATACCGCTCTCCATGCCATTGCTGTTCGGAGCGCAGCGCCCGCCACCTGCGCCGGCATCGGCCCCGCATGCACCAACACCCGCACCTGCCGATATTGCCGCCTCAACGCCGGCGTCAACCCTGCCGCGGCGCCCCCTGAAAGCGGGCAATGTCCGCTACTTGCACATCGCATCCGGTCGCACCGCCGCCAAACCGCCGGCGCCCAACCAGGCATCCGGCAGCGATGCAAGTCAGCAACCTGCCACCCACCTTGTCGAGACATTACCGACGCCAGCGGTAGACAGCCAGCCTGACCTGTTCGAATCGACACCGTGTGCAAGCCCACCGCAGACCAGGAATGTGGCATCGCCAACGGCGACCACTAACAGTAGCGACGCTGTGCTGTCATTTAAAGTACCAATGCGCCTCAATCATGCGCTCGTCAAGCCGCTGAGCCAAATCATCCATACGATGAATCTGGCGCCGTCGCTGATGGCATGCTGCACTACCGCCGCCGGCATATTCATCCCGCTCAGCGAACTGGCAAAGCGCCAGGTCGATATTCAGATTGCCGTCCGCGCCATGGCTGAAACAAGCATGCTGGTGCAGCATCGGTCTGGCCCCACGACCGACAGGGAATTTCAAGGAAAAACCGTTCCAGGCGTGGTATTGAAGCCGGCTTTCGTCCACGGGCTGCATGGTGACGACTTCAACGAGCCGGATACCTAGGAGCACCCATGCTGCTTCGAGCATACGAGATGCCTTGGCGCCGGGCAACAGAACTGTATGCCGGCTCGGCGTGGGCCTGCGCGTGTGCCGCGTTGGTCTACATGACACCGGATACTGTTCCGCTCAAATTGGGCCTGTGTTCGGCCAGCATGTCGCTGATGATGTCCGCCTACCGTATGCGGCAAGGCCTGCATATTATCAAGGTCCGCGCGGCACTCTCGGGACGGGCCATGGAGATGATATCGACCAAAGCGCTCGCCAACTACATCAAACACGACGATCAGCTTTTTTTGGGCTTTGGCTTTGAATGGAAACCGGTGCATTCCCAACGCTTGTATGAGCTGTCCAAGGTCGACTACAAGGATTACCTGATCTCCCCGCTGGTGCAAACGCTCCTGAACTACGCAATCGGGCGCAGTTTCGTGATTCAATCGCAACCGGACACCGAGATCGGCCTGCCCATCTTGCATGGCGTTAGCACGATGGAAATTCCACTCTACCGTCCGTTGCAAAATTTCGAGGGTGGTACCGTCATCGTCGGCACCACCCAGTCCGGCAAGGGCGTTATGCTCGGCAATCTGTTGACCCAGGCAATCAAGCGCGGTGATGTCGTCATTTGTCTGGATCCGAAAAATTCAAGCCGTCTCAAGCGCATTGTCATGCGCGCGTGTCGGGACTACCGCTCCCCCGACACATTCATCTGGTTTCATCCGGCCTTTCCGGAACACAGTGCCAGGATCGACTTCACCTTCAACTGGCAAAAACCGACCGAGGTTGCCTCGCGTCTGGAGTCCATCTTGCCGCCCGATACGGCAGGGTCGTTCTCGGCATTTGCATGGAGCGCAGTAAACGTCGTGGTACAAGGCATGGTCAGCCTGGAGCGGCGCCCCAATTTAATGAAACTGACGAAATACATCGAAGGAGGCATTGAACCGATACTGGAAGAATGTTTGCGGCGGCATTTCAAGAAACTGTTGGGGGTGAGCTGGCGGGCCAGGCCGGAGATGGCGCAACTGCTCGACCGATCGAGCAAAGGCTTGATCAAATCGCCCAGTCCCTCGGCCAGCACCGATCTGCTCGCGTTCGTCGCATACTATGAGCATTACCTGCCGGAGTTGCAGCATGACAAGGTGATCGACTCCCAGGTAGGGGTGTTTCGGCATAACCGGGAACACTACCAAAAAATCACCGCCAACCTGCTACCTATCTTGTCGATGCTGACCTCCGGTGACCTCGGAAAATCGCTGTCACCGAATCCGTTCGATCCAGAAGACGAGCGCCCGATCATGAACTTCGAGAAGATCGAACGGGGCGGCCATGTCCTGCTGATGTGTCTTGATTCACTGCCGGATCCATCGGTCGCCAGTGCGATCGGCGCCCTGGCATTGGCGGATCTGGCGGCGCGCTCTGGCATGCGGTATAACCTGGGCGGCTACCGTCGCATCACCCTGGTGGTCGACGAAGTGTCGAACGTGATCAACCAGCCACTCATCGAGATCCTCAACAAGGGCGCCGAGGGCGGCATCTTCTCCATCGTCGCCATGCAAACATTTGCCGATCTGGCCAAGCGACTGGGCAGTGCGGATGCGGCACGGATGGCGCTAGGTAACCTGAACAATTTGATCGCATTTCGCTCCAAAGATCAGCCGACACAGGAATTCATTGTGGAAACGTTTGGCAAAACCGGCATCCACAGCATGCGCGTCGGGCGCAATACGGCGTCGGATGCGCATCTGAGTGACTTTACGGCGGTAACGTCGCTGCAAGTTACCGAAGAGCTTGACGATGCAATCCCCCCTTCGATGCTGGGAAAACTGCCCAATCTGCAATACTTTGCATCGGTCTCGGGTGGCAGGTTGATCAAGGGTCGGTGCACGCTGCTCGACCCAGGCCCCGACGATTATCCCGAGGTGGCATGATGTTCAGGGTACTGAGCATTGGCTCGTTGAGCATCCTCCTGATCATGGTGCTGTATCTGCCGGCCGCCTATACGCCCGTCGAATTTGTGCAGCAGATTCGGGTCGAGCACGACGCAGCAATGCGGTTTTGGCAGGGAGACTTCGGTACGCATATTTTGGCGCGCACCTTGGTCTTCGTCGACGCAACACCGCGCAAGGTTCCGCTGATGCCCCCTGACAAGCCACGCCCGCCGCCGTCGGGCGCCGTAGCGCTCGAGGTCGGAAGGGTCGGCAACCGGATGATCGATAATGCCTACGTCCGCTCCCTGAATGGTTTGCTAGCCCTCAGCGCGTATCGCCTGGCGACCCTGATCGAATGGCTGCCGTGTTTCGCCGTACTGTTGCTTGCCAGTTTTATTGACGGGGCGATCCGGCGCGCGGTCAAAAGAAAAGAGTTCCTGCGGCACAGTCCGGAAATCTTTGGGGTATGCACCTGTCTCCTGGTCGTGACCATCTGTATGACGGTACTCTCGTTGGTGCTACCGTGGACAGCGCACCCTCTGCTCGCTCCCATCATGTTGCTGTTCATGTGCGTCCTGATCAATCTGGGCGTCGCCAATTACGTCAAGGCATAGCGGTGATGTGCCGGGCCTGCACGCACCGAAGCACGCTCGCCAGTGCTGGCAGCATGCAGTCCACTGGCCGAACGCGCCACACCAGTTTCCTCTTGCCCCACCGGCTAGCGCTCACTGCACCATCGGCACCACCTCCCGCTTGCGCTGGCCATCGGCCGCACTGCCTGGTGGGCCAGCGCGTCCATGCGATAGGTGTCGCATCAGTCACTGACAACACGAGCGGGGTCATTCGATCCGCGCTACCTACCGCATTCGCCAAGATATTTCCAGAAAAAGGCCCCAGAAACCACATTTTTTCGGCGACACGAACGGTACCAGTTCGTCTACGATGATCATTGTGGATATGCTTTCTGCCAGTGAACAAAAATGCCTACTTCAAATCACACATCGGCGCTCACGGCCACCCCGCCACGCCATGCGGCGCACAAGGCGCCGGCCGGAACAAAGCCTACCGTGGCAACCCGAGTCCTGTACGAGGAATTCGATCTCATCAGGAAACTGCATGCCGATGGTGACAACTACGGGCCAAAATTTAGCTGCACCGACTTGATCAGCGCATGCATCTCGCTGACCTTCACCCAGCAACAGCCAGAGTTACTGATCTTCACGTATTTACACACAGAACTTCTGTTACGGGATCAACGGACACCACGCCGCCAGGAGGAAATCTGGAAACCCCAGTACGAGCAGCTCTTGGTGTTACAACGCTCACCGGAAAATTGCCACCCCAACCCGCATTTCACGCTGGATCACTTCACCACGGCGTGCATCGCGATCATTATCAAAAAAGGCATCCCGAAATATGCGGTGTTTGGCCAAGCCCGAGCCAACACCGCCGCACGTTCAGCCGGCGGCGCGTTGTTGGCCTGAAAAAGCGCTGTTGCTGATACCAAGTTACGACCCCGCCTGGCGCCTGGCGCAGGCCTACCTGATTGCATACCGGCCATCACCTGTTGCTCCTGCAACAAGTGCTTATTCCCTATCAGGTAGGTGCTACATCCATGTCGTGTCCTGTCCACATCATCGCCGTCCTCTTTATCATGATACCGGGTGCCGCCCGCGCCTGCTGGGAGGACGCCGGCCGAAGATATGCCGTGCCTCCTGCACTGTTGTACAGCGTGGCGCAAGCGGAATCGTCACTCAATCCGAGGGCGGTGAACCGCACACACTTTCATGTTACCCATACGCTCGATATCGGCTACATGGGCATCAATTCCGATAAGAAAGTGTTACGCAACTTGGGGCTAAGCGAAGAGGATCTGTACGACACCTGCAAAAATATTCATGCCGGCGCGAGGATCTTACGAGAAAAAATCGATCGCTTCGATAATACCTGGGAGGCAATCGGCGCCTACAACGCGTCGTGTCTCAGGCTCGCGCCGGTCGCCTGTCAACAGACGCGCCGACGCTATGCCTGGCGCGTGTATGGTTTCCTGCACCAGGCGCCAGCGACAGGCCAGCGGCGCAAGGCGCCTCGTCCGCCCCGTACCGCCGGCCCGGAGCGCGGCCCGGCGATCATCACCATCGTGAGCCTGGCATGATGCCCGTCCTGCCGCCTTTCACCAACGCGTCCATGCAAATCGTGGCCGTTGCATTGCTGGTTGGCGCGTGCGCGGCGCCAGCGCCCCATGTACCAATCTCATCCACGCTAAGCGCGCGCATGCCGCCACCGCCGCCGCGGTACCACCTCACGCAGCTCGACTACGGTGCGCACGCTGCGTATGGATTTTGCACGCCCCCTGCATGCCCTACCATCACGCGCAAAACACCGGCCAGCATCGTCCCTTCCCTGGAGCCGATTGGGCACGCGGTGCCGCTGATAGCGCCAATGGTCGCCACCATGCCACGCGCGCCCCGTTCTTTGGAACCGGGCATGCGAGGCGAGGCGCCGCTCATGGTGCATTTCGTCACTGGCTCGGCCGCGCTCGATCAGACGGCGCAGCGCGCGCTGCATCAGTTGGCAAGCTGGACCCCCGTGGGAAGCCGGATGCGCATAACGGGCAGAACCGATAACACCGGCTCGCCGGCGCGCAATGCGGCGCTGGCGCACGAGCGCGCGGCCAACGTCGCGACAAATCTGCGCGCGCAGCTCGCTGGAAAGGACGTGCTCCTTGAGATCGAGAGTGCCGGCGTCTGTTGCTACCTCGCGGACAACGCCAGCAGCACGGGACGCCAGAGTAACCGCCGGGTTGAAGTGACAGTGGCCGCCGACGACTTCCAGCAGGTGCGCCAATGAGCCAGACCAATCTCGCCCTGTGTGCGGTAGCTGTGCGGCTACGCAGCCCAACACCACGCCGTCATCGGGGTAGCCAATGGCAATGCCTGGTGCGCGGCCCACCATACCCTGCACGCCATTCGCCGCGCTCCGCCACACTTTCTGCAGTTCTTTTCATGATCGGAATGTCCATGAATACCTTGCAATTTGTCTCGCTCGCACCGCCAACCGTACAGCAACATCGCATCACATCCCACAAGCTGGCATTTGCCGGCAAGGTGCTCGCATTGTTCGCCCTGATTGCGTTGGGCCTGTTCGCGGCTTTTCCCGCTGCCGCCATCGATCTCGTCAACTTCAGTGGGATTACCGGGCCGTTGACGTCGGCGCTCACGCAGCTGGCCGACTTGGCGCCCGGCCTGAAAGCCCTGGTCGGCTTTATCGGCTTTGTCGTGGCACTCATTTCCTTGAGCGCGCTGCGCAATTTCGGACCAGTGCTGTTCTTTGTCGGCCTGGCCATTTTCGCGGCGGTAGGCCTGGTAATCGCCGGCGCCATCATGGGTGCCACCATCTGACCCGCCTCCCAGGCAGGACAGCGCGGCAGTATTGAGAGGAGAACGGGATGCAAGCAGATACCTATATTCCGAGACGCCTGGACGACCAGTGGAAACTCGGCCTGTGGGATTTCGACGTGGCCTTTCCTGTGCTCTTTTCAATTTTCATCGGCTACCTGGCCAGCAGCAAAGTGGGATTTTGCCTTGCTGTCTGCGCCGGTGTCGCCGTGTCGCGCTGGCTCAGCCGGAAAAAGGCCGACAAGCACCCCGCCTTCGTGTTGCACTGGACGTATTGGTATTTGCCCGCCAACCCGCTGACCTCCATGCGTGCCACACCGCCTTCCCACATTCGCAGGATGGTCGGATAACGGCCGGGAGATTTCGATGAGACTGGAAACCTACCAAGACGACCTCGGCACACTACGCCGCCGGGTATTCGATCAGCGCCTGGCGATCGGCATTCTCTCCCTGTGCCTGCTGCTGGCCCTGTCCATCATCTACCGCATCGCCGGTACAGAGCGCACCATCATCACCCCACCGAGTGTGAGCAAGACCTTCTGGGTCGAAGACGGCAGAGGCAGCAATGACTACTTGGTGCAGATGAGCAGTTTCGTCGCCTATCTGATGCTCGACGTGACGCCCAAATCGATCGAGTGGAAAAAGGACATGCTGCTGAAGTGGTGTTTGCCAGACAACGCCGGGGCAATCAAGACGCGCCAGGAACTGGAAGCGACCCGCCTGAAAAAACTCAATGCCAGCACCTATTTTCAGCTGCAGCAGTTGGTGCCCGACGAAGAGACGCAATCGGTGTTGCTCACGGGATTTTTGCTCACCCAAGTCAATGGGGTCAAGACATCCGATGTACAGAAAAGTTATCGCGCCGACTTCATCTTCCGTGGCGGCCGCGTGCATTTGAAAGACTTCAAGGAGGTCGATCGTGAAAATCCGAATTCTGTCACTGATGTGGCTGTCGCTGGCGTGCGTTGAGCTTCCCGCCGGCGCTGTGCAAACACGGGAGGTGCGCGACGGCGCGACCATCGAGGCCGTGATATCGGCCCGTGAACCGACACGTATCCGGATCGATGGCGAGAAGATCGTCGACGTGGTCGGCAACATGTACTCCAGCAGCAACTGCCTGGCCAAGCCGGTCGAGGCCGCCACCCAAGTCCAGCAGGCCGGGACGGCGTCTATCAACCCCAGTGGACAGTTCACACTCGCCTGCAACCTGGCACGCGGCGAGATCTATCTGCAGCCCATCGGGACCGCGCCGGTGGTCAACTTGTTCGTCTCCTCCAATACCGCCACCTACAGCCTGCGCCTGAGTCGTGCGGATGTGCCGGCCGACACCATCGTGATCGTCGATAAGTCGCCCCGACGCACCAGCGGCCAGGCCGGGGCACCGTTGCCAGCGGCCGCCCGGTCTGCCAGTTACGTGCGTAGCCTCAAAGCGATGCTGATCGCCATGGCTGCGGATCGCCCGCCGGCGGACATTCAGATGGAAACGCGTGATGACCCGCAACTATTGTGGGCCGAGGCAGAGATGAAGCTCGTCCGCCTGTTCACAGGGCGCGGTTTGACAGGTGAAACCTATCTGCTCAAGAACATCAGTAGCGCGCCCCTGGTGCTCGCGGAGCAGGAATTCGACCGCGAAGACGGCAACGTACTGGCAGTGGCGATCGAACATCTCAATTTGCGCCCGCATGACAGCACGCGCGTGTACGTCATCCGCTCCGGAGAATAATCATGCGCGCCCTGCAACGATGCAAACAGCTAGTGGCCAAGTGGACACCGAAACAACAGCAATACCTGGCCGCAAGCGCCATTTTCGCCGCCTGCATTGGCGTGCTGTGGGCGGTGCTGGCGTACTCGGACTCGGGTAACCCAAAGCGCACGGTGGCCAGGAGCGACGGCAAGCGCACCGCCGTCAATGTCGACGCGAGCAACATGATGGTGCCGGGCGAAATCGCCGCCGTCGATCAATGGGTCGGCAACGCTGGCAAAAAATTGGCGCAGTACGAAAGCGACAAGGAGGCACAGGAACGCGTCAACCAGGAGCGCAAAGCGTTCGAGGCGACACTGCTCAAGCGCTTTGGCGAACTCGAAGCGAAATTCGGCACACCACCGGCAAGCACCCAGCCGGCGGTGCCACCACCTGCGCCGGCAGTGACGACCAGCAGTCCAGCTGACCTGGCGGCACCACCCGACACGACGCAGTACCCGCCAGGCACCCCACCGTCAGTGCCACCCAGCGCTTCGGCAGGCAGGGCGCCGGTAGCCGCCGCTACGCCAACAGCGCGCCCCCCCATGCAAGAGGAGGTCCCGGCTGCGGCGCCGATGATCCATGTCTCGCTGGCCAGTTCGCCTGCAGCCACAGTTGCCGGTACCGGAACCGACAATCAGGCTGTTGCGCCGCGCGCCGCGCAGGTGGCCACGCTGGACGATTTTGTGCCGGTTGGTATCCTGCCGGGTGAATTGCTTGGCGGCCTTGACGCGCCAACTGGCGGCCAGGCGCAAAACAACCCGTTGCCAGCCTTGATCAAGGTGGCCGCCGATGCGATCCTGCCGAACCGCTACCGCGCCGGAGTCAAGGAATGCTTCATTATTGCTTCCGGCTATGGCGACATCAGTGCCGAGCGCGCCTATTTGCGCACCGGACTGCTGTCCTGCGTCCGGCATGACCGCTCGGTGCTGGAAGTCAAAATCGAAGGCAACGTGTTTGGCGAGGACGGCAAGCTTGGTCTGCGCGGCACGCTCGTCTCCAAGCAAGGCCAGTTGCTTGCCAATGCGCTGCGCGCCGGCATTGTCAGCGGCATTGGTCAGGGATTCTCGCAAGGCGCCTCCACGTTTACCAGCTCACCGTTCGGCACGCTGTCCACTACCAGCGCTGGCACCGCCGAGCAGATGCGGCGCGGCATTGGCGGTGGCGTCGGGCAAGCCCTCAACAACCTCTCCAACTACTACATCCGACTCGCCGAACAGACTTTTCCCGTCATCGAAGTGCATGCCGGCCGCAAAGTGGACGTGGTGCTGACCAAAGGGATGCGTATTCCGGCGGCACCGCCAGCCACTGGCGAGGAAGGCGATACTGCGCCGGATGGCGTCGAGGCACTGGACTGGAGCATATCAGATGACGATACGCACTAATTTGTCCCTCGGCATGCTGGTCGGCATGCTCGGTCTGAGCGCGCACGCGGCGCCAGCGGAGCAAGCATTGCTGGCGGCACTGCGGCAAGCATACCCCGCCACGACGTTTGACTCCGTTGTCGCCACGCCGATCCCGCATTTGTTTGAGGTGTGGATGGGTAGCAATGTCGGCTTTGTGACAGACACCCATCCGCGTTACATGATTTTCGGGCGCCTGGTGGATGTGCAGACCATGCGCGACCTGACAGCGCCGGGACTGCAGCAACGCGGGGCAGCCAATACACAGGCCGCGCCGCCGGCCACCGAACGTATTGATCCCGCACAACTGCCCTTAGCCGACGCCATTGCCACCACGCACGGTAGCGGCGCACGGACGCTGTACCTGTTTACCGATCCGCAATGCATCTATTGCCGACAGCTTGAACTGGCGCTGGCCACGATACCTGATGTACGAATTTATAACTTCCTGGTGCCGTTTCAGGGCCGAGAGCTACCAATTCATATCTGGTGCGCATCGGACCGGGTAGCTGCCTGGCAAAGCGCATTGCGGAGCGCAACGGCGCCGGCGGCGCCGCTGCCGCATTGCGCACACCCGATCGACCGCAACCTGGCGCTGGCGGCCCGGCTTGGCGTGCAGGGCACGCCGACGCTCATCTTCAGCAATGGCGTGCGCGAAACCGGCGTCCTCGATGCACACGAGATCGAAGCACGGCTCAGTTCATCCACCGTCGCCGGCTCGCGCGCCGGCACCACACAGGAGTAGCCGCTATGTTTCCACGAACTTCCCATGCGATTCCGATGGCGCTCACCTACCTTACCCTGCTGGCCGGCTGCAGCGACCTGTCGGGACTGGGGGGCAAGGCGCAGTACGCGTGTGCAGCGCCAGAAGGCGTGCAATGCAATTCGGTGTCGGGCAACTACTACAACTCGTTCCAGCCACGCAGCAGCAACAGCAGCGCGACGGCCGTACCGACGAAGTCTCCTCAGTCTGCGACGCCGCCCGGCGCACCGGCCATGCAGAAAACGACATCGGCAACCCTCACCACCCGGCCATCGCCGGTCTTCGAGCCGGCCGCGCTGCGTTCCCAGGCACGCGTCCTGCGCTTATGGATCAAGCCATGGGAGGACAGTGAGCACGACCTGGTCGATCAATCTTATGTGTATGTGCAAGCTGAGCCGGGCCGCTGGCAACTCGCCCATGCGCAGCGCCAGATTCGCGACGCGTATGCGCCGTTGAAGCCGCCGGTATCGCCGACGGCGGCGCCGGCCATCGCCCCGGCTATTCATATGCCTTCGACCATGCCCGCACCAACTGATGCAGCGCCGGCTGCGCCACTTGCCAACCCCGCCCCCGAGATACCGGCGGCAGGCGGTGAGGGGGCCGACGTGTTGCCAGCACCGCCGGCATGAACGCCCGCGCAAGGACTGATCCATCCATTGACAGGGAGGTTTTCCATGTTCGGCTTCTTTCAACCAGCAGGGACAGGCAACGATACCGCTGCCGGATTATGGGCGCGGTTCGGCCTGGAGCGCGATGCCGAGGCTGCACCAGGCCAGTTTTCCAGTTGGCTGCCGTATGGCGCCTACACCGGTGACGGGCAACTCTTCATCAACCGCCAGCAACGGCTTGGTTTCATGCTGGAACTGATGCCGCAATCGGGCGCTGATGAGCGGATGGTGGAAGTGCTGCAAAGCCTGTACACCAACTGTCCAGCCAATACCGGTGTCCAATTTCATCTGTTCGCCTCGCCCGACATCGAGGCTCCGCTGCTGCAGTACGCCAACATGCGCATGGAAGACGTGGACCAGTACCAGAACTCCAAGGAGTGGGGGCGACCCGCCAGGAACAGCAACCTGTTCCGCCAGCTGGCGCGCAAGCGCGTCGGTCATCTGCTGGCGGGCAGCCAGCGTTCCCTCACCAAGGGCTTCCATTTCACCCTGCGCGATTTCCGCCTGATGATGAGCGTCACGGTGGAAGGTCGCGCTGATGACCTCGGTCGGCGCGAGGCCGTGATCGGGCTGCGCGAGTCAATGGCCAGCACCCTGCACGCCGCGTCGCTGCCGAGCAAAGTCTGCGGCGCGGCAGACCTGATCAACTGGTGCGCGCAATTCGCCAATCCGCACCGCCTGGTCGAAGGAAAGTCCACATGGATCAATTACGACGATGGCCGAGAATTGCGCGACCAGATCGTCGATTTCGATACGGTCCAGCAACCGATCGACGAGGGCATCCGCTTTTCCAAGCCAGGGCATCCGCAGGACGTCGAGGCGCGCTTCTTCTCCATCAAGTCGTTCCCGGAACGCTTTCCACTGTGGCAGATGGGCAGCCTGATCGGTCATGTGATGCAGCCGGCGCTACAGTACCGAGCACCGTTCCTGCTGACCATGGGCGTGCACATTCTCGATCCCAATGCGACCCGCACCCTGGTCACCGCCAACAATATCCGGGCGACGCAGAACGCCAGCAGCAAGATGGCCGCGATCATGCCCGATGTGCACAAAAAGCAGGAAGACTGGAGCGCGGTGGCCAACGCAATGGATATCGGCGGCAATCTGGTCTCGATGTACCACCAGTTGGCGATTTTTTCTCCGCCGGGCGACGCCACGGCGGCCGGAGAGACGGCGAAGGCCATCTGGCGCGCGGCCGGCTTTGAACTCAATTCCGACGTCTACATGCACCGGCAGGCGCTGCTGGCCAGCCTGCCAATGACATTGACGCCGGCCTTCCACAGCGACATGAAAAAAATGAAACGGGTGACGCGCAAGTCACTGGCCAACGCCATCCACCTGGCGCCGCTCCTTGGCGAGTGGCGTGGCACCGAAACCCCCACCCTGATTTTTGCCGGCCGCCGTGGCCAGTTGGTCACGCTGGACCTGTATGACAATGACCTGGGCAACTATAACTTTGCGGTGGTGGGCGCGCCGGGTTCCGGCAAATCGGTGACGCTCAATGAGATCGCCTGGTCCTACCGCTCGGGCGGCGCACAGGTGCGCTTGCTGGATCTGGGACGTTCGTTCGAAAAGCTGTGCACCAAGGCCAAGGGTACCCACGTCGAATTTAGTCCCAGCTCAAAAATCATCCTCAATCCATTTACGGCAGTCAACGACATCCATGAGGATATCGACATGCTGCTGCCAGCCATGGCGAAGATGTGTTCGATGAGCCAGCGGCTGGAGGAAGTGCAGTACAAGGCGCTGTCGGCGGTGCTGCTGAAGCTCTGGAAGGCGTACGGCAACGACCTGACCATGACCGCCATGCGCGATGAATTCAAGACCGGACGGATCGTCGAACTGGGCATTGAGGGTGATGACCGCATCCGGGACCTGGCCATCATGCTCAACCCCTATGCCAAAGGCGGCCAATACGAGCGCTTTTTCGAAGGCAAGAATAATGTCGATTTCTCCAATGACTTCGTGGTGATCGAGAACGAGGAACTCAAGCGTAAGCCCGACCTGCACGCGGTAATCAACATCTTGCTGATGTATCAGATCACCGGCGAAATGTATCTGTCGCGCGACCGCAAGAAGCTCCTGATCATCAATGAACTGAAACAACAGCTGGGCGAGATCGGCGCCGATGATCCGGTCAAGGCTGCAGTGGTGGAGGAAGCGGCGCGCCGCGCGCGCAAGTACGGCGGCGCACTCGGCACCGCGACCCAAGGCGCCGATGACTACTATGGTTCTGTGCAGATGACAGCGGCATTCAACTGCTCCGACTGGGTGTTCCTGCTGCGGCAAAAGCCCGAATCGATCGAAATCCTGGAGAGCAACAAACGCCTGGTGATGGACGCCGCCAAGAAGCGGCTCCTCAATTCGCTGCGCACCGAGGCCGGTGCCTTTGCTGAAATGTACGTCTCGTCGCCAGTGGGCGAAGGCGTGGTACGCCTGGTGATCGATCCGGCGACGCAGTTGCTGTTCTCGAACAAACTGGCCGACAACCAGCCGATCGACGAACTGCGGGCGCGCGGCTTGTCGATTGACGAAGCCATTGCACAGGTGCTCGCGCAGCGGGGGCTGCAATGAAAGCCTTCTGCCTCCACCTCGTGGTCTCGGTCCTGGTGGCGTTGACCGGCATTGCGCTATACCACCGGCAAATCGTGCGTCCGCTGCAGATGATCGGGGTGGTCGATGCCGCACAGGTGTTCCAGGCCAAAGAGGCGCTGCTGGTACGCGCCATGGCAGACAGCCGTTCTGACGACCAGCGCCGCCACGCCGTCGCCGAAGCCCAGCGCTTCGCCGCCAGCTTTGCCAGCGCGTTGGCCGAATTGCCGGATGAATGCCAGTGTCTGGTCATCGACAAGGCCGCCGTGATAGGGGCCCATCAGGAACTGCTCGATCTCACGCCGGTGTTGAAAAGGAAGGTGAAACTGTGACGCGCGACTTTTTTCGCCATGCGCGCCGGCGCTGGTATCTGTACCTGGTCTTGCTGGGGATCTGGACGCTGGCCTATATCCGCGTCTTTTTTGATGCAACGCCGCGCCTGCCGATCCTGTTCAATGTCAGCGGCAGCCTGCCGTATACGATGGCCATCGTCAACTACCGTGCCCAAGGCATCCATCGCGGCGACTTCGTCATCTATGCCTTCGAAGGACCGGCGCAGGCTGTGTTCCCAGGGCTGCACCACCAGCCCTTTTTCAAGATCGTGCGCGGCGTGGCCGGCGACAAAGTGACCGTGCTGGGCCGCCGTGTCTATGTCAACGGGGAGGAGGTCGGCCTGGCCAAGACGCATACCAGCGTCAAGCATATCCCGCTCGACCCGATTGCCGACATCGTGATTCCACCGTCGTATTTTTATGTGCAGGGTACCGGAGTGGACAGTTTTGATTCGCGCTACCGCATTAATGGCCTGGTGCCGGCGCGTGCCATCTTGGGTGTGGTGATTCCCCTGTTTTAGCAGCGGAGGCGAGCGTGATAGTCATCGTAGCGATCAGCAAGCGACACCGGCCATCGATGCTGCGGACAGCAGCAAAGGGCGAAGATGCGGCGCCGGCCTCCCGCATCACCAACGTGCAAGGCGTCTGCGTGAAAGCGTGGCTGCGCCGGGCGGGCAGGGTGGCCCGGTGCCCATGCATCACGCTGCTGCTCGCCAGCAGCTTGTTGGCGTCAACGGCACGGTCAGACGATTTGGGCGTGATCGGCCCGACCTATCCGATCGCCGAGCAGCACTTTCTCGACTTGATCACCCGGCGCCTGCATGCCATGCAGGAAAGCGGCCAGCTGGCCCTGTTGCGCGAGCAGGCGATCGCCAACAGCCGACGCAGCGTCACCAACCCGCTGCCGGTAGCCGGCCTGGCACCCACCGAAGCGCCACGCTCGTTCTGGTTCGATCCCACCTATGTACTTGAGCAGAACATCCTTGACAGCGCTGGCCGCATTCTGTTCCCGGCCGGCACCCGCACCAATCCGCTGTCGATTACAACGCTATCAAAGCAATTACTGTTTTTCGATGCGCGCGAGCCGCGCCAGGTCAAACTGGCAAAGGCGCTGATCGACCGCCACGGCCAGCGCATCAAGCCAGTCCTGGTCGGCGGTGCCTACCTGCCATTGATGCAGCGCTGGAAAACCCGACTCTACTATGACCAGCAAGGGCTGCTGGTGCGGCGCTTCGGCATCCGGCATGTACCCGCGTTGGTGTCGCAGGACGGTCTGCGCTTGCGCATTGACGAGGTCGTCGCGCCATGAAGACCGTCAGACAGCTGATTTTCACCCTGCTGCTCTTCGCTGGCGCCGCCAGTGCGCAGGCAGAAGAAAGCGCCACCTGCCATGGCACATTTCCTAATCCGATCACCGACATCTGCTGGTCGTGTATTCTGCCGATTTCGCTCGGTGCTGCGACGCTGGGCAACCTCGGCGGCCAGGAAGACATTGCCAACCCCGGGAGCCCTATCTGTTCCTGCCAGGTGAATCCCAGCATCGGTCTGTCGATCGGCTTCTGGGAGCCGGTGCGGCACGTCGAGGTAGTGCGCCGGCCGTTCTGCCTGGTGTCGCTCGGCGGCATTGACCTCAATCCGGGGATCGCCGCACCGGAGGCGGCCCGCGTGACCGATGCCAGCGGTGCGCAAGATGGATTTTATCAGGCACATTTCTATGTCAACCCCACCATCTACTGGCTCAAGGCCGTGGCCGACTTTCCCTGCCTGGAAGCAGGTTCCTTCGATATCGTCTACCTGACTGAAGTCGATCCAATATGGGACGACGACGAGCTGATCCTGATCCTCAATCCGGACGCGGTGCTGTTCGCCAATCCCGTGGCGGTGGCCGCCTGCGCCGCCGATTGCGTAGCGGCCACGGCCGGTTTCGGCCGCCGGGAGCTGTTCTGGTGCGCCGGCTGCCAGGGCGGCCTGTATCCACTCGGCGGCCGGGCGGCCGATCATGTCGGTGGCGTCAGGACAGCCGAGTTGATGATGGAGCGCTTGACGGCCAAGATGCACCGGGAGCTGATCACCTGGGGCATGCACGGTCAGCGCGGGTTATGCGGACCGTACTTCCTGCCGGTGATGGACAAGACCGCCTACAAGGCACAACTGACGTATCCCATTCCAGCAACCCGCAAGGACGCTGGCAAATGCTGCCAGCCGTTCGGCCGCACCACCATTGTCTGGGGCGCCGGCAAGGAGTATCCGGTCAAGGGCGAGGACTTCGCGTTCATGCTGTTTCGTAAGAGGAATTGCTGTGTTGGCTATTAACTTACATTGGCTGCTGGCAGAACGGTGCCGCCAGCGTGTTGCCCGGCCTGGCGCGGCCGGGATCGCGGCGGTCCTTTTATCGACCAGCGCCATCGCGCAACCCGTGCCGCAGGTCACGCAGGCCGATATCGCCCGTGCCCAGGCGCTCCAGCCCGTCATCACCGAGCAGGATATTGCACGGGCGATCAGGGCCAATCCCATGCCGCCCGATATTCCGACGGTGCCGGGTGTAGTCACGCCCCAGGTGCGCGTTGACGCTTTGCCGCAGCCGCACCCGGGCGCCACCATCGATCTGGCACAGATCGCGCAGGGATTTGAAGCGGCCGCCAGGGCCCGGCCTGGTCGAGGGCTGCAAGCCGATGGTGACCAGCTGCTGGTCTTCGTGACGTTTGCCATGCCTGACGCGGCCTTGAAAGCCTTGGTACAACAGGCAGCGGCAGCGGGCGCCACGCTGCTGCTGCGCGGTCTGGAAGCGGGCTCGCTGGTCAAGACGGCGGCCCACGCACAGCAGATCATGGGCACGCACCGGGTAGCGCTGCAGATCGATCCCCAGGCCTTTGATCGCTATGCGGTGCGCCAGGCGCCGACGTTCGTGCTGGTTCCTGCCGGAACCGCCAGCGAGCCATGCGGCACCGGTAGCTGTGTGGCGCCCGGAGCCTACGCGCGCGTCGCAGGCGACGTCTCGCTCGACTACGCGCTGACCACGTTCCAGGCGCGCACACCGCGCTTTGCCGGCGCCGCCGCGCGGCTGCTGGCACGGATGGGGAAATAGCCATGCGCCGCCTGATGGCCTTCCTCTCCGCCTGCGCTCTGGTCAGCGCGCAGGCGCCGCAGGCACACGCCCAGAGCCAGCAGAACACACCGGACATGGCCGGCGCCACGGCCGCCAACCAGGCGGCGCGCGCCAGCGTGAACGCCGGCAGCGCCGCGGCGCATGTACCGGCATATACCGCCGCACCACCGGAAGCGGCACTGTACGGTCGGCCCGACCTGAAAGGCGACGCAAATGCACGCCTGGCCGCGTGTGCGATGACGCCAGCTGACCCGCTATGCCAGGCCCAGACCGGTGCGCTGCAATCAGCCAATACACCGCGCCCGCCCGTGTTCGCCACCGATCCGGAGATGGCGCGGGCGCAGGCGATCGCGCGTGACCCGTTCGCGACCGATGGCGCACTGGCCGCCTACGGTGCCGGTTGCCCTGCTGGCGGCGCCTGCATCCCCAAGACCTTTTGCTTGGGTACGGCATGCTTCGACACCAGTTACACCAACGATATCGATTTCGCCCAGACGATGACCTATCTGGAGGCGGCGCGCGAAGCCGGCGTGTATCTCGATCCCCACACCATGAAGGTCTTCAACGGCGAAGGCAATACCTGCCGCGACCGCCTGCTCAAAAACTGCTGCTATCAGGACGCTGCCGGCGCCAACTTTACCAACCAGTCCTTGTTTGGCACCGGCTCGCGCCTGGTGTATGACGTCTTGATGAACAGTGGCAACCGCGAATTCCTGATGCAGGGCGCCCAGGCCTTGCTGACAAGTGGCGGCTTCAGCGGCAGCTTTACCAGCTTTGGCGTGACGGTCGCCGTCAACGGCACCGCGTTGCCGGCCGGCTCGGTGACGCTGGCCACCACGCAAAACCTGGCAATCGCCTTCAATCCGTGGACGTTGGCAATCGCGGTGGTGATGTACATCGCCATTTCCATGATGTCCTGCAGCGCTGGCGAGGGAAAGCTGGCGATGAAGGAGGGTGCTAGCCTGTGCAAGTCCATCGGCACCTGGTGCAGCTCCTGCATCCGCGTGCTGGGAAAATGCGTCTCGTGCATTGAGCACACCACTGGAAAATGTTGTTTCAATTCGCGCCTGGCACGCATGATCAACGAACAGGGCCGCGCGCAGCTTGGCATGGGCTGGGGGAATCCGCGCAATCCCACCTGTGCCGGCTTCACCGTCGCCCAGTTGCAGCAGCTCGACTTTTCCAAATTGGATCTGACCGAGTTCTACGCCTCGATCGTGCCGACGCTGCCCGATATGGCGGCGATCCGCAACACGGCCACCCAGCGCGCACCGACCTGCTATCTGGGGAGAGGAAAATGCTGACACGCTGCCGCAGCTTTATCACCACGTTCGTCCTGTGCGCGGCGCTGCTGGCTGCGGCGGCGACCCGGTCGGACCCGGTCCGCACGCAGGTACAAGATCCCAAGGTTTTGCTGCGTGCGGCCATCGATGCGCCAGACGGACGCGCCTATGGCGTGCTGGCGGGTGACATTGCCGATGCCATTGGACGCCGCTTTACGGCCACCTCACCGCTGTATATCGACGTGACCACGCTTGCCCGTTACGCCCAGGAGGGTTGCCGCCGGCTCAATGTGCGTTTCTGGCAGGAGGGCGTCAGGATCGATCCCGCCGCGCCAGCGGCCAGACAAACGATCGATATGGGCCTCAATTACTGTCGCCATGGCGCGCCGCCGGCCAGCTTGCGCCTGGAAGGGCCGCTGCCATGAGGGCCATCGTTGCTTGCATCGTGGCGGCACTGCTCGCCACGGCGGTTCGTGCCGCGCCGCCGCAAACCGTCGTGCCGGCGCCGGCGACCGGCGCGTTTGATGACACCCGCCGCGGCTGGCATTTCTATGATGACCCTGCGAAAGACGAACCCGTGCCGCGGCCGACCGATATGCCACCGGCAACGCGTGCCCGGCCGGCGCCGTCAACGGCGGTCCCACCGGAAGTGCAGGCGCTGCGCGACCTGCAGCGCCTGCTGGAACAGCTCAAATCGGTGGCCATCATGAACCCGACCGAAGACAACGTGCGCCGCTACATGGCACTGGAGATCAAGCTGGTGAAGCATGCCTCGCGTTTTGCCGACGTGGCGCAAAAGGTCGCCTGGGCCAGCCCGGAACTCGACCCGACTACCGAGGGCCGGCCGGTCAATGCCCAGGCGCTGGAGGTATTCGAGCAGGTGCAGATGCAGCAGCGCGCCAGCGCAATAGCGGAGCTCGGAAAGGACCATGTCCTGCTGTTCTTCATGCGCGGTGATTGTCCATATTGCCATGCGTTCGGGCCGGTACTGCGCGCATTCTCTGAAAAGCACCATCTCCAGGTCGTGCCGATCAGTCTTGATGGCGGCACGGTACCGGGGTTTTCCCAGGCGCGTGGCGACAACGGCATCGCCGCCACGCTCAAGGTGAAGCAAGTACCGGCGCTGTTCCTGGCCCAGCCGGTCAACGGCAAGATCATGCCGGTCGGCGTCGGCGTGCTGGCCGAGGGGCAACTGCTTGAACGTCTGGATGCATTGCGGCCACGGCCAGGCGCACCGCCGGCCACGCCGATGACCACTGCCGCCTCACACCAATAAGGAGCGCATCATGCCTGTCCGTCACGCTATTTCCGCCCTGTCACTCGCCGCTTGCGCGCTGGCCCCCGTGCCGCTGTTCGCTGGTGACCTCAATGCCGAAGTCGACAAGATGTTCAATGACCTGGGAGCCATCGGCAACTACACTGCGCCGGGGGCCTTTCGCGGTCAGGTGTTCAACACCTTCAGCGGTGGTGGCATGATGCTGCGCGCGCCAAACAAGACCTACCAGTTAATGGCCATCAACTATCCGACCGCCAAGGCCGGTTGCGGTGGCATCGACATGTTCGGCGGCTCGTTTTCGTATATTTCGGCGGCCGAGTTCAAGAACATGCTGAAAAATATTACGGCGGCGCTGCCCGGCGTAGCGTTCCAACTCGCGCTCGAATCGGTCTCGCCACTGTTGGGCGGCATCACCAAGTGGACCAAGAACATCGAATCGATGATGACGAATGCCAACATCAATTCCTGCAACACCGCCAAGTCGCTGGTCTCCTCGGCCGCCGAGGCAACCGGGTTTAGCTCCAGCAAGGCCTGCGAGGACATCGCCGTCACACTCGGCCTCGAATCCGATTATGCGGCGGCGGCCGTACGCTGCAAGTCGGACAAGGCGTCGATTCTCGGCACCGCGCGCAACTCCACTGATCCGGAGTTGAAAAACAAGGCCCCGTTCGTGGGTAACCTCACCTGGGAGTCGTTAAAACTGGCCGGCAACAACCTGGACGACAAGGAGCGCGAGATGATCATGAGTCTGGTCGGTACGGTCATCTTCTACGCCGAAGGGCGGGATCCCAATCCGATCGCGCCAACATTTACCTCGATCACGCAGCTGCTGTACGGACGGTCCGACGCCGGCGCTGGCAACGTCAAGCAGGCGATCCTTCGCTGCAACAACTATACGACCTGTGACGAGGTTGCTATCGACAGCGACTACGTCCATACGCCCTTTACCGTCAAAGTGGAAAATCTGATGCGTTCGATCGCCGACAAGATCCAGAACCGGATACCGATCCCGAATATGTCGGCCGAAGTCGGCTTCGTCAATCAGACCACCGAACCGGTGTATCGCATGCTGTCGATCGGCGCTTCGTTTCCTTCCGCTACCGCTAATGAACAGTTGATCGCCATCTATCGCGACGTCATCGCCGCTGACTATGCGTATGTGTTTCTGGAAAAGAACTTGCGTCTGGGCATGAATGCTCTTGAAAAAGACTTCACGCTAGATATGAAGCAGCAGGAAAGATCAAAAGAAATACGTCAACGCTCCAGCGACATGCTGGTTCACCTTTCCAGAGAGAAGGCGCTGGTGTATCAGAAAGTCGGATCGGTGACGGTCGTGTCGAACCATCTGGAACAACTGGAGCGGCAGTTGCGCGCCAACATGCCCCAACAGGTACTCGATCTGCTGGGCCGCCAGGCCGCGTATTTGCGATGAGAATGCCGCTGGAGGAGTCCGATCATGTGGGAAATATTTGCGTATCAGAACTCGGATAGCTTGTATGGCTTGATGAACGCGGTCGCCGCTATGGTCGGTGCGAACACCTACCGTAACGCGCTTGGGATGGTCCTGGTGTGTGGCTTTTTCGTGTCCGCACTCGCCTACACCTTTGCTCCGGAAAAGCTGATTGGCTGGAAATGGCTGGCGTCGGTCATGCTCGTCATGTCGGTATTGCTGGTACCGAAGGTAACCGTGGGTATCGTCGACAAGACCGGCGGCTCGGCCGAGGTTTTCGTCGACAACGTGCCGTTCGGCCTTGCCGTCCTGGCGTCGCTGACCAGTACCATCGGCAACAGCTTGACGGAACTGGAAGAGACAGCGATGCAAGTTATACCAGGCCCAGCCGGCATGCCGGACAAACTGACCTACCAGCAAAACGGCCTGATGTTCGGCAGCCGGTTGGTGCGCGAAACATCCAGAGTGGTGTTCCAAAGCCCGTATTTTCGAACAGACCTGATCAGTTTTCTGCACAACTGCACCATGTACGACCTGGCCTCTGGTCATCTGTCGCCCGACGCCTTCGCTACCTCGGGCGACGTATGGAGTCTCATGGGCGATCCAAATCCGGCCAGGTTCACCAACATCACGGATGCAGCCGGTGTTGCCGAAGTAATGACCTGCCCGCAAGCCTACATCCGCCTGTCGGCAAAAATGCCAATGGAGATAGCCCGTGTTCAGGGCACCTTGTCCTTGCGTATGAATCCGACGCTGCCGGGCCCCGTGGCAGCTTCCCTGATCGCCGATCAGGTTCAACAGGCTTACATTAAGGCAAGAATCGCTGATGCGTCATCCACCGCCGCCAACATCATCAGACAAAATGCGCTGATCAATGCGATCGGGGATACCAGCTTGATGACAGGACAGAAAATCAATGACCCGGCCACCATGCTGCTGGCCGTCGGCCGGGCGCAGGCGGTAGCCCAAACCAACGCCGGATGGATTAACAACGGCAAGGTTGCGGAACAAGCACTGCCGGTAATCCGCAACGTCGTCGAAGCGGTCGTCTACGCGGTTTTTCCGCTGATGATTTTGTTATTGTTGCTGGCCAATGGCAAGGAGACTGTGGCCGGCATCAAAAACTACGCCATGATCCTGATCTGGATCCAACTGTGGCCACCGCTGTATGCCATCCTTAACTACACGTCCATGATCTTCGCGATGCGTGACATGGCCGCCGCTGCCGGCGTAGGCAATGGCGTCAACGCTCTGTCTCTCGCCACCTCATCGACCATTTTCTCCAGCGCTATCTCGGGTGAGGCGGTGGTGGGATATATGACGATCAGCATTCCATTCATTGCCTGGGCCGCCGTCAAGCGGATGGAAAACTTTGGTACAGCGTTGGTCGATGGCATGCGTACCCTGCAGGGTAACGTGACCAGCTCCACCAACTCAGCGTCAACTGGGAACATCTCCATGGGTAACGTCGGCATGGATCAGATGACACTGTCTCCAACGCGTTCCTCGCCATTTTTCAGTGGCCGGCAAAATGATGTGTCAGGAAATAGCTATACCACCAATTTGTCCTCCGGCCTGACTGCGGTGAAGGCGCTGTCCAATGAAGGACCAGTCTCCCGCTCGATCGAAGGCAAAGTGACGGAAAATCATGTGGCGACGGCGTCACGACTAACTGCGGCGGCCAAGTCCCAAACTGTCGCGGCGACGAGTGAAAAAGCTTCAGCGCTATCGCATGCCTTGCTGCAATCGAACGGAACTACTGCCGCGAGCTCCAAGTCAAATGGTACAAACCGAGCGAGCACCGATAGCTTTGGCATGCGCACCAATGAGTTGAGACAAATTACCAATTCGATAGCCAAAGCTACAGGCGCTACTGAGCAACAGGTGGCAAGTGTCGCATTTGGTGGCGATGCCGCACTCAGTTTTGGAACTCCACCTATCGGTATCATACCTGGTGTAAAAATTGGCATCTCAGCCAAAGGCGCAAAGCAATATTCTGCAGAAATAGATAAGAGAACTTCCGATATTAAAAATCATTTAAACAGCGAAGATATTTCAAAATTCAAGGACTGGGCAAATACAGTTACAAATAACACCAGCTTGCTAAGTACAGTGACGGAAGATCAGAGGAGCGCTACCGAAAATTCCGAACGAATTACGCGGACGGTTGCAACATCTTCTCGGGCGGAGGCAACACTTCGTGAACAGACCGAGTATGCCGCCAGTCTTTCCGCAGCATATTTACGCGGTGAGTCATTTCATTTTGACTTGGCGAAAGATCCTCACAATAATCAATTATTTGAATCTCTCTTATTAAACAACCAAACAAGTGCGGCGGCCAGAATAATGATTGATTCGTATATAGGAAGCATTTCTAAAACACCGACAATACCATCATCGGCCAATAATCTTCCTGATTCGTTCGATGCGACCAAAGCAAATTATGAAGAAATTAAAAAAGATTTATCACCTCATCAAAATATTGAAAAAGAGCAGGCTAAAGGTTTCCACAAGGGCGCGGAGGATCCCATAGTCAATGCGAAGCCACCACGCAACGGAGCGAAAAAGGAATCTTTAGTGGATGATATTCCGAGACAACCTTCAGAATTACAGTCAAAATTAGACCAAAAATGGAAAAAAACAGGTAAAGAAATTGAGCAGGCACGCCAAAATGCTAGAGATGAGACAGGTATTGTCGAAAATCCATCTGGTCATATTTCGTCAAAAAAATCTCTTTTCAGCAAGGCAAACGAACAAGTAAAAGAAGACCCAGACATTGTAGCCGAACCCATAATACAATCCACGAACAAGGTCATGGAAAAGTTTAAAAACTATATCAAAAATCGATGATTTAAATCAATCACGCATAAGCCATTGGGGATCAACACTTATTTCTCCGCTTTCATCAATTCTACAAGCTTGATTTCCCAAGTCTGTCATTTCAGATAATTCAATAATATCATTACACTTTGTGAATTCTTTTAATCCATTAATTTTTTTTATAACAATCTTATCGATAATAAAGATGACTGAGAAAACAATTCCATACAGGAATAATATTACCAAAAGACCCATCATGGAAAATGCAAAAATTAATTTGGGTGATTTAGCTAAGCCAAAGGCGCCTCCAAGTATTATGCCGCAAAGCGCACAGAAGAACAATTTTTTATATGTTTTCACTTTACCCCCCCCAATTATATTAATTCAGTATAATTATAGTATAAATAATAATTATGTCAATAAATAACAACTGAGGAAAATTAATATTCAGCACAACAAAAAAAGGAGCTTTTATGATGAAATTTTTTATAACTCTATTTATTATAATATCTTTTTCTAACTCATCTTCAGTCCACGCAGTTTCCTTGGCTAACAAGCCCACCGATGATTTAGTTTGTGACTTATCTACCATGACAACTTACCGACTAGCACAGAAGACTTTTGTCGAGGCCCGCACCCGCGAAGAAGGAGCAATTTATGCTCGCCTTGCACTCCGATTTGCAACCCAAGAGTGTAAAAATGGGCAGGTTCTAGTGCTCCACTCCGAAGATGGCATAGATTTCGATGAAAAATATTTCAGAGTAGTCACGGCCCAACTTTGTAGCATATCTGATGTTCGGCGTGAATCAGCAGGAACTCAGGAATACCCTCATGCGTTTATGATTCGTTGCTCGATTTCCAAAATTGAAAATGCAACTGCCGCGTTAGCTGACCTAGAACGGACAAAGACAACGGAAAAGATGATCGAAGAGGGCGCACCAAACCGAAGTACTCAGTCATCACGTCAAGATGAAGAAAAAAAGAAATGCGGTGAGTCGATCACTTGGGCCATGGTTGTCTTAGGCTGGGGCGGCAACTGTCGCTAACTTTCTTTATTCATTTCCCGAGAAAATATGTCATGGAAAACGACGACAGCAAAAACCAGTCAAACCTGGAACCAGTCAGTCTCGCTCTACTGCTGCTGGCTGAAATGCGCGAACAGCGCATTGGATTCCGGAATGAGCGTCTGGCACTTGAACAGGATCGCAAATTTGCACGCCGGCTCAACATTGCACTCAAGTCGACGCTACTGCTTATGCCGCTGCTTTTCGGAATCTATTTCCTCCTGCAGGTCTCGGGTTTTAAAGCTGGGCCCTTCGGCCCGGTGATCGGCATCGTCCACATCGATGGTGAAATATCGTCAGCATCGCCATCATCGGCCGACAAAATTGTACCTGTGCTTGAGCGCGCCTTTGAAGCAAACAATGTCGCCCAAGTGGTATTGGCAATCGACAGCCCCGGCGGCGCTCCTGTCGAGGCTGAACGTATCGGCAACGCCGTCGCAACCTTCAAGAAAAAGCACCCGAAACCAGTGGTCGCGGTGATCAGCAACGTTGGCGCCTCCGCCGCCTATATGATCGCACTGCGTGCAGATAAAATCATTGCCGGAAAATACAGCCTGGTTGGCTCGATCGGCGCCATCATCGCGCCATGGCAGTTGTCACGCGCGCTGGATCGGCTGGAAATCTCGCAGCAGGTGTTTGCGTCTGGCCACCTCAAGTCATTCCTCAATCCGTTCACGCCACCGAGCCAGGATGCGCAAGCCAAGGCGCAGGATCTGGTCGACCATGTCGGTCATACCTTCTTGCGAGAACTTGAACAGCGCCGTGCCAAGCTGCTGCGCGCCGGCGTAAATTACGGCAGTGGCGAGGTCTGGAGCGGCTTGGAAGCACAGGAACTAGGCTTGATCGACGATATCGGCACCGTCGACGACTACGTCGCCGCCCAGAAGGACCTCAAGGCCTTCAATTTCGGGCCGCATGCCGAGGGGTTCGCGCAATTGGCCAGTTTCTTTTCTTCCTCAATTCCATCAGCCATTCACGATATCGGCGTGCGCCAGCGTTTTCAACTGAGATAGCGAGGTAATCATGGATACCAAGGTTGAGATTCACGTAGTTCCGACCAAGCGCGAAGCGTCCGAAGTGGCAGCCCTGATCGCCGACGCGATGCAACGATCCGGCGCGATCTGCTCACGGATCACCAGGAGCACACTAGAAGTGCTGGCCGGGCGCCCACATATCTCGCGGTCTTTACGCAGAAGGATTTCACACGAGGCAGAACAACTCGGGTACGCACTCTTCTGTTTCGATTATCTGAAGCCTACCGAAGGTACCGCAATCATTTCCCTGGCCGCGATTCAGAGAGAGCCAACGTTCGTAGTTATTAACATCCTGACCACTAATCTGTGATCGGGACATGCATCCAAGTTGGCCGCTTTTAGTTGCAATATGACAATTTTATGCTCTTCCAGTATTCCAGGTATTCTCTCGCACCGCCATGGCCAGGTAGGTGCCTGTCTCCCCGAGCTCACAGCTTAAATACCCATAGCGCCCTCATCCACGTGGTTGAAACTCCTACGACACAGAAAACGTTACGCCACCGTTCGGGACGCTCGCGTTTTGGGTACGACGTTAATCCGTGCCGATTACCAGCATCGCTTCGATAACGGACTGGTACGAAACGAGCGAACCACCGCGGTGTGCATGTGCGTCCCTATTCGGACCGTTAGGAAACGTCTTCCAGGGATCGCGGACAACGTCAACACAACGCGCTTAATTTTTAACCAGAAATCTCAGCCTTGGCTTTTACGCCATAAATAGAGATTCAGTTACGAAATCAACAACTAAAGTGTAACCGTCCACGTTCTCGCTCCGTGCTTCGATGATTCAGTAGCGCCATGCTCGTTTTGCCAGGTCGGCAGCAATCTGTTTTAATCCCATCCGGCAATATGCCAATGTTGCTCCCAACACCATCGCCATCAATGCAGCCATGAGTGCCTTGCCGCTGCCGGAAACCACCCAGCAAATAGCGGCCACTGGAACTAAGCCGAAAAACACCGAAACTGAGCGTAATAATTTCGGCAAGAGCCAGGACAGAATTCGCTGAAAAATACGGTATGCAAGGTAACCGGTACGATCTTTCTTGAACAACGCTATCAAGGCAAGAAGCGTTGCGACACACAACGAAAAAACGAGCAATCCCCCGAAACCACTGAAGAACTTCAATGCCCAAACTGGTACCGGGGAGCGACCCCACATCCAAGCGGCACCCGCAATGCTCATTCCGATGACGAACGTGCGCGGGCATAGAAAGGCTTTGACGTGCATGAGTGCAAACTGGAACATTGATAGCGGTGACATGTAAATCTCCTTTTTTGGCAAGTGATTATACGTATAGCAAAAATCTACCTGAATGAGTAGCGCTAAGATAGGGCCGGATTTACCTGCTTCAGCTGAAGCGTAATTCATATGGGAAAAACCAAAGCCTCGCAGATGGCCAAGAGCTAGAAAACAATCGCCGCGCTAGCGGCGAACCGTGTTTGCTGCAGCTGCCGGCTGGGCAAAAACTATCGATATCAGGGCTTGCAGGATCGCGTTTCTCGCCAAAATACCTACCTCCACACCTGCTGCGCCAGAGAAAGGATCATTGGTCACGGCTACGACGGTGGCCATGACATAAAGCCGTCAAGGGTTCGGGGCTGTACGCGTTTAGCTTATTTGTGCTGTGACTTTCCGAAATAGATGCGACGTTTTGGAAATTACTGCGACTACCGGGCGTGAAGTAGCGAAGTCCGCCGCTTCTTGCTGAGTTACAATGGCTGCGACCAACTTCAGCTTTCGGCCAGTAGCGGCCTTTCGGCCCCTTCATAAAAGGATTCTATGAGCGATTCACCCGACAAAAAAGATGGCAAATTCATAGGCGTTGGAATTTGTCTTGGAGTTGCGATTGGATGTGGAATTGGCGTCGCGATCGGCAACCTTGCTCTAGGCATTGGTACGGGGATCGCAATTGGAGTTGTTACCGGCGCCTTAATGTCAAAGTCCCGTCGATAGTTTATTTGCATTTGACCGTCGAAACAACTTCCTTGTTCAGCTCAAAGCTGAAGTGCCGCTCTGGGGCGGAACCGGGCAACGACGGCATTCGGCCAAGAGCGGACGGTGCCCCATTTTCCAACGCGAGCCACTACAGTTAGGACTCATAAATACATGCGACTTCACGGAAAAGTCATCGAGTGGAACGATGAACGTGGTTTTGGTTTCATAGTGCAAAGCGGGGCGAGTTCTCGGACGTTCGTGCACATATCTGCATTTCGCAAGAGTCGAGATCGGCCAATTTTGGGGAGCTTGGTGACTTATGAGATGCGGCGAGACGACAAAGGCCGACTACAAGCCGCAGCTGCTGATCTCATTGGCAGTACGCCATCCAAGCAAAGCTTTACAGGCGCATTCTCATTTCTAGTAGGCGGCTTGGCGCTTCTGCTTATGTTTGGTTATGTCGTCTATGTTCGGTTCTCAAGTCCAAACAGCACAATCTCTGCAAGCGTATACAAGATTGTTTCAGCTAGAGATGCGCTTAAGTCGCATCCAGAATTCCAATGCGAACCAGAAAAGAATTCGTGTTCGAAGATGACATCTTGCGCTGAGGCGCTGTTCCAGCAAGAGCGATGCAAAGTTCCTAATATGGATGGTGATCGCGATGGGATTCCGTGCGAGCAGCAATTGTGCAACTAGACTCAAATGGCAACATCAATATCAACCGTTTATCCCCAGTACGGCGGCTTTGGGGCAGATTCAGCCCGCCAATGCAGGCGCTAGATTTTCAGATTGACAACCTGCTATGCTGGCGTGAACGGCCCGGTTCGGCCACAAGCCGACGTTCAACCTACTAATTCTCGAAGCCTACGGAGTAGCGCAAATATGATGCAGGGATTGATCTGTGGTACACCCGCTTCGAAACTATTTCGGATGTTGCAGCAAGCTGACTCATCGATCAATGCACGAAAGTTGGGGTATATCCTTGCGAAGGAATTTCCTCGTATCAGCCCCGCTGCGTCCATGTCGATCCGCAAATGGCAGGCTACTTCTGGTGAGAGCAACTTCCCGGATGAGCAAATCGATGGCTTGATCTTGCACTACCTCCAAGACGCTGGATACATAGCTGAGTTGCTCTAAACCTAGGGGACAAGAAGAACTAATGTAGAGGGCTACTACTTCCGCTTTGGGGCGCAAGCAGCCGGTCCCTGGCTCTGTCGGTGGTGTCACTTCAGTGGTCAGTCGGGGACGAGGTTGGTCGTAAGCGCTCCACGAACCCCAGCCTGTTCAGCTAGGCAGATCGCTGGTTAAATCGGGGGTATGCAAATCCTTCACA
>NZ_JAFCTQ010000026.1:0-77984 GCF_049896105.1 Janthinobacterium sp. PSPC3-1 | reverse complement strand
CAAGGATCCCGCCCACTATCTGGCGGGACTGGAGAAACTGTGCGATGAGCTAAATGTGCTGACCTAGTTTTTTTTGCCCGGCGTGATGTGACGGCATGGCCTGATTGTCCAGATTATCGTTCTGCCTGCCCCCAATATAGCTTGCTGTTCAGATATAGATAATTCATATTTCTATCATCACAACTGATCATTGGCATTGCGTGCTGCGATGCGGCATCATTCACCTGTCTCCTCTAACTCCTCACAGGAATTAGATTCAGCCCGCTCCCGCAGCGGGCTTTTTTTTGGCCATTTTTTCGCCGCTTGCCAAGCTGGCATTGCCAGGCTTGCATGAGTGCTACACTGCTAACTTTTAACCGTGAGGAACTGCCAAGATGATGGAATTGCTGCGTCATACGCTGGAATCGACGCCTATCCTGGCGCTGTTCCTGGTGATCGGCCTGGGCTATGCGCTGGGGCGTGTCAGCGTGTTCGGTTTTTCGCTGGGCGTCGGTGGCGTGCTGTTTGCGGGGCTGGCGCTGGGCGCGTTTGCGCCGGGCTCGGTGCCGCCGCCTATCGTCGGCTCGATCGGCCTGCTGTTGTTCCTGTACGGGATCGGCGTGCAGTATGGCACGCAGTTTTTTGCGGGCTTGCGTGGTGCGGGGCAGAAACATAACCTGATCGCCTTCGTCGCCGTGATGGGCGGGCTGGCCGTATCGATCTGGGGCGGGCAGTGGATCGATATTTCCATCCGCATGGCCAGCGGCGTGTTTGCCGGCGCCATGACCAGCACCGCCGCGCTGCAGGCGGCGCTGGAAGCGTCGCATGGCAACCGCGACGCGGCCGTCGGCTATGCGGTGGCGTACCCGTTCGGCGTGGTTGGCCCCATGCTGGGTCTGTACCTGGCAGGGCGCGTACTGAAACCGGTGCTGGCGCCGCCGCCGGTGCCGATCGTCGTTTCTGAAATCGCCATCGACCGCGATGCGCTGGCGGGCGCGACCTTGTCCGAGCTGGCCGACGGCCCGCTGGCCGGCGTGCAGGTGATCGGCGTGCGCCATGGCCACCAGAACAGCCTGCCAGATCCCGGCCTGGTGATCGGTGCCGGCGACGCGCTGATGGTGGCCGGCACGGTGGCTGGGGTCGACGCCGCGCGCGCCGCGCTCGGCCATCTGGACCCGGGGCGGCTGATGAAGGACAGGCGCGACTACGACGGCATCGAAGTGTTCGTTTCGGACGCCGAAATCGTCGGCGTGCCGCTCGGTGAATTGAACCTGTTCAAGGATTTTCCCGCCAGGCTCGCGTTTATCCGCCGTGGCGACGCCATGATATTGCCGCAGCCCTTTTTGACGCTGGAATTTGGCGACCGGGTAACGGTCATCGCGCCGGCCAGCCATGCGGCGGACGTGCGCAAGCTGTTCGGCAATTCGATCACGGCCACGGCCGAGTTCAGCTATGTCTCGCTGGGCATGGGCATGGTGCTCGGTGTGCTGCTGGGCCTTGTGCCGATACCCTTGCCATGGATAGGCTCGTTCAGCCTGGGCCTGGCGGGCGGGCCGCTGGTGATGGCGCTGATCCTGGGACGGCTGGGCCGTGTCGGCAAGGTCAGCTGGCGCTTGCCGCTGTCGGCCAACCTGGTCATGCGCAACTATGGCCTGACGATCTTCCTGGCCTCGGTCGGCATGGCGTCCGGCTTGCCCTTCCTGCAGCAGGCCGGCGCCGACGGCTTGCCGATGCTGGCACTGGGCGCCGTCACGGTGCTGGTGGTGGTGGCGCTCGTGGTGTTGCTGGGCAAGTTCTTCCTGCGCCTGCCGTTTCCTGAGTTGCTGGGCATCGCCGCCGGCGCCACCGGCAACCCGGCCGTGCTGGTGTTTGCCAACCGCCTGGCCAAGTCCGACCGGCCCAACCTGGGCTATGCCATGATCTTTCCCAGCATGACCATCGTCAAGATCATCGCCGTGCAGATCCTGCTGCATCTGTACGGTTAAGTGCTCCTCGCGCCGGCGGCCTGAAAACCGCTGGCGCCGCGCACATTCTGTTGTACAATCCTTGAGAACGGTCGTGCTTTTTTGTGCGCTGAGCTCTCTTGCGCGCACACACCATGCGACTGATAACAAGGAGGAGACAGACATGGATTTGAATTATTCAAGCGACGAGACGGCGTTTCGCGACACGGTGCGCGCCTTTCTCGACAGCCACTTGCCAGCGGACCTGCAGCGCAAGGTGCGCGGCCACCTGCGGCTCACCAAGGATGACTATGTGCGCTGGCACAAGATCGTCGCGCAGCAAGGCTGGGCCGCGCCGGCCTGGCCGGTCGAACATGGCGGCACCGGCTGGACGTCCGTGCAGCGTCATATCTGGGAAGACGAATGCGCGCGCGCCGCCACGCCACCGATTTTGCCGTTCGGCATCAACATGGTGGCGCCCGTCATCATGGCGTTTGCCACCGAAGCACAAAAAGCCCATTATTTGCCACGCATCCTCAACTGTGACGACTGGTGGTGCCAGGGCTATTCCGAGCCGGGCGCCGGCTCCGACCTGGCCTCATTGAAAACCACGGCCGTGCGCGATGGCGACGACTATATCGTCAACGGCCAAAAAACCTGGACCACCCTGGGCCAGCACGCCGACATGATCTTCTGCCTGGTGCGCACGGATACGGGCGTGCGCAAGCAGGAAGGCATCAGTTTCTTGCTGATCGACATGAAAACGCCCGGCATTACCGTGCGCCCCATTATCATGCTCGACGAAGACCACGAGATCAACGAAGTGTTTTTCGACAATGTGCGCGTGCCGGTGAGCAACCTGGTGGGCCAGGAAAACCGTGGCTGGACCTACGCCAAGTATCTGCTGGGCCATGAGCGCACCGGCATTGCCGCCGTGGGCCGTTCGAAGCGCGAACTGGCCTTTCTGAAGCAACTGGCGATGCAGCAACTGAAAAAGGGCGAACCGCTGCTGCGCGACCCGGCCTTCGCGGCAAAGGTGGCCGATATGGAAATCGAACTGATGGCGCTGGAAATGACGGTGCTGCGCGTGATCAGCGAAGAGGGCAAGGGACCGGCCCCGCAGGCCTCGATGCTGAAGGTGCGCGGCTCGGAAATCCAGCAGCAGCTGACGGAACTGATGGTCGAGGCGCTGGGGCCGCAAGCGCTGCCCTTCGATCCCGCCTATCTCGATGGTGAACAGGAGCACAGCGCGGCAGGCAATGACCTGGCGGCGCCGCTGGCGGCCTATTACTTCAATTACCGCAAGACGTCGATCTATGGCGGCTCGAACGAAATTCAAAAAAATATCATCACGCAGATGATCCTGGGCCTGTAAGGCAGACAAGGCAAAAGGAGACGACATGGACTTTACTTTCAACCAGGAACAGCAGCAGTTCGCCGATGCGCTGCGGCGCTGGGCCGACAAGGATTACCGCTTCGACGCGCGCCAGGCGATCATTCATTCCGACAGCGGCACCTCGGACGCCGCCTGGGCCACATTGACGGAATTGGGCATGACGGCCTTGCCGCTGCCGGGCGGGCAGGGCGGCTTTGACGGCACGGCCGTCGACATGCTGCTGGTGATGCAGGAACTGGGCCGCGCGCTGGTGGTCGAGCCGTACTTTGCCACCGTGTTCGGCGCGCAATTTCTGAAACTGGCCGGCGGCCATGAGGCTGTGCTGGAGCAGGTAGCGCAAGGCGGCGTCAAGCTTGCCTGCGCGCTCGGCGAAGCGCAGTCGCGCCACGACTTGCACGATATCGCCACCACGGCCACCGGCGGCGGCGACGGCTTTGTACTGGACGGCACGAAAACCGTGGTGATCCACGGCGCGCAGGCAAATTATCTGATCGTCTCGGCACGCAGCGCGGGCGAGCAGCGCGATACCGAGGGCATTTCGCTGTTCCTGGTGCCAAGTGACGCGCCCGGTGTCAGCGTGCGCGACTACCGCACCATCGACGGCCAGCGTGCCGCCAGCGTGACCCTGGTGCAAGTGGTGCTGGGCAGCGATGCGCTGATCGGCGACGCTGGCAAGGGCTGGGAGCCGCTCGACGCGGCCACCGACTATGGCGCGACGCTGTTGTGCGCGGAAGCGGTGGGCGCCATGGACGCCATCTTCGCGGCCACCCTGGAGTACCTGAAAACGCGCCAGCAGTTCGGCGCGCCGATCGGCAAGTTCCAGGCCCTGCAGCACCGCATGGCCGACATGTTCATCCACCTGGAGCAAGCGCGGTCGATGGCCATGCTGGCGGCCGCCAGGGTCGATACCACAGAGCCCGTGGAACGGCGCCGCATCGTTTCGGCTGCCAAGGCCCGAGTGGGGCAGGCGGCGACCTTTGTCGGCCAGCAAGCCGTTCAGTTGCATGGCGGCATGGGCGTGACCGACGAAGTGCCTGCCGCCCACCACTTCAAGCGCCTGACCATGATCGGCTTGACCCTCGGCGACGCCGAGCATCATGTCGAGCGCTTTATCGCCCAGCCGGGCTTCCTGCCATCGGAGCATGCATGACTGTGACTACCCCAAAACACTGGTACTTCGAAGACTTCACGGCCGGCCTGGAAATCGACCTGGGCCAGCGCCATGTGACGGAAGACGAAATTATCGCCTTCGCCACGGATTTCGACCCGCAACCGTTTCATATCGACCATGAACCGGCCGCACAGACCATCTTCAAGGGCGTGATCGCCAGCGGCTGGCATACCTGCAGCATGATGATGCGCCTGGTGGTCGACAATCTGCTGAAACACTCGTCCAGCATGGGTTCGCCTGGCCTGGACAGCATCCGCTGGCTCAAACCCGTGCGCGCCGGCGACACCCTGAACCTCACTTACCAGGTCAAGGAAGTGCGCCCCTCGACCTCCAAGCCCGACCGCGGCATCGTCATTTCCGTCTGGTGCGTCAGCAACCAGCATGGCGAAGTGGTGACCACCGTCGAAGGCATGGGCATGTTCGGCCGCCGTCCCGCCGGGGAGTTGCCCGATGCGTGATATCGACGGCATCGCCGGCTTCCGGGCGCTGGCTGGCCAGCATGTGGCCATTTCCGAATGGATCACCATCACCCAGCAGCGCATCGACACCTTTGCCGACGCCACCGACGACCATCAGTGGATCCACGTCGATACCGAGCGCTGTGCGAAGGAGTCGCCCTACGGCTGCACCGTGGCGCACGGCTTTTTGACCTTGTCACTGCTGCCGGCCATGCTGCAAAACGCCTTGCATATGGCCGGCATCCGCATGGCGATCAACTACGGCCTGAACAAGGTGCGCTTTCCCGCGCCGGTGCCGGTCGGCAGCCGCTTGCGGGCACGGCTCGATATTCTGTCTGTGGAGGAATTGGCCGAAGGTGCCCAGGTGAACTGGGCGGTGACCATGGAGCGGGAGGGGGATGCCAAGCCAGTCTGCGTGGCGGAGTTTTTGATGCGCTGCTATGCGTGATCCGAATTTCATTACCTCCTTGATGAACCGGCGGTAATGCTGTCAAGTCAATCGATTCAAGTTTGCCGTCAAGGATTTACTCATGTCATTTCAAGAAGATGCTTTGATTGAAAGTAGAAAAGCGGATTTCGGGCAGTTCTATCAGGAACTCTTGCCTGCGCTGGTGGAGTTTATTGATGGGATTGGCATCAAGCCCGCTCACACCGTACTGACCCAGGCTGACCAATACCTTCCTTATTTGGAACTTGCGCTGCGAGAAATGACGGTTGCCGAGGAGGACAGGTCCTGGCTGTTGACACGCATGATGTACTTTATTGGCGAATATTTCGCCCAGAAGCATGGTGGCTGCTGGTATGTTAACGATATCCCCGGGTCGCGTTTTTTTGGCCGTTATGTCGTCGGGAAATTTGCTGGATTCAGTAATCAGAATCTGATGGTTGATCCGGCTGAAGTCGCCCAGGCATATGTCGATACTGCCGTGCCCCGGCAACTGTCTCCATTGCTGTCCGAGGTGGAAGCAGGATTGAACGCAATCGCGAGTTCAGCTTAATGCCGCAAGAAACCGGGACAGCGCCCCGTTTCAGAAGAACACCGCCGTACGCGGGATAATCGCCCCCGTATTGCCGTACGGTTGGGTTGCCCGCACGGAACCCGTGGTGGCGATGCCATCGTCGAGCTTGCTGTCGATCTGTTCGGCATAGCCTTCGGGCAGGTTGTCGAAGCGGATGCCGTTGCCGGCGCGGCCGGCCACTTCGTCGTTGTACAGGTAGACGGCGCCGCCCTGGGCGCTGGTCATGAACTGGCTGGTGCCGTTGAATGAACCCGTGATAAAACCACCGAGCGCCAGATGCTGTGGGGCGAGGGTGAATTCACGCGGCTGGCCGTCGCCGATCTGGCCGTCGCCATTGCCGTTGCCGGCCGAGTTCGGTACGTGCAGGGTGCCTTGCAGGTCGTCGCCGGGCAGGGCGCGGAATTTGTCCTGGTAGGCGTTGACGGCGGCCGTCAGCGAGTTCGATTGCTGGATGATGTTTTTCACCTTGGCGCTGTCGATCAGGCCCTGGCCTTTCAGGACGCCGCCCAGCAGCAGGCCGATGATGACCAGGACGATGGCGATTTCTACGAGCGTGAAGCCTTGCTGGCGGCGTGATGGCATGAGGGTGTTCCTTGTCGTTGCGCCACCCGGTGGTGTGTCGGGCGGCTGGTGGTGAAGTTTACTGTAAATGCGTGTTGCCGGGAATCGCATGTTTCTTTTTTGCCGCAATCTCGTCGAGTTTGCGCGCCATGAAAGCCAGCTCGTGCGGATCGGTGATCTGCCCGCTGGCGATCAGGCCGCCCAGGACGATTTGCGCGCTGTCGAACTGGTCCATGTCTTCCAGGATAAAGGCTTCCATCTGCCGCACCCAGGCCGGCACCTCCTTGCCGGTGGCTTGCAGGCGCAGCTGGCGCGCCAGGCTCAAGGCCAGCGGCAGGTCGTGCAGCTGGTGTTTGGCGACCAGGGCGGCTTGCGCCATGGCTGGCCAGCGGCGCGCCGGGTCCAGCGCAAAGCTGGCGCTGACAAAGGCCAGCATGCGGCGCGCGCGTACAGGGTCGGCCACGCCCGCATAGATTTCGCTGGCGGCCACCAGCGCGTAGCGGCTGCGCGGGTCGAGCGTTTGCGCCGTGTCCAGCCAGAGCGCCAGATGGTCGTAGTCAAGCGCGCGCCAGGGCAGGCTGACGCCATCCTGGTCTTCGAACGATTGCAGATACAGCAGCATGGCTTTCGACATCGCCAGCGGTTCGCCCAGGCTGGCCAGCCGCGCCATGGCGGCGGAGGGGGGCGGCGGCAATAATCGCGCCTGCGGCGGCGCGGTCCGCTGCGCCAGTTGCCAGCCCAGTTGCAGCAGCAGGGCGAGGACCAGGGCCAGCCACAGTGATCGCGGCACGGATGACAGCGGTCTTTGCTCCATCAGAAACTCTTGCGGTAAAAGTCGCACAAGGCGCAGGCGGCCAGCAGGCCGACATGGATCGCCGTCTGCGCGGCCACCAGGCCCAGCGCCTGCCAGTCGCCGGTGGCGTACAGCAGCCATCCGCTGCGCGTGAAATGATCGAGATTGGGCAGCAGCAGGGCCAGCGTATCGATGGCATACGCGATGGCTTGCCGGCTGCCATCGTGCGCGCCGGTGCTGCCATGCGCCAGCAATTGCAGGCTGCCCACGCTGCGCGCCAGCACATAGAAGCCGCCGCTGGCGGCCAGGGCCGGCAGCGCATGCGGCAAGCCCAGCGCACACAGCAGGCTGAAGGCGGCCATGATCCACAGTTCACCGAGCAGGGAAATCGCCCACAGCGCGCTTTGCGCGGGCGCCGCCCATATGCACGTCAGCAGGCCGAACAGCAGCGCAGGCAGCAGGGCCAGCGCGCCAAAGCCGGCCAGCTTGCCCAGCACATACACGGCGCGCGGCATGGGCAGCGCCAGCAACAGTTCCTGGCCCTTGTCGGCCGCTTCGCGCGCCAGGCTGAAGACGACAAAACTGACCAGCAGGAACACGGCCACCGGGCGCAGCAGGGCCGACACGATGGCCGCCTGCGTGGCGCCGCTTTCCGTCAGCGCCAGCTGCTGCAGGAAACCGGCCAGCGCCAGCGCGGCGGCGGCGGCCAGCACGAACAGCCAGGGCAGGCGGCTGCGCAAGGCTTCCACCAGCGTGTAGCGCGCGATAAGCAGGCCGGGGCGCCACATCAGCGCGGCAACCTTTGCGCGGCCACCATGCGGTTGAACAGGATATTGGGCGAGATCCACGCGACGATGTCGTCATAGCTGCCGCCGGCCTGCTGGCCTTCGCTGGCGGCACGGCTGATATAGATATTGCTGCTCACCGCATTGCTGCGCTCGTCGACATTATTGCCCTGCGCGCCAGCCTGGCGCTGGCCCTGTTCGCTGATGGCGCCAAGGCCGTTCTTGCCATGTGACATGATCATCGCGGGAATATCATTCAGGGCGGTGGCTTGCACCAGCGCGCCGCTAGTGCGCGTGACGATGCTGATATCGCGCGGCGTGTTGAGGGCAAACAATTGCTCGCTGTCGCTGAAGGCCGGCGTCACGCTGTAGCGGAACAGATTGTTCCAGCTGTCGCTCTTGCGCAAGCCCAGGGTGGCCCACGGCAGGATGCCGGTCCGCTTTTCGCCATTGCAGCGCGCGCCTCGCCGGTCTTCCAGGCCGTTCATGCTCGATACCGCCGGGCAGGGCAGGTAGCCGTGCAGCAAGGCGAAACCGGTCAGCGCCTCTTTTGCTTCATCGAGCGCCTTTTGTGTCTCGGCCACCTTGCGCTGTTCGAATTGCACCGTGAGCGGCGTGACGAGGCCGCCTATCATCAGGCCGACAATCACCAGCACGATGGCGATTTCGATCAGGCTGAAGCCGGCTTGCCGGCGTGGCGAGGCGAGATGCTTCATGGCAGGGTCCGCGCCGCGCGCATGCGCTGGTACAGGGCCGGCAAGGTGATCCATGCCAGCAGGTCATCGACGCTGTTTCCCGTGACAAACGAGGTGCTGGCAAGCTCATTGACCGCCTCGTCGACATTGCCGCGCAAGGTGGGGGCCAGCCTGGTGCCACTGGCGGCCGTGCCGTACCCCTCTTTTCCTTGTGAAAAGACGATGGCGGGCAGGCATTGCGCGCTGACATCGCATTGTTCCTGGCCTGCCACATACGCCAGGCCACCGTCCGCCTTGCGCCGCAGAACCACCCGGTTGGCCACGGCGGAGACCGAGGCGATGGGCGCGCGCGACATTTCCGGCGTCACGCTGTAGCGCACTACCTTGCCCCAGGCATCGAGGCCCGGCACGCCCAGCGCCACCCACGGCAAGAAGCCGCTGCAGTCGGCGTCGCTGGCGCACTCGGCCGGCCGCTCGCGGCCATCGGTGGCGGAAGTGGCCGGGCGCGGCAGGCGGCCATTGGTGGCGGCAAAGCCGGTCAAGGCGTCGCGCGCCTGCGCCAGGATGGCCAGCGTGCGCTGCTGGCGCTGGCTTTCCGCGCCATTGCGGCTGAAGGCGTGCATCAACAGCGACGCCGCACCCAGCCCCAGCACGGCCACCAGCAACAGCAGGGCCGCGCCGCCTTGCGTTTTGAGAGTGTTCCTGTGCATCATGGCCGCACTTCCATCACGGTGCCGCTGGCCGCATCATATTGCTGGCCCGGTTTCAGCACCACCACCTGGCCATTGCTCAGGCGCAAGGTCAATTGGCTGGCGCCAGAGACCTGGTTGTACGGCTCCTGCTGCGGCGTCTGGTTCAGCCAGACAGTCGAACGGCCGCTGCTGCGCTGGACCAGGCCATTGAGTTCCATCGGCGGGCCGGGTGGTGGGGGCGGAGGCGGCGATGGCGGCGCCTGTGCCGTCCCGGCCGGCGGCGTGCCGCTGCGGCTGGCGTCGAGCTGGGCCCTTTCTTCGGGCGAGGAAAACAGTCGCCCCAGCTGGGGCGGCTGGGCCTGGGCAAGGGCCGTCGCGGCGCAGCAGGCGATGAGCAAGGTACGCTTCATGGCAGCCCCGGCACGGCGAGCGGGCGGTCACCAAGGGTCAGCCACAGCAGGCTGCAATCGGCGCTCAGGCTGGCGGTCTGGCCGGCGCTGGCGGCGCCGCCGCGCTTGAGCGCACAGTCCTGCACGGCAAAATAGCCGGACTGGCGCAAGTCGTCAAAAAAGTTCAGCAAATCCATTTCGTGCAGCAAATCCATGTGGAGCTGCATTTTACTGCCACGCAACTGGTACTGGCCCATGGTCAGGGGCGAGGGTACCTTGAGCACCTGCTGGGCGCTGATCTCATAGCTGAGCGGCAGCAGATGGCGGCGCTGCTGGCTCAGCCTTATCGCATCGATCCAGGCCAGGCGGTTTTCCTCGCCGATCAGGCCGCGTTGCCGCAGCGCCTGGAAGCGCGGTGCAAAGGCGCGGATTTCCAGTTTTTCCGTTTCCACCTGGTTGAAGCGGGCGGCGGCGGCCCGGCGTTCTTTTTGCGCCAGGTCCAGCCGCAAGGCTTGCCGGTCGCGGTAATCGCTGGCCAGGTGCAAGGCGAGCAGGCTGAGCACCACGGTGGCCACGCAGCACAGCAGGGCGCGCCGTACCAGATGCAGTTCGCCCAGCCACGGCGGCAAGGGGCGCGTGGTGGCGGCGGGCTTTTTCATGCCCGGCGTAAATGGCGGCTTCATGGAGGCGCTCATGGCTGCCACACCAGCAGCACGGTGAAGCGGGCCTGGGCGTCTTGCGCCGGCGACTCGCTCTTGCCGGAAAGGGTCGCGCTGGGGCGCAGGTCCAGCGGCGCTTCCTCGATCGCCACCACCAGGCGCGGATGGCGCGCCAGCGCTTGCGCAAACGCCGTGATGGCGGCCAAGGCGCCACGGTAATCATTGCCCGGCATATCGACATCGGCCTCCAGGCGCAGCGCCTGCGGCGGCGCGGCCGGGATGCCGGCGTCAACGCTGGTGGGCACCGGCCCCTTGCCCTGGCCGGCCTGGTTTTGCGGTGGCGGCTGCGAGCCGCTGCCGCGGGCCGGTGGCGGACCCGCGTTCCAGTGCAGCTGGGCCAGCCTGACTTGCGGCGCCTGGTCGAGCGCGGCGCTCAGCATGGCCAGCAAGCGGCCCGGCTCGGGCGCCTGGCTGGCGATCATGTGTTCCAGGGTCACGGCGGCCTTCATGTTCTGGGTTTTCGCCGGCGCCGGCGGCAGGCTGGCCATCACGTTACGGTAGCGCTGCTGGTAGGATGCGGTTTCCTGCCGCAATTGCGCCATGCCGGCTTCGTCGTCCAGCCCGCCCAGCAGCATGGCGGCGCACCATAGCAGGGCCGAGGCGCCGATCAGCAGGCTGGAGCCATACAGGGCCTTGCGCGCGCGCTGGTAGTGGTAGTAGCGGGCAAGCGGGCCGGGCGGATAATGGCTGGCGGGTGGATGTTTCGCCAGCAGGGTCAGCAGCAATTGGTCGGCCAGCTGTGGCGTATGCGGCAGGCCCACGCGCTCGCTGGCGAACTGCATGTCGATAAAGTGATACGCCACTTCCACGCCGTTATCGCACAGCAATTCCAGCTTGGCGATCTGCGCCTGCGGCGCCAGGATCACGGTGTTGAGCACGTCGCCGCGCTCCAGCATGCGCGTGCTGGTGAGAAACTGCCGGGTTTTTTCCGTCTCCAGCGCAATATTGACGGCCACGCCGTCGAGCGCGATGGCCGCGGTCTGGCGCGAAAAGCGCAGCTGGCCGCCTTCATAATAGCTTTGCCGCAAGCCACCCGACTGTTGCGTCACCAGCAGCAAATGGCCATGCGCGAGCGCCAGCTGTTTCACCAGCGCGATACTGAGCAGGCTGGCCGAATACAGGCCCGCCACCGGCACCTGCAACTGTTCCAGCAGCGCCGTCCACGTTTGCAGCAGGGAAGGATTGGTCAATGCAAAGAAAAGCATCTGGTCATCCTGGCGGCCGGCGCTGTCGCGGCCCAGCACGGTGCTGCCCCGGTACGGCGTGTCGCGGTACAGCTGGCTTAGCCGGCGCGCCAGCAGGGCGCGGCCGGCCTTGCCGCGCACATGGGGCAGCAGCTGGCGCTGGAAGTCTTCCTCGATCAGGTCGACCAGCAGATAGGCGGGCACGTCCAGGCGCTGTTCAAGCGGGTCTTCCAGCCAGGCGGCAAACGCCTCCAGCCCTGCCGCGCTCGCTTCAAATGCCTGGCCCGCGCCCAGCTCGCCGTGGCGCCAGTCGTAGGCGCACAGATGGTCGCTGGTGATATAAAACAGTTGTTTGCGGAACAAGGCGGCCTCAGGTTTTGATAGTGCTGATCGTGTCGTAAATCGGCCCCAGCACCGACAGCATGATCCAGCCCAGCAACAGGCCCAGGATCACCGTCATGGCCGGCTCTATCATGGCTTGCACTTTCTCGATCAATTCCTTTACTTCGCGATTATAGAAATAGCTGACGTTGCGCAAGGCCGTGTCGAGCGAGCCGGTCGCTTCGCCCACCTTCAGCATGCGGATCACCAGCGGCGGGAAGATGCCCGTGTGCTGGAAAGCGCTGGTCACGCCGTGGCCTTCGGCGATCAGCTGGGCGGCGCGGCGCAGGCCTGCCGCCACCACGCGGTTGCCGGCGATGCCTTCCGACAAGCGGATGCATTCGAGGATGGTGATGCCCGAGGCGTACATCAGCGCAAAAAAGGTGGCGAAACGGGCCAGAATGATCTTGTGCAGCACCGGGCCGACCAGCCACAGCCGTAATTTGAGGCCGTCGAACAGATAACGCGCCGTTTCGCTGCGCTTGAGCCAGGCGCGCAGGCCGAAAAAAACCAGCACGGGCAGGGCCAGCAGCACGGCCCAGTAATCGATAAAGATATTCGACACGACAATCAGCGCGCGCGTATGCAGCGGCAACTCGCCACCCATATTGCGGATAAACGCCGTCAGTTGCGGCACCAGGTAGATCATCAGGAAAAACGTCACGGCGGCCACCACGATGGCGACCACCACCGGATACATGACGATCTTGCGCGTCTGCGAAGCGAGTTCATCCTGCCACTTCAGGCTTTCCGACAGGTTCTTGAAGACCTCGGCGATCTTGCCGCTCTGCTCGCCAGCAAGGATCAGGCTGGTAAATGTGGCGTCAAAAATATCATCATGCTGGGCCAGCGCGCCGGAGAGCGGCAGGCCGCCTTCGATGCTTTCGATCAAATCGGTCACCACTTCGCGCAGGCGCGGATGGTCTGTGCTTTCCCGCAAATCATTCAGGCCGTCGAGGATGGGCACGCCCGCGCCCGTCAGCTGCTCCATATGGAAACAGAAGTTGATCAGGTCGCGCCGCTGGATCACGCGCTTGCCAAACAGCACCAGATGCTGGCCCGTCAGCTTGCAGTCGATCAGGTCCAGTTGCATGCGGTGCAGGCGCGCCTCCAGGTCGGGCACATTGGCCGCTTCCATGCTGCCGGGAATGAGCTCGCCGGCGGCATCCATGGCGCGGTAGACATATTGCGCCATCAGGACAGCCTGTCCGTCAGGTCGACCACGCGCGCCACTTCTTCCAGGGTGGTGGTGCCGTCGCGCACGCGGCGCAGGCCATCGTCGACCAGCGAGTGAAAACCGCCCGCGCGCGCCGTGCTTTTCAGCTCGCGCAAGCTGGCGCGGCGCGACGTCAGTTCGTCCAGTTCGGGCGTCATTTTCAGCAATTCCATGATCGCCAGGCGGCCCTTGTAGCCCTGGTGGGCGCAGCGTTCGCATCCCACGGAGTGGCAGATGCTGGCCGGCGGGTCTTCCGGCTGCAGGCCCAGCAAGCGCCGCTCGACCTCGTCGGCGACCACGGTTTCCTTGCAATGCGGACACAGTTTGCGTACCAGGCGCTGGGCGATGATGCCGATGATATTGCCGGCCATAATGTCGGGCAGGATGCCGATATCGAGCAGGCGCGGCAGCGAACCGATGGCGGAATTGGTGTGCAGGGTGGAATACACTTGGTGGCCCGTCATGGCGGCCGCAAACGCCATCTCGGCCGTTTCGCGGTCGCGGATCTCGCCCACCAGGATGATGTCGGGGTCCTGCCGCATCATCGAGCGGATGCCGTCGGCAAAGCCCAGCTTCACCGATTCGTTGACCGAGGTCTGCCGTATCATGTTCATCGGATACTCGACCGGGTCTTCCAGCGTCATGATGTTGACGCTTTCCGTATTGATATGGTTGATGATGGAATACAAGGTGGTGGTCTTGCCGCTGCCGGTCGGGCCCGTCACCAGGATCACGCCGTCGGGGCGCGCGATCATCAGTTTCAGCAAGTTCAGCTCGCGCTCGGCCAGCCCCAGCGAGTCGAGCGGGACAATGCCTTTTTGCCGGTCCAGCACGCGCAGCACGAAGTTTTCGCCATGCGTGGTCGGTTGCGCCGAAGCGCGAAAATCGATCTGCCGGCCTGAAAAGCGGATCGTGATGCGCCCGTCCTGCGGCGCGCGTGCTTCGGCGATATTCATGTTCGAGATCACCTTCAGGCGCACGGCCATGGCCGGCCAGTACGATTTGTGCAGGCTGCGGATCTGGCGCAGGATGCCGTCGATGCGGTAGCGGATGCGCAGGAACGATTGTTCCGGCTCGAAATGGATGTCCGAGGCGCCATTCTGCACCGCGTCGGCCAGCAGCGCATCGATCAATCGCACCATCGGCTGGCTATATTCGTCCGACGGCGAGGCCATGCTCTGGTAATTGACTTCGCCCGTTTCGATCTCGTGCAGGATGCCGTCGATCGACAGCTCGAAACCATAGTACTGGTCGATGGCGCGCGAGATATCGGACTCGTTGACCAGCACGGTGGAAATCGTGATGCCCTTGACCAGCATGGCGCTGATCTGGTCGAGCGCGACGATATTGCTGGTGTCGGCCATGGCCAGTATCAGGTTGTCCGTCTGCCGCTCATAGACGATGGGAAACACGCGATAACGCTTGGCCACTTCCTTCGGGATCAGCTTTAATGCGATGGCATCGACCACCAGGCTGGCCAGGTCCGCGCTTTCCTGCTTCAGGTTTTCGCTGAGCGCCATGCGCACGGTGGCTTCCGTCACGAAACCGAGCGTGATCAGCAGTTTGCCCAGCGGTTCGCTGCTGCGTTTTTGCTCGATCAGCGCGATGCGCAGCTGGTCTTCGCTGATCACGCCTTTCTTGATCAGCAATTTGCCCAGCGGCAGTTTGGTTTGTTCGACCATGCGGCTTTATTCCTTGATGATCACGATGCCCGGCGTGGCCGGGCTGGCCGGCCCGCCCAGTTCACCCAGCCGTTGCTGCGCCGCGGCGCGATCGAAGGCCGACGGGCTCGTCTGCGCCAGGGTCAGGGCGCGCTGGTAATACGTTGCGGCCAGCTTCGGCTGGTTCAGCCGATCCAGGCCGATCGCCAGGTTATAGGCATAATCGGCATTGCCGGGCACGGCGCTATAGGCACGGAAGAATTGCTGCTGCGCTTCCGGCCAGCGGCGCTGTTGCGCGTACACATTGCCCAGCGCAAATAGCACGGGGCCGCTTTCGGGCGTGCGTGCGAGGATGGCTTTCAGGCGCGATTCGCTTTGCACCAGGTCGCCCTGGCGCAGGCCGATCAGGCCGGCCAGGGCCACGCCGTCGTCCGGATTGATTTCCAGCAAGCGCAAATACAGCGCGGCCGCCTGCGGCCCCTGGTTGCCCTGCTGCGCCACGGCCGCCAGGCCCAGCAGGGCGTCGCGGTTGACGGGGTCCTGCTGCAGCACGGCTTCATATTGCTGGCGGGCGGCGCCCAGCTGGCCGCTGGCCAGCGCCTGGTAGCCTTGCTGCACGCCGGGATTGATCTGCGGCGCGGTATCGTTGCGCAGCACCTGGATCTGCTGGTTGTTCGGCGCCATCACGGGCGGCAGCGCGGGCGGGGCGGGCGGCGGCATCTGCGCCAGCTGGGCCGCCACCGCCTGCTGCACGGCCGACTGTATCATCGCCTGCTGTTCGGCCGCGCTGGCGCCCTGGCGGGCCTCGTTTTGCGTCTGCGCGGGCGCCTCGTTGAACGGCTCCGGCGCCGGTGCGTTATTGGCCGGCGGCACGATCACCATCGGACCGGCATTGCCGGCCGTGCCAGGCGCGTCGGTCAGCGGCATCGGCACGCCGGGCAGGTTGGCGCCCGCGCCGGGGCTGCTGCTGGCGCGCCAGTACCAGTAGGCCATGGCGCACACCACCAGCAGCAAGATGCCCATCAGCACGCCCAGGCGCACGGTGGCCGGGTCGACGCTGACGGGCGCGCGCGGCGGCGTGCGCTTGCGGCTGGCGCCGGAAGGTGGTGGCGCCTGAGCCGGGGCAGGGCGGGGCTTGGGCTGCGGCGTTTCAGGCTGCGGTGGGGGCGGTGCGGCTGGCGGCTCCGGTGCGGCGGCCGACGCGCCATGCAATGGCTCCAGGCTCAGCCCGGACGTAAATTCCGGCACCGGCGGCAGCGGTGCGGATGGCGCCAGCGGAGCCTCAAGCGGCGCCAGTGCCAGTACCTGGTCGTAGGCTTCGGACGGCTTGTCCAGTTCCTCTTCGTGCAGGCTGTTCTGTTTTGCGCGCTCGGCCTTCTTGAGCGCCTGCATCAGCAAGCTCATGGGGTTTCTCCTTGCCCGCGTGCCACCGGAGTTTCCGTGTAGGGCTGGCTGTTCAGCGGCGCCTGGCCGGGCAGCAGGTAGCGGTAGTCGCGGAAATCACCCTCGATGCTGGCGTCCTTGACCACCACCGGGCGCATGAAGATCACCAGCTCCGTCTTGGTGCTCGCTTCATTGCGGTAGGTGAACAGATTGCCGACCACGGGCAGGCTGGACAGGCCCGGCACGCCATCTTTCGTATTGTCGATGGAATCCTGCATCAGGCCGCCCATCACGGCGATCTGCCCGCTGTCGACCTTCATGATCGATTCCAGTTCGCGCGCCTGGATCACCGGCACCCGGCTTTGCACATTGGCCAGCGCCGGGTTCGGGTCCTGCACATAGCCGACGATGCGCGTGATGGTGGGGCGTACATTGAGGGTGACCACGTCGCTGTCGGAAATTTGCGGCGTCACGCTCATCACGAAGCCGACCGGCACCGTTTCCAGCTTCGATTCATAGGTGGCCGGCGTGATGATGGTGCCGGTCGAGCTGGTCACGGCGGGCGTCACCTTGATGGTAAAGAAGACGTTGTTGTCGACCACTTTCAGCATCGCCGTCTGGTTGTTCAGCACGCTGATCTTGGGGCTGGACAGCACTTTCACCTTGCCGAACGATTCGAGCAACTGGATGGTGGTGGTAAAACTGTCCTTCATATAATTGAGCAGGAAGATGCCGGGCGAGGCATTCGGGGTAGCGGCGGACGGCAGGGCCAGCGTGCCGACCTGGCCCTGGTTCAGGCGCAGGCTGCCCGTCAGGCGCGACCAGTTGATGCCTTGCTGGTATTCGCGGTTCAGGCGCACTTCCATGATGGTGGCCTCGATCAGCACTTGCCGCTTGGCGCTGCTGGTGACCAGGTCGAGGAATTCGCGGATCTTTTCATGCTGGCGCCCGGTGGCGCGCACGGCGATCAGGCCGCCTTCGGTATTGACCACCACCGACGACGCGCCACCCTTGTTGGCCAGTTTCAGCAGCGGCAAGCCGTTGGCGTCGAGCGCCGCCGTGTTATTGTTATTGGCGGGGTTGTTCGCATTGGACGCCGGGTTCTGCGGCACTTGCGGCATTGGTGTGCCGTACTGTCCCGCCGGCGCCGCGTTCTGGCCGGCATAGGGCTGCGCCGCGGGATTGCCGCCCTGGTTTTGGTTGCCCTGCTGGCCCTGGGCCTGTCCTTGCCCTTGTCCCTGCAGTGCCGTCAGCTGCTGGTTCAGCTGGGCCAGCGGGTCGGCCAGCGGATCGTTGAGCGTGGTCTCGCGCAGCAGGTCGCGGATATTCTTTTCCAGGCTGTACCAGAAATTGTTCTCCGAGCGGTTCACCACCAGGGTGGTGGAATTGTTGTTGCCATTGCCGCTGCTGCCCTGGCTGGCCTGGCTGCCGCTGCTGGAGGTGGCGCCGCTGCCGCCCGCGCCGCCGCCGGCGGTGGATATCTGCGTGGCGATATTGACGCTGCTGTTGGTGCTGCGCGCCATGTTCACATAATCGACCTTGTAATTGCGCCAGACGGGCGCGTCCGGCATCACCAGCAAATTCTTGCCGTCGATCTCGTAGCGCATGTCGACCTGGTTGGCGATGCGCGACAGCAATTGAGGCAGGGTCTGGTTCAGGGCGTTGAGCGTGACGTTGCCCGCAATATCCGGGTGGATATCGACATTCATGCCGGCGTCGCGCGCCAGCGCGAACAGCAAGGATTGCACCGGCACCTTGTGCACCGTGACGCTGTAGGTCTCGACTTTCGGCGCGGCCGATGGCGCGGGCAGGGCGGCGCTTTGCCGTACCGGTTCGGGTATCGCCCCGGTCACGCGCGGCGCCTCATCGACATGCGAGGCCGACAGCGGCAGTTGCGGCGCGGCACAACCGGCAAGCAGGGTAGAGCAGACAGCGGTGACGCAGGAAGCGAGCACAAGAAGAGAGGGTTTGTTCATGCAGCGGTCGCCCGTGAAGTCATGTTGTGCTTTTGCAATTTTACCCATCATGATCCCCTAAAATCCGGCGTGCCGCCAGCCGTAGCCGGCGAGTTGGAAAAATAAAGTGCATTGCCGCCACGCCAAGTGGGTTGCCAAATAAATTATTAAATTTCTACGTGGACATAATTAATTCTTTAGAGTAATTTTTCCGGCGATTCATGCGCGCTGCCACAGCAGTAGCGCCGCCAGCGCCAGCATCGCCAGCAGCAGCGCCGCCGCCAGCACGCGGCCCTGGTACCAGGGCTTGCCGTTGTGAAACGGCGCATCGGCCAGCGCCAGGCGCAGATGGCGCGTGGCGACGTGCTGTGCGTCGTCGGCATAGGCGGCCAGCAAGGCCTTGTCTGCCAGGATATTCACACGGCGCACGGTGCCCTGCGAGGCGCGCGCCAGGAGGCGCAGGGCGCCGCGCTCGAAGCGCAGCGGCGAGGCGCGCCCGGCGGCGGCCAGGCGGCAGGCCAGGTAGTCGGGCAGCAAGGCCATCGGCAGGCGCGGCATGGTGAAGCTGTGCGTGATGCGCTCCTTTAATTGCCGCAGCTGCGGCAAGTCCAGCGTGCGGTCCAGCTCGGGCTGGCCGAACAGCACGATCTGCAGCAGCTTGTGGCTGGCCGTTTCCAGGTTGGTCAACAGGCGCACCGCTTCGAGCGTATCGACCGGCATGCCTTGTGCTTCCTCGGCCAGCAGCACTACCGACCGGCCTGCCGCATGGCGGGCGATCAGTTCGCCATGCAGGGCGCGCAGCACGGCATCGGGCCGGCAACCATCCATGTCCAGGCCCAGTTCGCTGCCGATGGCGCGCAATACCTCGTCCGGCTCCAGGCGCGGGTTCAGCAAATACAGCACGTCGACCTGCGGCGGCAGGCGTTCGGCCAGCATGCGGCACAGCATGGTCTTGCCGCTGCCCACTTCGCCGGACAGCTTGATGATGCCTTCGCCCTGCAGCACGGCGTACAGCAGCGCGGCCAGCAGCTCGCCGCGCGTGTTGCCCGGGTAAAAGAACAGCGGATCGGGCGTGATGCCGAACGGCGCCGCGCGCAAGCCGAAATGCTCAAGGTACATGCCGCGCGGCGTCACTTGGCTGTTCATGCGGCGATGCAATTGAGAAAAGCCTGCTCCAGGCTCGCCTGCGGGCCGCCGCCGTGGCGCTGGCGGCATTCCGCCGGCGTGCCGACAAACACCATGCGTCCCGCATGCAGGATGGCCATGCGGTCGCACAACTCGTCGATGTCGGCCAGCGCATGCGAGGTGAGAAACACGCCGCGTCCCTGCGCGCGCAATTCACGCAGCGCCTGCTTGAACAAGGCGCGCGCCTTCGGGTCCAGCCCGCTCATCGGTTCGTCGAGCACCAGTTGCCGCTTGCCCGACAGCAAACATGCAAGCAGCCCCAGCTTTTGCATCATGCCCTTGGAATAGCTGCGCGCCTGGCGCTGCAAGGCTTCCGGCGCCAGTTCCAGCGCGTCGGCCGCCCGCCTGGCGGCGGCCTCGTCCCACGGCACTTGCTGCAAGCCCAGCAGGTATCGCAGGAAATCGCGCCCGCTCAGGTAATACGGCGCCTGGAAGCGCTCGGGCAGGAACGACAGCGGCGCGCGCGCCGCGCTGTGCCGGTGGCCCTGGCCGAAGATGCTGATCTCGCCCGCGTCGGGCGTGCAGAAATCGAACAGGCAATGCAGCAGGGTGGTCTTGCCGGCGCCGTTCACGCCGGCCAGGCCGAACAGTTCACCGGGCCTGAGCGACAGGTCGACGCCGCGCAGCACAGGGTTGCCTTTCAACTGTTTATGCACGTTGTGGTAGCAGATGGCGCAGTCGCTCATGAAGGCAGGAATGTCAGTAAGAATCAGTGATCGACCACTATTATTGCCATGGGGGCGTATGCACGGCAAGTGTTTACTTGCAGGGGCGCCGTAAACCGGGATATCAAGCCGGGCAATATATTTTCTTTAAGAAACAACATGTTCTGGAATAAAATGCGCATGCACGCCGTCACGCGCGTGCGCTGTCGAACCTGTTGAGGAGCAAGCATGGCAAGGCCAGAGAAAGTCCGGCTCGGTGAAATTTTGGTGCAGCAGAAGTTGCTGACGGAAGAACAGTTGGGCATGGCCTTGACGGAACAGAAACGTTCGGGCCGCAAGCTGGGCCGGGTGTTCATCGAGCATGGCTATGTCACGGAAGAACAGATCTCGGGCGCCCTGGCGCGCCAGCTCGACATTCCCTATATCAACCTGAAGTTTTTCAACATCAATGCGGAACTGGTGCGCCTGCTGCCGGAAACCCAGGCCCGTCGCTTCCGCGCGCTGGTGCTGGAAGACCGCCGCGAAGGCTTGCTGGTCGGCATGTCCGACCCGACCGATCTGTTCGCCTACGACGAGATCGCGCGCCTGGTCAAGCGCAATATCGAGCTCGCTGTCGTCAACGAAACCGAAGTGCTGGCGGCGATCGACCGCATCTACCGCCGCACCGAAGATATTTCCACCCTGACGCGCGAGCTGGAGCAGGACCTGGGCGATGTTTCGGTCGACTTCGGCGCGCTGGCCGCCAATCCGGGCCTGGAAGAAGCGCCTATCGTCAAGCTGCTGCAATCGGTGTTCGACGACGCCACCCAGGTGCGTGCCTCGGACATCCATATCGAACCGCAGGAAAGCCGGCTGCAGATCCGCTTCCGCATCGACGGCGTGCTGCACCTGCAGACGGAAGCCGACATCAAGATCGCGCCCTCGCTGGCGCTGCGCCTGAAACTGATGTCGGACCTCGATATTTCCGAAAAGCGCCTGCCGCAGGACGGCCGCTTCGCCATCCGCGTGAAAAACCAGCGCATCGACGTGCGTATTTCCACCATGCCGACGCAATATGGCGAATCGGTGGTGATGCGGCTGCTGAACCAGGGCGGCACCTCGCTGCGCCTGGACGCGATCGGCATGCCGCCGGCGCTGGTAAAGAAATTTCGCGCCATCGTGCAGCGCCCGAACGGCCTGGTGCTGGTGACGGGCCCGACCGGTAGCGGCAAGACCACCACCCTGTATTGCGCGCTGGCCGAGCTCAATTCGGTGGAAAAAAAGCTGATCACGGTGGAAGACCCCGTCGAATACCGGCTGGCCGGCATCAACCAGGTGCAGGTCAACGACAAGATCGAGCTGAACTTTGCGCGCGTGCTGCGTTCTGCCCTGCGGCAAGACCCGGACATCGTGCTGGTGGGCGAGATGCGCGACCAGGAAACGGCGCAGATCGGCCTGCGCGCCGCGATGACCGGTCACCTGGTGTTGTCCACACTCCACACCAACGACGCGGCCAGCACCCCGCTGCGCCTGATGGACATGGGCGTGCCGCGCTATATGGTGGGCAGCTCGCTGCAGGCCGTGCTGGCGCAGCGCCTGGTGCGCGTGATCTGCGAAAGCTGCACCACGCCCTATGTGCCGACGCCAACCGAGGCTGAATGGCTGCGCATGGAGCTCGGCGAGCTGGTCGACCGCACCCAGTATCACCACGGCAAGGGCTGTTCGCACTGCAACGGCATGGGGTACCGCGGCCGTACCGGCGTGTATGAACTGCTGGAAATGACGCGCGAAGTGGTCGACGCCGCCAACCATGCCGACCCTTCGCACTTCCTGAAAGCGGCCAACGCCGAGATGGCCGGCGAAACCCTGCGCCGCCACGCGGTGCAACTGGTGGTGCAGGGACGCACGACGATTTCCGAAGCGATGCGCATCAGCAACCAGAACGAGGAGTAACGTGCCGTTTTTCGCCTACAAAGCCCGTAACGCCAGCGGCGAACTGCTGCAGGGCGTGATGGAGGGCGCCGACAGCGGCGCGGTGGCCAACCAGCTGTTCGCCACCGGCGCCACGCCGGTCGATATCGTGCAGACCAAAAAGGCGGTGACGGCCAGCAGCGATATCAGCCTGTGGCAGCGCTTTTCCGAGAAAAAAGTCACCTCGATGGACGTGCAACTGTTCAGCCGCCAGATGTACACCCTGCTGAAAGCCGGCGTGCCCATCATGCGCGGCCTGGCCGGTCTGCAGGAGTCGGCCGTCAGTCCCGCATTTGGCCGCGTCATCAAGGACGTGCGCGAGTCGCTCGACGCCGGGCGCGAACTGTCGGCCGCCATGGCGCGCCACCCGGCCGTCTTTACGCCGTTTTACCTGTCGATGGTGCGCGTGGGCGAAATGACGGGCCGCCTCGATGACGTCTTCCTGCGCCTGTTCGACCACCTGGAGTTCGACCGCGACATGCGCGCCCGCGTCAAGTCGGCCACGCGCTACCCGACCTTTGTGATTGTCGCCATGATACTGGCGATGGCGGTCGTCAATATCTTCGTGATTCCCCAGTTTCAACAGGTGTTTGCCAGCTTCAAGGCCGAGCTGCCGCCGATGACGCGCATCCTGATCGGCACCTCGTCGCTTACCGTCAATTACTGGCCAGCCATGCTGGCCGTGATGGTGGCCGGGGTGGCCGGCTTCAAGGCATGGCTGCGCACGGTGCCTGGCCGCTATAACTGGGATCGCTTGAAACTGCGTTTTCCTCTCGCCGGAAAGATTTTGCTCAAGGGCACCATGGCCCGCTTCGCGCGCAGCTTTGCCCTGTCCAGCTCCAGCGGCGTGCCCATCGTGCAGGCGCTGACGGTGGTGTCGCAGACGGTGGACAACGCCTACCTGTGCGCGCGCGTGGAGCAGATGCGCGATGGCGTCGAACGGGGCGAAAGCATTTTGCGTACCTCGGTGGCGGCCGGCGTCTTCACGCCGGTGGTGCTGCAGATGATCGCCATCGGCGAGGAGTCGGGGTCGCTCGATGAGCTGATGGATGAAATCGCCGCCATGTACGAGCGCGAAGTGGATTATGAGTTGAAAACCTTGTCGGCGCAGATCGAACCCATCCTGATCACATTTTTGGGCGCCATGGTGCTGGTGCTGGCGCTGGGCATCTTCCTGCCGATCTGGGATCTGGGTCGCGTGGCCATGAACAAATGACGGGGTGTATGCCGATCTCGGAAAAGGTGGTACGTGGCCGCCGGGCAGGGCGGGGTTTTACGCTGTTCGAACTGGCGGTGGTGGTGTCGGTGATAGGCATCCTCATCGTGGTACTGCTGAGCCGAATGGCTTTTTACCGCGACGAGGCCGAGCGGCTGGCCTATGAGCAAACGCTGACGGCCCTGCGCACGGAAGTGCAGTTGCAGACGTATGCCTTGATGATCGCCGGCCGGCAGAAGGAGATTCCCGCGCTGGCCGGCCAGAATCCCATGAACTGGCTGGCGCAGAAGCCGCCCAATTATCTGGGAGAAATTTATTCCCCCGATGTAAAAAAACTTGTCTCAGGCAATTGGTTTTTTGACAGGAGTGATGGAAAATTGGTATATTTGTTAAATAAGAGCAATACTTTTGATGCTCAGGGTTTCGACTTGCTGCAATTCAAGGTAAGCTTGTCGCAGGGAGCGGAAATCACGCATGCCCGGGACACCGCAAGGGTCGAATTGGTGCCGCTGGTCAGCAGGAACGTGCCGTAAAGTGGTAATTAGTACTTAAATGCAAGCAGCTTTCTGTTTGTGGGTGAAACATTTACATTGATTTTGGAGATCCGCATGAATAAGTCGTTACGCAGTTTCAAACAAGGTGCCCAAGCGGGTTTTACGTTGATCGAACTGATCGTTGTGATTGTGATCCTGGGCATTCTGGCCGCTACCGCCATTCCCAAGTTTATCGACATGGGCAAGCAAGCGCGTGTCGCCAGCCTGAATGCGGCAGAAGGCGCATTGCGTAGTGGCGCTTCGCTGGCCCACGCGCAGTGGCTGGCGTTGGGCAGCAACGTCTCGCCGATCAAGATGGAAGGCGAAGACGTTGATATCACGGCAGGTTACCCGACTGTCGACACGATCGGTAAGGCAGTGAACATGTCCGGCTACACAAACACGACGCCTGGCTTGTATCTGGTGGACGGCCGTACTAATTGCAGCATCACATATACGGCAGCGTCGAATGCCACAGGAGCGACGACTGGCATGCCAGGCTTTGCGAAAAATGAGAGTGGCTGTTAATGGCGCCTTGCGCGCGTCCTGAGAATGGATGCGCGCCGCCTGCGTGATGCGGGTGCGGTGCAGATGGAGCCCAACACGCTATGTGTCTGTTGGGCTTTTTTATGGGCGCCGCCGGCTTGGCCCGGCGGCCGCCGCTGAATCGTTACGGGTTGCATGATGGCGTATCCTACGGCCTTGCGAGATCGGATTGTAATTACGCATGCTCATGCGCGCGGCTTCACCTTGATCGAGCTGGTGGCCGTGATCGTGCTCGTCGGCATACTGGCCGCCTTTGCCGCGCCGCGTTTCGTGCAGAATGAATCCTTCGACGCGCGCACCTTTACCGATCAAAACCTGAACATGCTGCGCTATGCGCAAAAGCTGGCGATCGCACAGGGCCGGCCCGTGTTTGCCGTGCTCGGCGCCAACCGCATCGCCCTGTGTTTCAACGCCGCCTGCGATGAGGCCAACCTCGTGCTGGCGCCGGCCGGCGCCAATTCGCGCAGCAGCGCGACTGTGGCGCAATGCGGCACGGCAGCCACCTGGTTTTGCGAAGGCCGGCCGAATAACGTCAGCTACACCATGCAGCCGGTCAATCCGGTGATGTATTTCAATGCCCTCGGACGGCCCTTCCTGAGCGGAAATGTCGATCCGGTGTCGACGTTCGCGGGCCTGACCATCGCGATTGCCGGTGGCGGCAATACGCGCACCGTGGTGGTCGAAGCGGAGACCGGCTATGTCCACTAGCTGCAAGCGAGCGTTGGCCGGTGCGCAAAGCGGCTTCACGTTGATCGAGCTGACGGTGTTTATCGTGATTGTCAGCGTGGCCGTGCTGGGCGTGCTGCGGGTGATCAGTTTTACCACCGCCAACAGCGCCGATCCGCAGCTGCGCAAGCAGGCGCTGGTGTTGGCCGAATCCATGCTGGAAGAAGTGCAACTGGCGCGCTACACTTTTTGCAACCCGATTCAAGACCCGGCGGTGGAGACGGCCGCCAGTGTGGCTGATTGCACCGTGCCGCAGAATGTTGGCGCTGCGTCATCGACGATAGGTCGTCCTTATTACAATGTGACTGACTATGTACGCGCGTTCAATACGCCGCTGGAGTATGACCGGGATGCCTCGAATATCAAATTTCCGACCCAATATAAGGTGACTGTGGCCGTGGCGCCCGAAGCGGCGCTGGGCCCCGCCGGCGCCCAAATCTCGCCGGCCGACGCCACGCCGGCCAACATGAATGCGCTGCGCATCACGGTGGTCGTCAAGTATGGCAACCAGTCTATTACCCTGGTCGGCTACCGCACGCGCTATGCGCCCAACCTGATATGAGCCGCCTGCATTTGCGCCGCGCACGCGGCTTTACCCTGGTCGAACTGGTGGTGGTGATCGTCATCCTCGGCATCGTGTCCAGCATGGTGGCGGTGTTTGTCACCGTGCCGGTGCGCAGCTATATCGATACGGCCGCGCGTGTCGAGCTGGCCGATATCGCCGATACGGCCACGCGCCGCATCGCGCGCGACGTACGCCTGGCGCTGCCCAACAGCGTGCGCGTCGATCCCAGCGGCCGTTACCTGGAGCTGCTGCTGACCAAGACCGGCGGGCGCTACCTGTCCGTCAACGACAACACGGCCGGCAATGTGCTCGCCTTCGATACCGATCCCTTGCCGCCACCCCCCGCCAATGTCTTCACCATCGTCGGCGCCGCGCCCACCGGTGCGCAAGCCATCGTGCCCGGTGACTTTATCGTGGTCAACAATCTCGGTGGCGGCACCTCGCCGGTCGATGCCTATTATTGCAATACCAAATGCAACCGGGGCACGGTGACTGCCGTCAACGGCAACAATATCACCCTGGCGGACAATCCTTTCCTGGTCAGCGATGCCAGCACGCTGTCGATACCGTCGCCAGGCAACCGCTTCCAGGTGGTGACCACGCCCGTCACCTATTTTTGCGCACCCGATGGCAACGGCGGCGGCACCTTGCGGCGCTTTTCGGGCTATGCGATCCAGCCAGCACAACCGGTCAATGCGGGCGCCGAGCCCCTCGCCAATGCCCCCGTCGGCGCCTTGCTGGCGGGCCAGGTAAGCGACTGCCGATTTATTTTCACCGAACTGGCCAACGTCCAGCGCGGCCTGGTGTCCATCAATCTGGTGCTGGGCAAGGCCGGCAGCGGCGGCGGCCTGATCACCTTGCAGCAGCAAGCACAGGTCAACAACACGCCATGAAGACCAGATTTCATCCCCACCGCCAGCGCATCTGCCGGCCCGCCCGCGGTTTCGGCATCGTCACCGCCGTGTTCCTGCTGGTGGTGCTGACCGGGCTGGGCGCCGCGCTGGTCAACCTGACCACGGTGCAGCAGACCACGTCCTCGCTCGATATCCAGGGTGCGCGCGCCTACCAGGCGGCGCGCGCCGGCATCGAATGGGGCTTGTACCGCCAGCTGCGCAACAATAGTTGCGCGGCGCCCAGCAGCTTCGTGGTGCCGGCCAATGGCTTCACGGTGACGGTGCAATGCATCCTGACCGTCGGGCCCGGCGCCTTGAAGCGCTATCAGGTGGTGGCCGTCGCGTGCAACCAGCCGGTCAATGGCGCATGCACGGCGGCGGCGACCAGCAACAGCACGGATTATGTGCGGCGCAGGTTGCAGGCGGAGTTCTAGCGCAGGGCGCATGTTGCGCAAGCGCTTGATTTTGCTTGGTGTTTTTGGAATATTTATTGTCAATTGTTAATTTTTTAGACTGCAACGCGGTGCGATGAATTAAAATTGATTCAATGCATTATTCTGGTGGCAACATCGCCGCCGGTACTTTTCATCGTGGATTGGTCGCATGGGTTTATTCGCAAGAGCAAAAAAACGGGAAGGATTGCTGGCCACGGCATGGACGAACGAGGGAGTGTGCGCCGCGCTCGTCCAGCCGCGCACCGGCGACAAGCCGCAAGTGAAGGCCGTCATGTGGCATGCCGGCGCAAAAGCGGCGGCACCGGCCATGGAAAAGCTGGGCAAGGAAATGCAGGCGTCGTCTTACCGCTGCGCCACCTTGCTGGGCGCGGCCGACTACCAGTTGCTGTCGCTGGAGGCGCCCAATGTGCCGCCCGAGGAATTGAAGACGGCGGTGGGCTGGCGCCTGAAGGACATGCTGGACTTTCCGCTGGCCGATGCCACCATCGACGTGTTCGATATCCGGCCCGACCAGAATGCGCCGGTGCGCGGCCAGTCGGTGTTTGCCGTGGCGGCGAGAAACAGCGCCGTGGCCCAGCGCCAGGGCATCTATGCGGCCGCCAAGATCAGCCTGGCGGTGATCGATATTCCTGAAATGGCCCAGCGTAATATTGCCGCCCTGCTGGAAACGCCGGGGCGCGGCCTGGCCATGCTGTCGTTCGACGGCGATGGCGGCCTGCTGACGGTCAATTTCAATGCGGAGCTGTATCTGTCGCGCCGCATCGACGTCAAGCTGGCCCAGCTGGCCGAAGGCAGCGACGATCAGAAACACCAGTATTACGACAAGATCACGCTTGAACTGCAGCGCTCGTTCGACCATTTCGACCGTCAGTTTCACTTCATTAATGTGATCAAGCTGGTGCTGGCGCCCACCGGTACGGACGGCCTGCACGGCTACCTGGCCGACAATCTGTACATGCCGGTCGAGGTGCTGGACCTGGTCACCGTGTTCGACTTCGCCGACCTGCCGCCATTGCAGGATGCGGCCGGCCAGGCGCGCTTTTTCCTGACCCTGGGCGCCGCGTTGCGCCAGGAAGCGGCCGCGCCATGAGCCAGCAGATCAATCTGTTCAATCCCGCTTTCGAGAAACGCAAGCAGGTGCTGGCGGCCGCCACCATGGCCCAGGGCCTGCTGCTGATCGCGCTGACAGGCGCCGGCCTGTACTGGTATGGCGCGCGCCAGGTGCGCTTGCTGGAAGACGCGGCGGCGCAATCGACCGAACTGCTGGCTTCGCGCGAGGCGCGCCGTACCACGGTGCTGGCCGAGTATCCGGTGCGCGTCAAGGACCCGGCCGTGGGCCAGGCGCTGGCGCAGGGCGAGGCCGACCGGTCCGCCTTGCTGGAAGCGCAAAAAATTCTCTCCGGCGGCAGCCTGGGCAATACGCAAGGTTATTCCCCCTATTTTCGCGCCTTTGCCCGGGCCCGTGTCGACGGCTTGTGGCTGACCGGCGCCAGTATCGCTGGCGCGGGCGGTCATATCGGCTTGCAGGGCAGGGCCTTGCAGCCGGCGCTGGTGCCGGCGTATATCAATGCGCTGGGCAAGGATCCTGTCTTGCGCGGCAAATCGTTTGCGCGGCTCGATATCGCCGCCGGCGTGCCGAAAACACCGGACCCGGCCGTTGCCCAGCCTGCACCTGTTTCTGCTCCTGCCGCACCGTCGGCGCCGCTGTCGGCGCTGCCGGCGCTGGCCGGTTTGCCGCCGGAGCTGTTGCAGGCGCTGGGTTCGTCCGGCAACCAGGCCACTGCCACGCCAGCGGCCCCGGTGGCGCCGGCCGCGCGGCGGCTGCCCTTGTCGTATGTGGAATTTGACTTGCAATCGATGGCCACGCCAGCCGAAGCGGGAGCGCCGACACCATGAAAGACGAAAGCTTGAAACAGGGCTGGCACAAGCTGGCCGCCAAGATCGATGCCTTGACCTTGCGCGAGCGCGTGATGGCGTTTGGCGCCTGCGCCGCGCTGCTGGTTTTTCTGCTGTTTTCCTTGCTGCTCAATCCGCTGTTTGCCAAACAGAAGATGCTCAACGACTCCATCGCGCAGCAGCAACAGACGATGATCACCATCGACGCCGAGATCGTGCTGAAAATGCGCGGCAATGGCGTCGACCCGGATGCCCAGGACCGCCAGGCGCTCGATCGCCTGCGCCAGGAAATGGCGGGCCTGAGCACGACCTTGCGCACCGCCCAGAGTGGGCTGGTGTCGCCGGACCGTATCGTATTCCTGCTCGAACGCCTGCTGCGCCAGCACGCCAGGCTGCGCGTGGAGTCGCTCAAGACCTTGCCGTCCGCACCGATGGGCGGCGCCGCCCCCGCTGCTGCGCCTGCCCTGGCGGCAGTACCGCCGGCAGCCGCGCCGGCCGTGGCCGTGCCGCCGGCGCCCGCCATCAAGACCTCGCCGCTGCTGTACCGCCATGGCGTGGAAGTGGTGCTGCGCGGCAGCTATATCGATATGGTCAACTACATGGAAGCGCTCGAAGCGATGCCGACGCGTGTTTTTTGGGGCGACGCCAGCCTGGTAGTGGAACAGTATCCCAACGCCAGCCTGCGCCTGACCCTGTTTACCCTGAGCCTGGACGACAAATGGATTTCATTATGAAGGCGGGTGTCCTGGCGCTGCTGGTGGCCCTGCTGTCGGCGCCGGCGAGTGCGCAAGGACTGGTCGATCCGACCCGGCCGCCCGATGCGCCGCTGCCCGGCAATGATGCCGGCGTCATTGCCGAGCGTGCCGTGCCGCAACTGCAATCGGTGCTGGTGGCCAGCAGCGGGCGCCGGGTGGCGGTGATCGACGGGCGCACGGTGCGCGTGGGCGACAAGATAGGCGGGGCCAGCGTGGACGGCATCGGCGAGACGACGGTCACGCTGCGCCGTGGCAAGACATTGGAAACCATCAGGCTGTATCCGAAAGCCGCAGAGCGAAACAATGCAGGGAAGAAGCAAGCATATGCACATTAATCAAGACAAGGCGAGCATGCTCAAGTTAACCAGAATGGCCGCGGCGCTGGGCCTGTCCGCCAGCCTGTGCGCCTGTGTCGCACCGGCCCAGCGCGATACCTATGACGCGATCAAGGCGCAAGTGGCGACCGCCAGCGCCACCACCAACGCCGCCACCCAATCGGAGGCGGTCGACAACGCCCTGCTGCCGCCCGTCGCCACCCTGGCCACCCAGTTGCCGAAAGCGCGCGCGGTGCTCGACGAACGCTTCAACGTGGCTTTCAACAATGTCTCGGCGCGCCAGTTCTATAATTCGATCGCCACCGGCACCCGCTACAACATTCTGGTCCACCCTGATGTGCAGGGCAATGTCTCGGCCAACTTGAAGGACGTGACCCTGTTCGAGGCGCTCGACGCCGTGCGCGAGATGTATGGCTACGATTACAAGGTCGAGGGCACGCGCATTTCGATCCGCCCGCTGACCATGCAGACGCGCATGTTCCAGGTCAATTACCTGACCGGCAACCGCAAGGGCAGCTCCAACCTGCGCGTTTCGTCGACTTCCGTCAACAGTGCCGGCACCAGCACCAGCGGCCAGAGTTCGGGCAGCGGCAACAGCCAGTCGCAGCCCCAGCCGCAACCGGGCCAGCCGGGACAGGGCGGGCAGGTGCAGGACAGCGCCAACGTCAGCATGAGTTCCGACAGCGATTTCTGGAAGGAACTCAAGGAGTCGCTGGTCGCCATCGTCGGCGGCAACGCCGATGGCCGCAAGGTGGTGCTGAGCCCGCAGTCGGGCGTGGTGGTGGTGCGTGCCATGCCGGAAGAGTTGCGCAATGTCGACGCGTATCTGAAGGCGACCCAGTTGTCGGTCGACCGCCAGGTGATCCTGGAAGCGAAGATCATCGAAGTGGAACTGAACGACAACTTCCAGACCGGCGTCAACTGGGCCTCGTTCGCCTCCATCAAGAGCGGCCACACGAACCGCATTTCGACCGGTTTCCTGGCGCCGGGCAGCAGCCTGGCGCCGCTGCCATTCGCCGGCGGCCAGCCGCCGACGATCACCAATGGCGCCAGCGGCATCACGGCCAGCACCGGCTTCGGCCTCAGTTCGGCGGCCTCGGCGGCCGGTTCGATGTTCGGCCTGGCGCTGCAGACCAGCAATTTCGCCGCCATGATTTCCTTCCTGGAATCGCAAGGCAGCGTGCATGTGCTGTCGAGCCCGCGCATCGCCACCATGAACAACCAGAAAGCCGTGCTGAAGATCGGCACCGACGAGTTTTTCGTCACCGGTGTCAGCACCACCGTCACCTCGACCGGCACCACCGGCGGCAACACCTCCAGCCCGAACGTCACCTTGCAGCCTTTCTTTTCCGGCGTGGTGCTCGATGTGACGCCGCAGATCGATGAAAACGGCAATATCATCCTGCACGTGCACCCGTCCGTCAGCCAGGTCACCACCGTCACCAAGGATGTCGACCTGGGCAGCGCGGGATCGTTGAAGCTGCCGCTGGCCGCCTCCAGTACCTCCGAGATGGACAGCATGGTGCGCAGCCAGGACGGGCGCATCGTGGCGATCGGTGGCCTGATGCGCCAGTCGACCACCAATGACCGCTCGCAAGTGCCGGGAGCCGGCAATGTGCCGCTGCTCGGCGCGCTGTTCCGCAATACCGGCCAGACCGTCCAGAAGCGCGAACTGGTGGTGCTGATCAAGCCGACCATCGTCGAAGGCGCCAACAGCTGGAACGAGGATTTGCTCGATTCGGGCAAGCGCATCGAGGCGCTCGACCCGCGCCGGCCGGCGGAGCGGCGTTAAATGTACCAGGCCCATTTCGGCTTGCGCGAGGCGCCGTTCGGCCTCACGCCCGATACCAGTTTCTTTTTCAATGGCCCGCAGTCGCAAAAGGCGCTCAACACCCTGCTGGTGGCGGCGCGCAATGGCGAGGGCTTTATCAAGATTACCGGCGAAGTGGGCACCGGCAAGACGTTTTTATGCCGCAAGTTCATGCAGTCGCTGGGGCCCGGTTTTGTCACCGCCTATATTCCGAATCCCAACCTGCCGCCGCAGGCGCTGATCCTGGCGCTGGCCGACGAACTGGCGGTGCTGTTGCCGAAAGAGGCAGACCAGCACCAGCTGTTGAAATCGATCAACCTGCGCTTGCTGAACCTGGCGGCGCAGGGCAAGCAGGTGCTGCTGTGCCTGGATGAAGCGCAGGCGATTCCCGTCGACAGCCTGGAAGCGCTGCGCCTGTTGACCAACCTGGAAACGGAAAAGCGCAAGCTGCTGCAGATCGTGCTGTTCGGCCAGCCGGAACTGGACGACAAGCTGGCGCGGCCGGAAATCCGGCAATTGGCCCAGCGCATCACCTTTCACTACCACCTGGGGCCGCTATCGCGCGATGATGTCGAGTTCTATGTGGCGCACCGCCTGCGCGTGGCCGGTTTCGACGGTGCGCGCCTGTTCAGCCGGGGCGCGGTGGCGCGGCTGTACGGCGCCAGCGGCGGCATTCCGCGCCTGGTCAATATCATGGCGCACAAGTCGCTGATGGTGGCGTATGGCGAGGGGCGCCAGCAGGTCAGCCGCGGCCACGTGGCGCTGGCCGCCAGCGATACGGTGGCCAGCAGAACACCCTGGCGCGCGCGCTGGCCGTGGCTGGCCGGCGCCGGCGTACTGGCCGCCGCCTGCACCCTGAGCTGGACCTTACTGAACCGATGAAGACGAGATTGTAGATGAGCCTGATTAACAAGATGTTGCAAGATCTCGATGCCCGCAGCACACCCGGCCAGGGCGCTGACACGGGCGGCATCCGCTCGGTGCCGGAACGCGAGCGCGGCCTGCCGCGCGCGGCGGTGTTCGGCGGCGCCGCCGGCCTGACGGCGATCGCCATCGCCCTGGGCTGGCTCTACCTGAAGCGGCCTGACGTGCCGCCGGTGCTGGTGAATGTGGCGCAGGCCCCGGTTCCGGTCCCGGTCCCGGTTGCTGTGCCAGTTGCTGCGCCGGTCCCGGTTCCGGCGCCGGTTCCTGAACCGGTGGCCGTTCCTGTCGCGGCGGCGGTTGCCGAACCTGAGCCGGCATTCGTGGCGCCGCCCGCCGCGCCGCCAGCCGTGCGTGAGAAAAAGGCAGCGGAGAAAGTGCGCCAGCATGAACCGCGCCGCATCGCCGAGGCGGCGCCGGCGCGCGCCGTCAAGCCGGTCCCGATTCCGGTCCCGGCCGCCAGAGAAAAAATCATCGAAGGCAAGCAGGTCACGCCCCAGCAAAGCATCGACAATACTTATCGCCGCGCACTTGGCGACTTGCAGGATGGCCGCGTCGACGAGGCCATCGTCGGCTTGCAGCGCACCTTGCAGCGCGATCCGCGCCACCAGGGCGCGCGCGAAACGCTGGTGCGCCTGCTGCTCGAAGCGCAGCGGCCCGATGAAGCCATGCGCCAGTTGCAGCAAAGCCTGGCGCTGGACCCGAAACAGCCGGCGCAGGCGATGATGCTGGCCCGTTTGCAGCTCGATAAAAACGGTGGCGGCGCGGCCGCGCTCGACACCCTCAAGCGCAGCCTGCCGTTCGCGGCTGACCATCTCGACTACCGCGCCTTTTTGGCCGGCGTGCTGCAGCGCGAACAGCGCTACCGCGAAGCGGCCGAGCAATACCAGTTGGCCTTGCAGGCGGCGCCCGACAACAGCGTCTGGTGGATGGGCCTGGGGATCGCCTTGCAGGCCGACAACCAGGCGGCGCCGGCGCGCGCGGCATTCGAGCGGGCGAAAGGCCTGCAGACCCTGTCGCCGCAATTGCAGGCCTTTGTCGAACGCAAACTGGTGCAGCTGGCGGCTGGCAAGTAAAGACAAGCTGCACGGCGTGTCGAGAGATATTGTAAAGAGGCGTCGATAGCGTGTATTCTGACAGTCACCGACTGATACTTGACAGGGCATCCCATGAAAAACCTCCCGCAACTGCGCGCCCGCATCCTGGTCTTCGGCGGCCTGCTCGGCATGTCCGCCTATCAGATCATGCTGCATGTGCAGCATCCTGCCCTGATCGACAACGATCTGGTGCACGGCCTCTGGCTGGGCGCCTGTTTCGGGCTTGAGCTTCTTGGGCTGTACTTGCTGGCGAAACAAAGCAGGGTGCCGGTGGCGCGCAAGCCGGATCGTTCGTAGCCGCTGCGCCTGGCAGCGACCTCAAACCACAACAAACTGATCGATTAGCCATGGCCCTGTACTTCAATCTGGCGCATGGCATCAAGCCGCTGCCGCATGCGGCGAACTTTCCCTGGCCATTCGATATCGATCTCTGTTTCGAGCCGGTGCCGCATCCCGTCACGTTCAGCGAAGGCGTCGGCCATGGCGCCGCCGGCTGTGCCGTATCCGCCGTCGACGCGTTGCAGCCGGCATGGCGGGCGCATTTCGACATCACGCAGTCATCCTGGCTGATTCCTCATATCGAGCGCCTGGCGCAAGGCATGCCGCTGCCACGCGCTGAAATCATGCGCCGCTACGCCGAGCTGCATGGCCGGCAGCCGGAGTGCTACCAGTCTGCCTGCGCTTGACGGCAACTCAGTGACCGGCCGCCGGCAGCACCCGCCGTATCGCGTCGAGCACGATCTCGGGCGAGGTCAAAGGCATCTGGTGGCTGGAATCGGCGACGATCCTGGTGGCCTTCGGATACAGGGCGCGCACCGCGTCCCGGGTTGCCTGGTCCATCCGGAAGGCGCCGAAGTCGACCGCGATCGCGGTGTTCGATGCCGGTTGATTCACCAGCCGCACGATCGGCTTGTCGTCGATGCCGGGCAGGCGCAAGATCATCTCGCCCGTTTCGTCGATCTGCTCGATTTCGCGCCACACGGGGCGCGAAAACGCCAGCTGGCCCGCGAGGCGGCTCCATAAGGGGAAATCCTGCGTCTTCTTGATCATGCGAGGGTAGAGCGAATCGATCAGCACCAGCCCTTTTACCTCCTGCGGATAGGCCCTGGCGAACAGCTGCATGTACAGGCCGCCCAGGGAATGGCCGACCAGCACATAGGGCGGCGGCAAGCCCTGGTGGCGCAGCAGGGCGCGCAGTTCCTCGACGATGGTCAGGCCGTCGCGCGGCGTGGCGGCCGCCTCGCTGTTGCCATAGCCGGGCCGGTTATACACGAACACCGATGCGTCGGCCGCCAGCCGTTCCGGCACCGTGCCCCACTTGGCGATGGTGCCGCGCGAGCCGCCTTCGAACACGACGATGTCCTGCGACGAGGGATGGCGCACGGTCATTGACTCGACCTGGCGACCGGCGATGGTGTCGATCTGCGGCGCGCAGCGTGCGGCACCGGCGGCAGCGATGCAGGCCAGGGTGATCGTGAGGAATTTGAACATGGGCGTCTCCGGCAATGAAAACGCCAGCATCGCCGACGGCATCGACGCGCGCAGCCGCCGTGCGACGAATCGACAGCCAGCGCGACGGATGGTAAGCCGGCGCCGTCTACATGGCCTTGAACAGATGCACGAAAGCGCGGCTGACCGGCAACTCGCCGGCGTGGCCGCGCATGCGCAGCCGGTCTTCCATGCGGATCTGCAGCAGCGACAGGTATTGTCCCGCCATATCGAGTTCCGCCTCCAGTGTGCTGTCGCCCTGGCGCAGCTGCGACAGGCTGCTGCGCAGATAGCTGGAAAAGGTTTCGAGCATCCGCTTGGCGCGCGGCGGATCGTAGTCCATCAGGCTCTGGATATTGGCCAGGGTGTTGAACAGCAGGTGCGGCTCGATCTGTCCCTGCAGCAGGCGCAAGCGGGCCTGCGTCACTTCGCCCAGCAGTTGCTGCTGGCGCAGGCGCGAACGCCACCAGGCCCAGTTGACGCCCAGCACGAACAGGATAAAGACGGCAAACTTGGTCAGCGCGGCCGGCAGCGAGATGAACATGCCCCACACATTGAAGCCCACCAGCGCGGGCACGATGGTAAAGCCGATGGTCATGCCGAGGATGATCGCCGCCAGTGACAGGGAACTCAAGGCCATGCCGGCGCGGATATCGCGCACCTCCGACATGCGTGCGACCAGCGGCGCCGGCAGCACCCGCTCGGCCAGACGCAGCACGCCGAACAGGGTATGCACGATGCACAGGCAGATGCCGATATTGGGCAGCAGGGAAGCCCACCACCAGCCCGGCCGGTCGACCCGGCCGAAAATCGCGACAAAGGCCATCAGGCCCAGCGCCAGGGCGATGGCGATCAGCGACGCCACCAGCAGGCGCGCGGCAAGCGAAACATCATGATGCGGGCGCAGCTCCCATAGCGAGCGCCAGCCCTGGAGCAAGGTGGTTTTTCCGGTCATGGGCGTAGTGTAGCGACCAGTTGCTTTACTGGCGAGCAATTATGATCGCGGATTGACCTGGCCGCGGCGTCCTGTTGTCGGCGTGCGGGTAACGGCTATACTGTCATCATGAACGGGATAGGAACATGATAAAAAAAGTCAACGATACCGACCAGATTTCTCGCCTGGTCCTGCGCGGCTACAAGTCCATCGCGGAATGCGATCTGGAACTGGGGCGCCTGAATGTGCTGATTGGCGCCAATGGTGCCGGCAAATCCAATTTCATCGGTTTCTTCCGCTTGATTAATCGTATTCTGGAGCAGCAATTGCAGGTTGCTGTGGGACAGGCCGGTGGACCGGACGCCGTATTGCACTTCGGACGCAAGAAAACCGAAGAGCTTCGGGCGGAGCTGTATTTTGGTAACAATGTCTATCGTTTCAGCCTGCGGCCAACCCAGGATAACCGCCTGATGTTTTATACCGAGGCACTCTGGTGGAATCAGCACGGCGACTGGCATCCCGGTTCTGGCCATTTTGAAACGCTGTACAAGGAGCGTGGCATACACGGCCCCATCTGGGGACACGTTGTTCCGGCGATGCTCAGCTGGCGCCTGTACCATTTCCATGACACCAGCAGTACCGCCTTGGTCAAGCAGATTCACGGCATCAGCGACAATGCATTCCTGCGCGACGATGCCCGTAATCTCGCGGCATTTTTGTGGCGGTTGAAGAATCATCATGCCGAACACTACTTACGCATCGTCAAGGCGATCCGCCTGGTCGCACCGTTTTTCGGCGACTTTCTGCTGCGTCCCACGGTCGATAACAAAGAGCGGATACAGCTTGAATGGACGGAGCAAGGACAAGATGAACCGTTTTCAGCCAGCGCCTTGTCCGATGGCACGCTGCGCTTCATCTGCCTGGCGACCGTCTTGTTGCAGCCGGAGGAATTCATGCCCAAGGCCGTCCTGATCGACGAGCCGGAGCTGGGCCTGCATCCGTTTGCCATCACGGTGCTCGCCGGCCTGATCAAGTCGGCAACCCAGCATCATCAGTTGATCGTATCGACACAATCCGTGGAATTGGTCAACGAATTTGACGTCGAAGACCTGATCGTGGTCGACAAGCGCGGTGGAGCCTCTGCCTTCAATCGGCCGGACGGCAACGCATTTTCTGAATGGCTGAGCGACTACAGCCTGGGAGAGTTGTGGAAGAAGAATTTGTTGGGAGGCACGCAGTACCGCAGCGCCTGAAAATATCAACGATAGTGCGCAGAGCGCCCTTCGAAACGTATTCTTGCGGCCATGAAGGGCTAACCGCGAAGCAGCCGCCCAGCCTTAGTACAGCTACCATAGCAACTGAACAGTCACGAAAAATTAAATGTAACTGCTTGGGTTTGTTTTTGTCCCTTGTGTTTTGCTATGTAGTATGTCTGTCTATCAGATCATTCGGATATCTGGCCATGCCCGACAAAGCTTTCATTCACTGCCCAGCTAACTGCGCCCTGATTTCTGCAGTGAGGGTTTACTGTCAATAAAGCTGAGGCTTGGCAAAAGGAGCGGGCCCGCCATCGAACGTGATGTCACGTTTGAGATCATTTCTCGGATTGAACCGTAGATCATGCTTGCACCATTCACCACAATGAGATCTAACATCTCTGCAGGCTCCTTCTTGACCCCAACCCAATCAAAGAAACCCTTCGCGCCAACATGAATGGAGTAAGGTGCTCTTTTTCCTATTTCATTAGTGATGAAAAGATCGACTCCCACTAAAAAACTGTTTTCGGAAACATTACCATGATCGTCTTTTACTTGTACATGACCAACATCGCATCTAATATTTACTCCACCAAAATCAAATTGATCAGCGAAGAAAAGGTTGTTATTTTGGTCGGGTGCAACTTTTATTGATACTTCTTCGAAGATAATTCCTCTTGGTTGCAGGGGGGCAATATTCATAATCAGGCTGCGATCGCAGATTCAAAGTTAACGGTCATTTCATTTGATGCATGCTGGAATTGATGCATATTGATGGGGACATGCTCCCACATTTTGTAGCCACTATTAGTTCTCACGGCAGCATTTGCCATGTATTCAGGCACAATTTTTTCATCAAGTGCACTTATATCCAATTTTATTTGCGGAGCTGCGGGTTGTACATTGGGAATGGTAATTTGATGTCGTTCAGCTAAGGCATTAACAACAGAAGGAAACATATCAGCGATCCACAAAAGATTATCCATCGCATCAGTTGGCGAAATCTCGTGGTTTTCGTATTTGCAAAAGGCTACTGGACCGCCGCCAAAAAGTTGTCCAGCCAGTTTGTGGGAGATATGCAATTTTGACCGCAATGCTTTGATGTCAGTGCCGGTCATGCGTCCAGTCGCATGTAACTGGGCTTCCCTGCAAACGCGTGCATTAAATCTCAAATCATCGGCAGTCGCGATTTCAGTTCCGCAAACATTACAAGCGTGGCCGGATTGCTCAACATTTATCTCCGTGGACTTGACGGTAAGTTGAGTCGAGGTTTTTGACTTGATAAGATGCCCTTCGCAGCAAATCGGGCAAATTTCATTAACAGTCATATGGGGTGTCCTTATCGGATTCATGGAGTGATATCAGTAATACCATCAAGCCAGATGGGCTCAAACAGAACTTGATGTAATAGGTAATTGTTAGTGTCTCGCCGCTGTCGTAATCGTCCTCAACAGCTACTTTATAAGCGTCACATGGTACCCATCCCACGGCAGGCTTGTTCGGTATGTTTGCGCCAGTATGGCACCATCTGGAGTTTATATAATGATCTTTTTCATTAAGTAAAAGCAACAACCTAGCCGCGTACTGATCGTCCATCTGCAATCGCTGCATATCGCTTCTGCAATCTTTGGTAATCGCTTTAAGCGAAGAGCCATCCCCGTTGATAACCTGCTGAGCTAGTTGCCGTATAGACATCAAATCCCAGATTTTCCCATCGATCAAACGTGTATGCATCTGATCGTCGCCATGCTGTGGTGGTGGCCAAGGAAGTTTGGGGCGTGCTCGGACGTATGGATTTTCGTGCATGAGAAGGCTAGTATTTACCATTAAGGTAGTTCCCGCAAGGTTTTTTACAATTTGCTTGACGAATTCACGGGATTGTGTGGATTTCAACAATCAGCTTGATAATGATGGGCAAGGATCGAGCTTTGCTTGCTCTGCATTGTGACACATCCGCTATGATTACATTCTCGTCGTTGCTTGTTGCTACTAGCTCAAATCGTCCGCAGCCGCTCCAAAGCCAGGTTCAGCGTCTCGTCCTTCTTGGCAAAGCAGAAGCGCACGATGCCCGACTCTTTTGCCTGCGCGTAGAACGCCGAGACGGGAATCGCCGCCACCTTCAGTTCGGTGGTAAGCCACTCGGCGAACTGCGCCTCGCTGTCCTGCGAGATGGCGGCATATTTCACGCATTGAAAGTAGGTGCCGTCGGCTGGCAACAGTTCGAAGCGGCTGCCGGCCAGGCCGGCGCGGAACAGGTCGCGCTTGCGCTGGTAGAACGCGGGCAGTTGCAGATACGGCTGCGGATCCATCATGTAGCTGGCCAGGCCGTGCTGCATCGGCGTATTGACGGTAAATACATTGTACTGGTGCACCTTGCGGAACTCCGCCGTCATGGTCGACGGCGCGGCCACATAGCCGACCTTCCAGCCCGTCACGTGATAGGTCTTGCCGAAGCTGGAAACGATAAACGCGCGCGCCGCCAGTTCCGCGTGGCGGCTCAAGGAGGCGTGCGGCACGCCGTCGTACACCATGTGTTCATACACTTCATCGGACAGCAATAAAATCTGCGTGCCGCGCACGATCTCGGCCAGTTTCTCGATGTCGGCGGCGCGCAAAATGGTACCGGTGGGGTTGTGCGGCGTGTTGATGATGATCAGGCGCGTTTGCGCGCTGACGGCCGCCGCCAGCTTGTCCCACGGCACGCTGTAGCCGCGCTCGTCCACTTCCATGGCGACCAGTACCGGTATGCCGCCGGCCAGCGCGATGGCCGGCAGGTAACTATCGTAGGCCGGTTCGATGACGATGACTTCGTCGCCCGGGTGCACGCAGCACAGAATGGCCGTGGTCAGCGCCTGGGTGGCGCCGGCCGTGACCGTGATCTCGGTGGCGGCGTCGTATTCATGGCCGTACAGGCTGGCGATCTTGGCGGCAATCGCCTCGCGCAAGGGCGCCGCGCCCGTCATCGGCGGGTACTGGTTGTGGCCGGCGCGCATAGCCTCGCTGACGGCCTCGACCAGTGCCGGTTCGCAGGCGAAGTCGGGAAAGCCCTGGCCCAGGTTGACGGCGCCGTGCTGGGCCGCCAGGGCCGACATGCGGGTAAATACGGTCGTGCCGACAGCGGGCAGGCGGGTTTGCAGGACCGGGGTCAGGATGGGATGCGAAGATGGATTCATGGTTGTGCGGAAGTGGAAACGTTGCTTATTCTAGCGCAGCATGCCAGCCTTCCGGCACCATGATCTTGAACATGCCGGCCCTGGCCGTCTTGCGCGCCAGTTTCAGCAGCGCCTTGTCCTTGGTGATCAAGACATCCGCGCTGGCGTCGCGCGCCAGTTCCAGGAATTTCTGGTCATCCTTGTCGGTGCAGACCGGCAGGCGCACGCCGGACACCGCTGGCGCCACCACCGTGATCAGGGCGTCGAAACGGGCGGCGGCCACCGCGCGGCTGGCTTCATCGAGCGGCAGGTGCTTGTAGTGCAGGACCACCAGGTATTCGGCGCGGCAATCTTCGCGCGTGATGGCTTGCACCGCGCCGCTTTCCATGGCGGCCAGCAAGCCGGCCCAGCGTGGATCGTTGAAGACGAACAGGTCCAGGCAGACATTGGTGTCGAGGACGAGTTTTTGTGGAGCAGGTATCATGTCGGCAATTCTATTTTGTAGTGAACATTATGTTGATCGTGCTTTCGCCCGCCAAGAGTCTCGACCTGGAGACGCCGCCAACCACCTCGTTGCACAGCACCCCCGATTTTCTCGACCATTCCGCGCAGCTGATCGAGCGCATGCGCCAGTTTTCGCCCAGTGAGGTGGGCAGCCTGATGGGCATTTCCGACGCCTTGTCCAGCCTCAACGTGGCGCGCTACGCCTCGTGGACGCCAGAACTGACCGAAGCGCGCCAGGCCATCATGGCCTTCAATGGCGACGTCTACGCCGGTTTCGAGGCGCGCACCCTGCAGCCTGCGCAGCTCGACTATGCCCAGTCGCAGGTGCGCATTCTGTCGGGCCTGTACGGCCTGCTGCGTCCGCTGGACCTGATTCACCCGCACCGGCTGGAAATGGGCACGCGCCTGTCGACCGTGCGCGGCAAGGACCTGTACGCGTTCTGGGGCGACACCATCACCGACGCCCTGAACCGCACCGCCAGCGAGAATAAAGCCAGGGTGCTGGTCAACCTGGCGTCGGAAGAATACTTCAAATCGGTCAGGCCGCGCCAGCTCACGGTGCCGGTGATCGCGCCCGTGTTCGAGGACTGGAAGAACGGCAAGTATAAAATCATCTCGTTCTACGCCAAGCGCGCGCGCGGCATGCTGGCGCGCTACGCGGCCGTGCATCAGATCCGTGATCCCGAGCAACTGAAGCAGTTCGATGTCGATGGCTATGCCTATGTGCCGGAGGCGTCCAACGACAGCAGCTGGGTGTTCCGGCGCAAAGTTGCCGAGTAAGAAAAAAAACCGGGCGAGCCCGGTTTTTTTGATGCTGCTTACTGCCAGAACTTCCACCACTTGCGTTCCTTGTTCACCCCTTCAGGGCTGAGGAAGGCGGTGGTCGGGTAGTTCTTGGTCAGCACGCGCAGGGTGTCGTCGCGCAGGTCGGTCAGGCCCAGCTTGTCGTACGAGCGGTACATGATGAACAGCGCTTCTTCGATCGCCGGCGAGGCGGCAAAGTCGCTGACGGTGGTTTGCGCGCGATTTGCCGCTGCCAGGTAGGCGCCGCGGCGGTAGTAATAGCGCGCCACATGGACTTCGTACTTGGCCATGGCGTCGATCAGGTAGTTCATGCGCGCCAGCGAATCGGGCGTGTACTGGCTGTTCGGGAACTTGTCGACCAGCTGCTTGAAGGCCGCAAACGCTTCGCGCGTGGCTTTCGGATCGCGTTCGGTCGGATCCTGCTCGTACAGGAAGTTCAGGAAACCGATCTGGTCATTAAAGCTGATCAGGCCCCGCAAGTAGTACATATAATCCACATTGGCGTGGTTAGGATGCAACTTGATGAAGCGTTCGACAGCGGCCAGTGCCTGCGCCTGGTCTCCCGACTTATAATACGCGTAAGCGATCTCCATCTGCGCTTGCAGAGCGTAGTTGCCGAAAGGGTAGTTAGCCTCCAGCTTCTGGAACAGTCCGATTGCAGCCTCATAGTGCTGACCGGACATTTCTTCACGCGCCTCCGAGTATAATTTCGTAACAGACCAGTTTTTGGTCTCATCCACTTTTTCCGGCAACAAGCTGCAAGCGGACATGCCGAGCAGAACGACTGAAGCGACTACCAACGATAATTTTTTTTGCATGACGTTTTGCAAGAAGGTTTTAACCAAGATTTTACAATAGGCTGATTATAGCCGATGGGAATGCTGTGATATTAACTCCGAAGCCTAATTTGGCTGACCCCGTGTTTGACTCCCTTTCTGAACATGACGCCGAAGACGTCTTCGACGGTGATTTTGCCGCCGACGAGATCATCGACGACATGGCCCCGATCGAACTGGAACTGACGCCGGACGCCTGTGGCCAACGCCTCGACAAAGTCATTTCCAAGCTGGTGCCGCAGTACTCGCGCAGCCGCTTGCAGCTGTGGGTGGAGGCTGGATTCGTCACCGTCGATGGAAAAGTTGCCAAGCGCAATATGACCGCCTATGGCGATGAAAAGATCGTCATTCTGCCGCAAAGCGCGCCGGAAGACGAGGCTTTTAAGCCTGAAGCGATGGAATTGAACATCGTGCACGAAGACGAGCATATCATCGTCATCAACAAACCGGCCGGACTGGTGGTGCATCCGGGACCAGGCAACTGGTCGGGCACCTTGCTCAACGGCCTGCTGCACCATTGCCCGCAACTGGCCGGCGTGCCGCGCGCCGGCATCGTGCACCGCCTGGACAAGGATACCAGCGGCCTGATGGTGGTCGGCAAAACGCTGGCCTCGCAGACCGACCTGGTGCGCCAGTTGCAGGCGCGCACCGTCAAGCGCGAATATTTTGCGCTGGTGTGGGGCACGCCGAAACCGGCCGGCACCATCGACGCCTCAATCGCGCGCCACCCGCGCGACCGCGTGAAGATGGCCGTGTCCGAAAATTTCACGGCCAAGCCGGCGATCACCCACTACGAGCTGCTGAACACCGGTGAGCTGGACCGCCGTCCTGTCAGCCTGATGCAGTGCCGTCTGGAAACGGGCCGCACCCACCAGATCCGCGTGCACATGCAGCACCTGGGCTTTGCGCTGGTCGGCGACGCCGTCTACGGCAAGCAGCACCTGGTGTCGGTCTTCCCGCGCCAGGCGCTGCAGGCGCGCCGCCTGGGCCTGGTGCATCCGGGCAGCGGCAAGCCGTGCGAGTGGATCGTGCCGGTGGCCGACGACTTTGCCGAGCTGCTGGCCACGGCCGGCATACCCGAGCCGGAACAGGTCTGATGGCTGCCTTGCCCGCCATCGTTCCGCACTGGCCCGGCCTGCCCGCCAACGTGGGCGCCTTGTCGACCACGCGCGCGCGCGGCGTCAGCCTGGCGCCATATGATGACGGGCAGGGTGGTGGCGGCCTGAACCTGGGCGTGCATGTGGCCGACGATGCCGCGCACGTGGCGCAGAACCGGGCACGGCTGGCGTCAATGCTGCCGGCGCAGCCTGCCTGGCTGAACCAGGTGCATGGTGTGGCGGTGGCGGATGCCGCCAGCCTGGCCGGGAGGGTGCCGGACGCCGACGCCAGCGTGGCTTCCGAGCCTGGCGTGGTCTGCCTGGTGATGACGGCCGATTGCCTGCCGGTGCTGTTCAGTTCAAACGACGGCCAGGTGGTGGCCGCCGCCCATGCGGGCTGGCGCGGCCTGGCGAACGGCGTGTTGCAGCGCACGGTGCAAACCATGCGCGAGCGGGGCGCGACCGAGATCCTGGCCTGGCTGGGGCCCGCCATCGGTCCACGGCAATTTGAAGTGGGGCAGGATGTGCTGCAAACGTTCCTCGATGGCGCCGTGAATGCGGCGGAACGGCAAGCCTTGCAAAACGCGTTCAAGGCGATCGCCGGCAAGCCGGACAAATACCTGGCCGATCTCTACGCGCTGGGGCGTTTGATGCTGGCGCGCGAGGGCGTGACGCAGGTGGCGGGCGGCGAATATTGCACCGTCAGCGATGCCGCGCGGTTTTACTCGTACCGGCGCGACGGCGTCACGGGACGGCAGGCCAGTTTGATCTGGCGCAAATAAGCTTGACGCACCAGAGCGGCAGACACTTATGTGTCTGCCGTTTTTGTTTTATCGTCTGTCTCTGCCAGTCGCTGTGCCTTGCGTTTGCGCCGCCGCGAACCCGTCAGATAGAATAGGATCGACAGCGGCACCACGCAGTACAGCAAAAACGTCATCAGGCCGGCGACGACCGACGGTTCCGTCAGCGCCATCAGGCCGACGACGTAGATCCAGGCGATGGCGGTCATCAGCATCATCAGTAAAGATTATCCGTAAAAGTTTGCATGCAGGGCCCAGGTAGCGACGACTTTTTAAATTCTTGAATGGACTTAACCATATGAATATGCCCGATCCTCAAGCAATGACCAAGGAGTGGATGGCGCAGATCAGCGACCCGAACCATTGGAAGACGTGGTTCAACATGGTGCCGCAGCCGGCAAGCAATCCGCTTGCCGGCATTTTGCAGGATGCGGGCGCCAGCATCAAGCCGGAAGTGATCGAGCAACTGAAAAACGCCTATATGGCCAAATTGACGGGCTTGTGGACCGACTTTATGGCTGGCAAGGTACCCGAAGTGAAGGACCGCCGTTTTGCCGCGCCGGCCTGGCACGCCAGCCCGCTGTCGGCCTTCAATGCCGCCGCCTACCTGCTCAATGGCGAATTCCTGACCTCGATGGCCGAAGCGGTGGACGCGACGCCGCACCAGAAACAGAAGCTGCGCTTCGCGGTGCAGCAGATCGTCGACGCCATGTCGCCGGCCAATTTCCTGGCCACCAACCCGGACGCGCAGCAAACCCTGATCGAAACCAAGGGCGAAAGCCTGGCCAAGGGCTTGACGAACATGCTGGCCGACATGCAGAAGGGCCGTATTTCGCAGTCCGACGAAAAGGCGTTCGAGGTGGGCCGCAACGTGGCCACCACCCCCGGCACGGTGGTGTTTGAAAACGACTTGTTCCAGCTGATCCAGTACACGCCGACGACCGCCACAGTACACCAGCGCCCGCTGCTGATGGTGCCGCCATGCATCAATAAATTCTATATCCTTGACTTGCAGCCTGAAAATTCGCTGGTGCGCTATGCCGTGGAGCAGGGCAATACCGTGTTTTTGATGTCGTGGCGCAATGCCGACATGAGCATGCAGCACGTCACCTGGGACGATTACGTGGAGCAGGGCGTGATCGAGGCGATCGGGGTCACGCAGGATATCTCGGGCCAGGAAAAGCTGAACATGTTCGGTTTTTGCGTGGGCGGCACCATCGTCTCGACCGCGCTGGCTGTGCTGAAGGCGCGCGGGCAGGATCCGGCCGCCAGCCTGACCCTGCTGACGACCTTCCTCGATTTCTGCGACACGGGCGCGCTGGAAGTGTTCATCGACGAGCCGCAGGTGGCGCTGCGCGAGCAGACCCTGGCCAAGGGCGGGCTGATGTCGGGACGCGACCTGGGCAGCACCTTTTCCAGCCTGCGTCCGAACGACCTGGTATGGAACTACGTGCAATCGAACTATCTGAAAGGCAAGGAGCCACCGGCGTTTGACTTGCTGTACTGGAATGGCGACGGCACCAGCTTGCCCGGCCCCATGTTCTGCTGGTACTTGCGCAATACCTACCTGGAAAACAGCCTGAAGGTGCCGGGCAAGCTGACGGTAGCCGGTGAAAAGGTCGACCTCTCCAGCATTGACGCGCCGGCCTTCATCTACGGTTCGCGCGAAGACCATATCGTGCCCTGGGGCGCGGCTTACGCCAGCACGGCGCTGCTGAACCCGAAAAAACCGAAGGCCAACCGCTTTATCCTGGGCGCCTCGGGCCATATCGCCGGCGTGATCAATCCGGCCTCGAAGAAAAAACGCAGCTACTGGAGCAATGACCAGCCGACCTCGGCGCGCGCCAAGGCCAAGGTCCTGAGCGCCGAGCAATGGATGGACGGCGCGACCGAACACGCGGGCAGCTGGTGGCCGGAATGGGCCGCCTTCCTGGCTCAGCATGGCGGCGCGGACGTGAAAGCGCCCGCCAAGCCCGGCAACAAGCGCTATCCGTCGATCGAGTCGGCGCCGGGCCGCTACGTGAAAGTCAGGGCGGACTGAGCGGCTGCCACGGGGGCTGTAAGGCCGGGATGGACGCCGGCCTTGTCAAGAACCTACTTTTAGTTGCGTTGCAATAAAACCCGGAAACTTCGGCCCGAATGTGCAATGTCGCCGTTTTCCACTCTATAATGCAAAAAGTAGGCAGGTGCGAAAGCGAACCTCGCGTTCGCTTTTTTTTCGGATCAACTCAGTATGCGTTGCGGCGCAATAAGTGGAACTTCTGATGAGCAGTGCAAAAAAAAGTATAGACCGCCTGATTAAAAAATACCCTAACCGCCGGCTGTACGACACCCAAACCAGTTCCTACATCACGCTGACGGACGTCAAGCAGCTGGTGCTGGACAATGAAGAATTCACGGTGGTCGATGCCAAATCCAGCGAAGACCTGACGCGCAGCATCCTGCTGCAGATCATCTTGGAAGAAGAGGCCAGTGGCGTGCCGATGTTCTCGAGCGGCGTGCTGTCGCAAATCATCCGCTACTATGGCCACGCCATGCAGGGCATGATGGGTTCCTACCTGGAAAAGAACGTGCAAGCGTTCACCGATATCCAGCACAAGTTCACAGGCACCTCGGCCGGCAGCTTCGAAGGCAAGCCGTTCAGCCCTGAAATGTGGACCCAGTTCATGAACGTGCAGGGCCCCATGATGCAAGGCATGATGAATAACTATATCGACCAGAGCAAGAGCCTGTTCGTGCAGATGCAGGAGCAAATGCAAAACCAGAGCAAAAGCCTGTTCGGCAACTTCCCGTTCGTGCCGCCGGTGGTGCCGCCGACCGACAAGAAATAGGCTGGCCAGGGCGGTTTGTGCCGCCTTGTAGTTGTATTCGCAGCATAGTTGTGCAGGCAAGGGGCGGCTCGGGGTACAATAGCCGATTCGCCTCACCATTTCCCAGCTGCCAACTATGTCTGAAATTCACCGTATTCCTGTTCCTTCCGCCAAGCCAGAGGCCATGCTGGCCATGCCAGGTGCGGCGCCGAAAGTGGGCTTTGTCTCGCTCGGCTGCCCGAAAGCGCTGGTCGATTCCGAACAAATCCTGACCCAACTGCGCGCCGAAGGCTACGAAACGGCGAAATCCTATGCGGGCGCCGATCTGGTGATCGTCAATACCTGCGGTTTTATCGATGCCGCCGTGCAAGAGTCGCTCGACGCCATCGGCGAAGCGCTGGCCGAAAACGGCAAAGTGATCGTCACCGGTTGCCTGGGCGCCAAGAAAGATGCTGCCGGCGACGACATCATCATGAAGGTGCACCCGAAAGTGTTGTCCGTGACGGGCCCGCACGCGCTGGCCGAAGTGATGGATTCGGTGCACTTGCACCTGCCAAAGCCGCACGCGCCTTTCCTCGACCTCGTGCCGCCGCAAGGCGTCAAGCTGACGCCCAAGCACTATGCCTACCTGAAAATTTCCGAAGGCTGCAATCACCGTTGCAGCTTCTGCATCATTCCATCGATGCGCGGCGACCTGGTGTCGCGTCCGATCGGCGAGCTGATGATCGAAGCGGAAAACCTGTTCAAGTCCGGCGTCAAGGAATTGCTGGTGATTTCGCAAGATACCTCGGCCTATGGCGTGGACGTGAAATTCCGCTCCGGTTTCTGGAATGGCCGTCCGGTGAAAACCCATATGACGCAGCTGACCGAAGCGCTGGGCGAACTGGCCAAGTCCTACGGCGCCTGGGTGCGCCTGCACTATGTCTATCCATACCCGCATGTGGACCAGATCATTCCGATGATGAGCGGCGGCCATATCCTGCCTTACCTCGACATTCCGATGCAGCATGCGCATCCCGATGTGCTCAAGCGCATGAAGCGCCCGGCCAGCGGCGAGAAAAACCTGGACCGCATCCAGGCCTGGCGCGCCATCAATCCGGACCTGACCATCCGCTCGACCTTTATCGCCGGTTTCCCTGGCGAAACGGAAGCCGAATTCGAATACCTGCTGGACTTCCTCAGGGAAGCGCAGATCGACCGCCTGGGCTGCTTCGCCTATTCGCCGGTGGAAGGCGCGACCGCCAACGCCATCGCCAATCCGGTGCCGGAAGAGCTGCGTGAAGAGCGCCGTGGCCGCGTGATGCTGCTGCAGGAAGAAATCTCGAAGAAGCGCCTGCAAGCCAAGGTCGGCAAGACCGTGCGCGTGCTGATCGACGAAGTCACCCGCACCGGCGGCGTGGGCCGTTCCAGCGCCGATGCGCCGGAAATCGATGGCGTGGTGTATGTCAAGCCGCCGTATGAGCCGCACCGTAAACTTGCCGTCGGCCAGTTCGTCGATGTCAAAATTACCTCCGCCGATGCGCACGATCTCTGGGGCGCTGCCGAGTAAGCAGGTGTAACAACAGTACGGCAGGCAAGGGCGCTAGCCCTTACAATCAAGGCGGACTCGCAATGTGCGGGGCCGCCTTTTTTTATTGCCCATGCCATGACGACAAAAAAATCCGTGCAAACCGCGCTGATCCACAGCGACTACCAGGCGCCGCCAGGCTTTGCCGCCTTTCCCAACGCCATCCACCATGCGTCCACCGTGCTGTTCAAGGATGTGGCGGCCATGCGTTCGGGCAACTGGAAGGACAAGAACGCCTATACCTATGGCTTGCACGGCACGCCCACCACCTTTACGCTGGAGGCGCGGCTGGCCGACATCGAAGGCGGCAATTTTTGCCTGCTGGCGCCGTCGGGCCTGGCGGCGATCGCCATGGCCGACTTTGCCCTGCTGAAAAGCGGCGACGACGTGCTGTTGCCGGAAAACGTGTATTACCCGAATAGTGAACTGGGGCGCTGGCTGTCGCAGGACTTTGGCATCAGCACGCGCTATTACGATCCGCTGGTCGGCGCCGGGATTGCCGAGCTGATACAGCCGAATACCAAATTGATCTGGACCGAGGCGCCAGGTTCCGTGACCATGGAAGTGCCGGACTTGCCGGCCATTTGCGCCGCCGCCCATGCGCGCGGCGTGCTGGTGGCGCTGGACAATACCTGGTCGGCCGGCCTGGCCTTGCGTGGTTTTGACCTCGGCGTCGACATCGTCATGCAGGCGCTGACCAAATACCAATCCGGCGGCTCGGACGTGCTGATGGGCGCCTTGATCACGCGCGACCGGGCCCTGCACGAACGGCTGGCGCTGGCGCACATGCGCCTTGGCATGGGGGTGGGGGCGGATGACGCCTACCTGGTGCTGCGCGGCCTGCCCACCATGAAGCTGCGTTTCGATGCGCACGATGCGGGCGCGCGCAAGGTGGCCGGCTGGCTCAAGGATCGCCGCGAAATTGCCACCGTGCTGCACCCGGCCTTCGAGGATTGCCCTGGCCACGCCATCTGGCAACGCGACTTTACGGGCGCGGGTGGCTTGTTTTCCGTGCTGTTCGACGCCAGCTATACGGAAGAGCAGACCGACCGCTTTGTCGACGCCTTGAAATTGTTCAAGATCGGCTACAGCTGGGGCGGCGCCAACAGCCTGGTGATGCCGTATCGCATGCCCGCCATGCGCAAGGGCTGGCGGCAGGCTGGGCAGTTGGTACGATTCAACGTGGGACTGGAAGCGCCGCAGGATCTGATTGCCGATATCGAACAGGCGTTCGCGGCGATGTCGATGTAGATGGACGGCGGCAGGCCGGCTGGCCTGCCGCGCAAACGATTACGGCATCGGATTATTGTTGTTCAGGTCGATAAAGCCGCGCACCAGCCGGTAGGCCTTCCACAGCCAGGCCAGGCCCCACACAAGCAGGGCCACCGGGATGCCGATCAGGGTGACCCACATGATGGCGCCGACCACGACCCAGAACACGTACCACCAGAACGAGCGGATCTGCCAGCTGTGATGGCTGTGTACAAAAGTGCCGGCCGATTCGCCCTGTTTCAGATAATTGACGATCAGCGGAATGAAGGACAAGGCGCCCAGCGAAAACACGAAGCTGGCGCCATGCACCAGGTACAACCACCAGGCCAGGGTCTTGGCTTGTTGGACATTGTTATCCAGAATAAGTTGTTGTGACATGTGTGCTCCCTCGCTTGCAAAGGTTTTGATTGTAGCAAGCTAAATTGTGCAGGGGGTACGCCATGCAAAGAAAGAGAGTGCGATCAGTGCAATATATAAACAATTCGAGTACCCTGGGGCGCTATCTGCGCCGCGCTTGCCAGGCGCTGCTGCTGCTGTGCGCCGTGGCGCATTCGGCGCAGGCCGCAGGTGATGCCCTGGCCGGTGATATCGCTGCCAGCTTGCAGGAAGAGGGCCTGGCCGGCGCCGTGTGGAGCGAGGTGCGCGACGATGGCGCGATCAGCACCGGCGCCGCCGGTCTCAGGAACGCCGCCAGCAAGACGGCCATGCAGGCCGACAGCAAGGTGCAAGTGGGCTCGGTGGCCAAGGTCGGCGTGGCGCTGGGCGTGCTGCGCCTGGTGACGGAAAACAGGCTGGCGCTCGATACGCCGCTGGCGCAGGCGCTGCCCGAACTCAAGCTCAAGAATCCCTGGCAGGGCAGCGATCCGGTGCGCATCCGCCATTTGCTCGACCATACTTCGGGGCTGGACAATGTGCGCTTCTGGCAGGCCTTCAGCAGCAACGCCGCGGCCGACACGCCGCTGGCGCAAGCCTTCCAGGGCAGCGGCAATCTGCTGCGCGTGCGCGACCGTCCGGGCAGCCGCTATGCGTATTCGAACATGGGCTATGGCATCCTCGGCATGGTGATCGAAAAAATTACCGGCCAGCCCTATGAGCGCTACCTGGATGCCCAGGTGCTGGCGCCGCTGGGCATGCGTGACAGTACCTTTGCCTTCGTCACGCAGACCGGCGCGAAGCCTGGCGCGGACGATCGCCTGGCCATGGGCCACTTCGAGCACGGCGTCACGCATGCGGCCACGCCGATGTACCTGCGCCCGGCCGGCCAGCTGACCACCACCGCGCACGACATGGGCAAGCTGGCGCAATTCCTGCTGGGCGACGGCAGCGCACAGGGCGCGCCTTTCATCGCACCGGCCCTGATGCAGATGCTGTCGCGCCCGGCGGGTACCGAGGCCTCGCAAGCGGGGCTCGATGCCGGCCACGGCCTGGTATTGGCCGTGCGCGACCGCCACAATGTGGTCGGGGAATGCCACCCCGGCACCACCGCCGGATTTCGCGCCATGCTGTGCATTTATCCCGAGCAGAAAAGCGCGTTCTTCATTGGCTTCAATACCGATGCCGAAAGCGCCGACTATGAACGCTTCAACCGCCTGCTGATGCGCGACCTGGAGCTGCCGCTGCGCCCGCCGGCCGCGCACGGCACGCCTGCGCCGACGGTGGAAAACTGGCAGGGCGTGTATGTGCCGGCGCCGAGCCCGATGGCCAGCATGGCCTGGCTCGACGCGGTATTCGGTTTCGTGCGCGTGAAATGGGATGGCGATTCGCTGTTTCTGATTCCGTTCCAGGGCGAACCGAAGGAACTCGAACCGGTCGGTGGCTTCCTGTTTCGCGCCAGCGACCGCAGCGCGCCCTCGCACGTGCTGCTGCAGGCCGATGGCCGCCATGTGCTCAGCGATGGCCTGCACAGCTATGAGCGCGCGTCGATGCTGCGCATGCTGGTGTTGTGGGGCAGCCTGGCGCTGGGCGTGATCGGTTTGCTGTACGTGCTGTTGGTGGGCCTGTGGCGTGCCGCCGGCCGCAAGCTGGGCCGGCGCGACCATTTGTTCGCGCCGCTCCTGTCCTTGCTGGCGCTGTTGCTGCCGCTGCCGTTCTTCTGGTGGCAGTCGTTCATGCGCCTCGGCGACGTGACGGTTGCCAGCGTGCTGGCCGCCATCGCGACGGGCGCGCTGCCGCTGGCAATCGCCTTTGGCCTGGCCCGATGCTGGCGCACGCGCGGCACCGGCACGGTGGAAAAACTGGACTGGATACCTTTGCTGGCGGCGCTGCAATTGCTGCTGGTGCTGGCCTGGTGGGGGCTGCTGCCGCTGCGCATGTGGCAGTTGTAGTCGAGGTCAGCTCAGCGCCAGCGTTCCACCAACCGGCGCCACCAGCCTTGCCGAGGCTTGGCGTGTGCGCCATGCGCGGCGCGCTTGTGCTGAAAACTGGCGGCCGCCATCTGCAGCCCGATGCGGTCGATCGCCGCCATCGCTTCGGCTTCCTGCGGGGTCAGTCCATGCAGCACGGACTGCGCCTGCGGGGCGTCCAGGAACGCCTGGCGCAGCGCGTCGTCCGTGTACAGTTTCGCCAGGTAGGCTTCCAGCGACGGCGAACTCATGCCGCCCTGCCTGCGCGCAAGGCGGCGCGCGCCAGTGCCAGCTGCTCCAGCACATGGTCGAAAGTGGGGTAATTGCCGTCGCGCTCAAGGATGACCGTCAGCGGCTGCGGCGCATGGCGCGCCAGCAAGGCAAGCAACTCGAAGACTTCGGGCGGCACATCGTGCAGATGGTCGTCCAGCAGGCGTCGGCCCGTGCCGCCCGGTTCGTCTATCCAGTGGCCGCCGCTGAGGTGCACGGCGCCCACCGTGGCCAGCGGCAAGCGCAGCAGCAGTGCTTGCGGGTCCTGGCCGCCATTGACGGCGTTCGCATACAGATTGTGCAGGTCGAGCAGCAGCGGCACTCGCGCGCCCTCGATGATCTGCGCCAGCCATTCGGCTTCGTCCAGGGTGCTGGCCGGCGGTTCGACCAGGGTGGCGATATTTTCCATCAGCGGCGCGCTGCCGACGATGCGGCTGGCCAGCGCGATATTGGCCACGGCGCCGGCCGCGCTGGCTGGCGTGCGCGGCGGCGCGGCCAGGTGGCCGATCTCGATCCCGCCGGCGCGCACGAAACTCAGGTGCTCTGACCACGATTCGGCCTGCACGGTCTTTATAAGGCGCGCCATCGCGTGCAGCCGGCGCGGCTCGGCGGGGATGGTCGACGCCAGTCCCATGCCCACGCCATGCAGGCTGACCGGCACCTGGCGCGCCAGGCTGCACAGCGCATCCATGCCGGCGCGCGAGGCGCGGTAATAATCGTCGGCGATCACTTCCAGCACATCGATCTGTGCCAGGTTGGACAGGATGCCCGCCGCCAGTTCGCCGCGCCAGCCAAGACCGACGCGATCAGCTGCCACAGCCGCCACCGCCGCCGCAACCACCGCAGCCGCTGCCGCAGGACGAACCCCCGCTATCGCCTCCGCCGTCACCGCCGGAAGAAGAGTCGCCCGAGCTGCCGGACGACGAGTCGCCGCTGTACGTCTGGCGCGGCAGCGGATACAGGTCGACCAGATAGGGGTAGACCGCCAGCGGCAGCGCGCCGATGCCGAAAATGGCGGCCAGCAGCGCCATGTCCGCGCTGCCGTTGCCGGCCTGCAGGCGTGACGAGCGCATGTTCAGGCGGCTGAACAGCATGCGCAGGTCGGACAGCAGCCGCTGCGCCGCGAAGCTGGTATTGCGGGTGCGCAGGCCGCGCAGCTTCAGCAGAAATACGGCCGTCATGATCGCCAGGAACAGCAGGTTGTAATGGCCGGTGCTGACCGCGATGATGGCCTTGACCAGGGCCACCGTCAGCAGCACATAATGCGCGACCCAGGTGACCCGTTCGCGTCGGCGCAGCAGCGGCGCGCCGACCAGCAGCTCCTGCTGCGTCAACGATTGCAAATAAGCCTGGCAGGACGGGAAAGCGTCGGCCTGCACCGCCAGTTCCTTGCTGTGGCCCTGGCGGCCCAGGTACAGCCGCAGCACGTCGCGTTCGATGTCATGGCCGGCAAAGCGCAGGCTGTCGGCGCTGGTGGTTTCCAGCAGCGGCCCATCGGCGCGCAGCAGGCCGCGGTCGACCAGCACGATGGCGGCGATTTTGACCGCTTCGAGCGCGCCGCCGCGCAAAAAGGCGATGCGGTACGGGTCGTCGGCCAGGGTCAGCTGCGCATGCGGATTGCGCAGCTCCTGGCGCAGCAGCAGTTCGCGCACGCCGTAGTACACGACAAGGCCGAAGGCCAGGTAGGCGGCCAGGAACCACGGCCCGGTCCAGTAAAAGGGATTGGCGCCGGTCACCGCAGCTGCTCCGCATGATCACGCAAACGTTCGGTAATCGTCATTAGGCCGGTGAACGCCGGCAGGGCCAGACCCGGCGCCAGGCGCGCCGTTTCCCGTGCCGCCGACATGGTCTGCAAGGCGGTGTGCAGGGCCGGGTCCTGCAAGGTATCGACAAATGCTTCGAGCGCCTGCTTGCCGGCTAGCGGCGGGTGGCCGTCCAGCTGCGCCAGCGACGCCGCTGCCGAACGCAAAGGACCGGCCGCATCGGCAATGGCGGCGGCCAGTTGCTCTTCATGCAGGCTGACCAGCAGATACCGTTCGCGCATGCGCAGCTGCTGGTTCAGCAGCACCTGGCGCAAGCGCCGCAGCACGGCCTCGCGGCTGGTGTGCAGGCTGGCGAACGGATCGCTACCCAGCAGCACCCTGTGACGCGCGACGATATCGCTGAACTTGACGGCAAACGCGTCGGCGGCGTCGGCCAGTTCGCTCTCGAGCAGGAACATCACCTGCAGGTCGATGGCGGCATGCGCCATGCGCAACGGCGCGCGCAGGGCATCGGCCGATGCAGGCGCGAAGTGCTTGAGCAGGAGCAGCAGGTTGACATCGGAAGTGGCGCGCAGCTGGCCGTCGGCGGCCGAACCGAACAGCACCACGGCGGCGAGATCGGAACCGAAGGCGTTTTGTGCGGCGGCGACAAACAACTGCAGATGGCGTTCGATATCGGGCGGAAGCGATGGCGGCATGGGGGCGTCTTTCACGGTGGTCTGGCTGGCTGATTTGGTATTTTGCAATATAGCAAGAATATAATAATTCGGGCGCGCGCGGCCTGCTACCGCACTGTCATGAGGGCGTCATGATTGGCCGTTACGATGGATGATAGGCAAATTCGTGCCTGCGGTTGTCAACGACGGAGCATCATGGTGGACAGGTATTGGGCAAGGAGCGGATTGCTGGTCGTGGCCAGCGTGTTGCTGGTGCTGGTGTCGAATGAATTACTGGGCGCGCCGTTCGGCTGGAGCGCGCCGGGGCGCGAGGCGGCTGGCCTGCTCGTTGGTCACGGCATTCCGCTGCTGCAACTGATTGCGCTGGCGATGCTCACCGATCAGCTGATGTGGGCGTTGGCCGCGCGCCGTTCAGGCGCGGGACCAGCGACGCGGATCCCGCGCCTGGCGCTGCAGATCGTCACCTTCCTGATCTATGGGCTGCTTTTTTGCGGTGTGCTGAACCAGGTGTTCGGGGTCTCGATGACGGCCATGCTGGGCGCTTCGGGCGTGATCGGCCTGATTCTGGGTTTCGGCCTGCGTGGCCTGGTGGCCGACGTGTTTTCCGGCATCGCGCTGCACCTGGACGCGTCGATCAATGTCGGCGACTGGGTCGACCTGCAATATCGTGGCCGCGACATGTCGGGCAAGGTGCTCGATTTCGCCTGGCGCACCGTGGTGCTGGCCGACCGCGCCGACAATATCGTGCTGATACCGAACGGCGAATTCGCCGGCGTGATGGTGACCAACCGTTCTCGCCCCAATGCCTTGTCCAAATACGATTGCGTGCTGGAGCTGGGCGCCGAACACGATACCGCGCGGGTGCTGGCGATCCTGGGCAACGCCCTGGAGCGCGCCGTGCACGATGGCGTGCTGGCCGCGCAGCCGCCGCCGTATGTGCAGGTGGCGTCGCTGAAGGACGGCGTGGCCGCTTACCGCATGGTGTATTTCGTCGAAGTGGGCGCCAGGTCGCCAGGCAGCTACAGCCACATGGCGCTGCACTATGGCGCGCAGTTCCTGAAGGCGGCCGGCATTGCGCTCACGCGCAGCGAGCACGTGGAGTGGAGCCGCCATGGCGGCCCCGCCCAGCATCATTTGGACCAGCCCGCGGTGCGCATGGGCGTGCTGGGCAGCGCGCGCTACCTGTCGGCGCTGTCGCCGGCGGAGCTGGCCGTGATTGCGGCCGATACCGTCACGGCGCGCCTTGCCGCAGGCCAGGCGCTGCTGACAGCGGGCGACCCTGGCGACAGCATGTTCGTGGTACTGGAAGGCAGTCTTGACGTCGTCATCGATGGGCCGCATGGCCCGCTTGAGGTGGCGCGCCTGTGGCCGGGCGACTGCGTGGGCGAGATGTCGCTGTTTACCGGCGAGCCGCGTTCGGCCCATGTGCGCGCCCGAGAAGCGAGCGTGACATTCGAGGTTGCCAAACATACCATGGCCGGCATCTTCCAGTGCAATCCCGCGCTGGCCGGGCAAATTGCCGCATTGATCGAGGCCCGCCGCGGCATCAACGACGATGCCTTGCAGCGGCCGGCCGGCACGCCTGCGGGCGTGCCGGAAACGCCGGGCATGCTGGACCGCATCCGCGAGTTTTTCAGGCTCGGGCGCGGCTGATTCCCGGCATCAGGACAGCACGTTCAGGATGCCGTCCAGGCCGACGAAATTGAGCGCCACGTCGGCCTGGGCCCGCACCACGGGCTTGGCGCGGAAGGCCACCGACAGGCCGGCGATGCCCATCATTTTCAGGTCGTTGGCGCCGTCGCCCATGACGATGGCCTGCGCCGGCGAGATGCCCAGTTCCTTGCAGACCCGTTCGACGGTGCGCTGTTTTTCTTCCGCATCGACGATGCCGCCGATGACCTTGCCGGTCAGCTTGCCGTCGACGATTTCCAGTTCATTCGCGTGCGTATAGTCCAGGCCCAGGCGTTCCTTCAGGCGTTCGGTGAAGAAGGTGAAGCCGCCCGACACCAGCAAGGTTTTCAGGCCGGCCGCTTTCACGGCCGCCAGCATTTTTTCGGCTCCCGGCGACAGTTTCAGGCGTTCGTCGTAGACGCGCTGCAGGGCGGAGGCGTCCAGGCCTTCGAGCAGCGCCACGCGCTGGGTCAGGCTGGCCGCGAAATCGAGTTCGCCGCGCATGGCCGCTTCGGTGATCGCCGCCACCTGCGGTTTGAGGCCCTGCATGTCGGCGATTTCATCGATGCACTCGATGGTGATCACGGTCGAATCCATGTCCATTGCGACGAGCTTGAATTCGCTCAGCGTGCGCCGGCCCATGAGGTAGGTGGCGTCCAGCTGCGCCGCCTGCGCCGCCACCTCGATGGTCGGCAGCAACGCCTTGGAGTAGCTGATTTTTTCGCAGCGCAGCGCATGCGGTCCCAGGCGCGTGATACCGGTCGGCGCGGCCAGCGCGGCGATGCGCTCGAGGCGCGCCGGGTCGCCGTCGACGCCCTGCAGTATCAGATTCATGGTCATGGAAGAGGTATTGGTCATGGTAGCCTGCGGTAAAAGTCTAAACGGTCAATTGCTTGATGGTGGTCTTGATTTGCGTCACGCGCGCCGCCAGGTCCGGCATGGCGGCGCTGATCTTCAGCTTGTCCTGGCCGTGCAGCTTGATATGGCGGTTCTTCTGTATCAGTTCGATGATGCGCATCGGGTCGATCGGCGGCTGTGCCATGAATTGCAGGGTGGCGGCTTCGCCATGCACGTCGATCTTGACGATGCCCACGGTTTTCGCCGCGATGCGCAGGCGGTGCGTCTCGATCAGCGCTTTCACCGGGTCGGGCAGCTTGCCGAAACGGTCGATCAGCTCCTCCTGGATATCGTCGATCTTGTCCTGCGTGGCGCAGTTGGCCAGCCGCTTGTAGATCGACAGGCGTTCGTGCACGTCGCCGCAGAAGTCCGCCGGCAGCAGCGCCGGCACGTGCAGGTTGATTTCGGTGGTCGAGGCCAGCGGCGCGGCCAGGTCGGGCTCCTTGCCGGCCTTGAGCGAGCGCACCGCCTCGTTGAGCATGTCCGAATACAGCTGGAAGCCGATTTCCGTCATTTCGCCGGACTGGCTCTCGCCCAGCACTTCGCCGGCGCCGCGGATTTCCAGGTCGTGCATGGCGAGATAAAAACCGCTGCCCAGCTCTTCCATCTGCTGGATCGCGTCCAGCCGGCGCTGCGCCAGCTTGGTCAGGCCCTGCACATCGTGCACCAGCAGATAGGCATAGGCCTGGTGGTGCGAACGGCCCACGCGGCCGCGCAACTGGTGCAGCTGCGCCAGGCCGAACTTGTCGGCGCGGTGCATGATGATGGTGTTCGCCGTCGGCACGTCGATGCCGGTCTCGATGATGGTGGTGCACAGCAAAATATTGAAGCGCTGGGCGACGAAGTCGCGCATCACTTTTTCCAGGTCGCGCTCGTGCATCTGGCCGTGTGCCACGGCGATGCGCGCCTCGGGCAGCAGCTCGGTCAGCATCGCCAGGCGATTCTGGATGGTCTCCACCTCGTTGTGCAGGAAGTAGATCTGGCCGCCCCGTTTCAGCTCGCGCAGGCAGGCTTCGCGGATGATCGCTTCGCCTTCGCTGCGCACGAATGTCTTGATGGCCAGGCGCTTTTGCGGCGCCGTGGCGATGATCGAAAAGTCGCGCAGGCCTTCCAGCGCCATGCCCAGGGTGCGCGGAATCGGCGTGGCCGTCAGGGTCAGCACATCGACTTCCGCGCGCAAGGCTTTCAATGCTTCTTTCTGGCGCACGCCGAACCGGTGTTCCTCGTCGATGATGACCAGGCCAAGGCGCGTAAATTTCACGTCGTCGGACAGCAGCTTGTGGGTGCCGATAATGATGTCCAGCGTGCCGTCGGCCATGCCCTTGAACGCCTGCGTGATCTCCTTGCCGCTCCTGAAACGCGACAATTCCGCAATGCGCACCGGCCAGTCGGCGAAGCGGTCGGCAAAGGTCTGCGCGTGCTGTTCGGCCAGCAGGGTGGTGGGCGCCAGGATGGCCACCTGCTTGCCGCCCATGACGGCGATAAAGGCCGCGCGCAGCGCCACTTCGGTCTTGCCGAAGCCGACGTCGCCGCATACCAGGCGGTCCATCGGTTTGCCCGAGGTCATGTCCTTGATGACGTTGTGGATGGCCTCGGCCTGGTCCGGTGTCTCATCGAAGCCGAAGCTGTCGGCAAAGCGCTCGTAGTCGTGCGAGGAATACTCGAAGGCATGGCCCTGGCGCAGCGCGCGGCGCGCATACAGGTTGAGCAGCTCGGCGGCCGTGTCGCGCACCTGGTCGGCCGCGCGTTTCTTGGCTTTTTCCCACTGGCCCGAACCGAGCGAATGCAGCGGTGCGTCTTCGGGGGAGGCGCCCGAATAGCGCGAGATCACGTGCAGCTGCGACACGGGTACATACAGCTTGGTGTCTTTCGCGTATTCGAGATGCAAAAACTCCGTCTCGCCTTCGCCCAGGTCCATGCTGGTCAGGCCCATGTAGCGGCCGATGCCGTGGTTGATGTGGACCACCGGGTCGCCGATCTTCAGCTCCGACAGGTCGCGCACCATCGATTCGACCTGGGTCACGCCTTCCTGTTTCTTCTTGCCGACGCGGCGCCCCGAGCCCGCATACAGCTCGGTCTCGGTGATGAACGCCAGGTTGCCTTCGTCCGTGTACAGCTCGAAGCCCGCATGCAGCGGCGCCACGCCCAGCATCAGTTTCGCGTCGGACTGCAGGAAGCCGTCGCTGCCTTCCACCGGCGTGAGGTGAAGGTCGTATTCGGCAAAGTACTGCTGCAGCGTTTCGCGCCGGCCGTTCGATTCGGCGCAGACCATCACCCTGCGGCCCGGCTGCAGCAAAAAGCTGCGCAAGTTCGCCAGCGGGTCGTCGGCGCGGCGGTTCACGGCGATGTTGGGCAAGGGCGCCGACAGTTCGGACGCCAGCGCATCGTTCGACTTGGTAATGGCCAGGCGGGCATACGGCTTGGCCAGCGCAAAGAACTGTTCGTCGCCTAAAAACAGCGACTCGGGCGGCAGGATGGGGCGCTCGCGGTCCGCCTTCAGGAAGCGGTAGCGCGACTGCGTGTCGGTCCAGAAGCGGCCGATGGCCGCGTCGATCTCGCCCACCAGGGCCAGCGAGGCGTCCGGCGGCAGGTAGTCGAACAGGGTCGCCGTCTCCTCGAAAAACAGCGGCAGGTAGTATTCGATGCCGGCCGAGGCGATGCCGCTGCTGATGTCCTTGTAGACCACCGAGCGCGATGGATCGCCTTCGAACTGTTCGCGCCAGCGGCTGCGGAAGGTGGTGCGCGCCGCTTCGTCCATCGGAAATTCGCGGCCCGGCAGCAAACGCACTTCGTGCACGGGGTAGAGTGAACGCTGGGTGTCGGCGTCAAAGGTGCGGATGGTTTCGATGGTGTCGCCGAACAGGTCGAGCCGGTAGGGCAGGGCTGAGCCCATCGGGAACAGGTCGAGCAGGCCGCCGCGCACCGAGTATTCGCCGGGCGACATCACCTGCGACACATGGCTGTAGCCGGCCAGGGTCAGCTGCGACTTCAGGCGCGCTTCATCGAGGATTTCACCCTTCTTGAAAAAGAAGGTGTAGGCCGCCAGGAACGAGGGCGGCGCCAGGCGCACCAGCGCGGTGGTGGCCGGCACGATCAGCACGTCGCACTGGCGGCTGCGGATTTCGTGCAGCGTGGCCAGGCGCTCGGAGACCAGGTCCTGGTGCGGCGAAAACGCGTCGTAGGGCAGGGTTTCCCAGTCCGGCAGCAGATGGCAGCGCAGTTCCTTGCCGCCGAACCACGGTATTTCATCGAGCAGGCGCTGGCCGTCGCTGGCCTGTGCCACCACCACGGCCAGCATCTGGCCGCGCGACTTCAATTCCAAAGCGGCCAGTGCCAGCGCATAGGCGTCGGATGAACCATACAGGGCGGGCAGCGCGTAGCGGTTGCCGGGCTTGGGGAGCGATTTTTTCAGGGCTAAGGACATGCAGGCGATGACACTGGTGACAGAGGCAGTTGACAGGAAAGACTGTATTGCGCGCGGCGCCCTTCATGACGGCGCCAGCAGGCACGATTATAGACCATCGCCCGCGCGCACATTCGCTATGCCGAACGGTACATGCACCATGGGGATGGTGCCGCCGCTTGACTTCAGATGGCTCAGCTGGTCATCGAAAAAGATATGCGGCCTGAACACGGCCAGCACGCGCGACTTGTCCATGCCGCCCAGGAAGAAGGTCTCGTCGGCCGCCACGCCCCAGCTTTTCAGGGTGGTGACCACCCGTTCGTGCGAGGGCGCGTTACGCGCGGTGATGATGGCGATGCGCAGGATCTTTTTGTAGGCCGGGTCGCGTTTTTGCGCGCGCTCTTCCAGCCGCTGCATGGTGGCCAGTTTCTGGAACAAGGCGGCCAGCGGGCCGGGGCGGTGCGGCGTGCCCACGTTCAGGGTTTCATGGGCGTGGAATTCGTCGACATCGTTATTGCGCTTGAAGACGGTTTCCGCCTCGTCGTCGGCGATCACGCCGTCAAAGTCGAAGGCGACGCGCAGCTCGTCGTCGGCCTCGTCGTCCTCGGTGCGCGACGGCAGCACCAGGCCGGCCGGAAAATTGCAGGCCAGCGCGCCGCGCACATCGTCTTCATTCGCGCTCAGGAACAGCGAGGCGTTGAATGCCGGCAGGTAGGGGTAGGGCGATTTGCCGGTCATGAAGGCGGCGCGCGAAATATCGAGGCCATAATGGGCGATCGAGTGCATCACGCGCAAGCCCGTTTCCGGCGAATTGCGCGAAAACAGCACCACTTCCACCGGCGCCTCGTGCGGATGGTGCTTGTTGATGTTCAAAAAGCGCCGGATGAAGGGGAAGGCCACGCCGCGGCCCAGCACCGTGTCCAGGTGGGTTTCCTGGTACTTGCGGTATTCCTCGGGGCCGCTGTCCAGGTACACCTGGTGCGATTCGGACAGGTCGAACAGCGCGCTCGAAGCGACGCCGATCACCAGTTTTTGTTCGATAAGATAAGCCATGGTGGTTCCGCTGTGGTCTTGTCGTCCATCTTAGACGAATATCAATTGCGCGACCAGCCATCCCTTTCCGGGAAAATATTTACAGAATTTTATTTCTGCACCATTCGAGGGCACAGCTGTTTCTGATACGCCACAGGCCGCGATTAAAAGCCGGTTTGTATCAGGTATGACACTGCCAGGGCGCGACTTTTCCTCTATGCTGGCGACATATAAATCTCGCCAAATGTCACGACGTGTTTGCCCCATCCCCGCAAGCGTTCTGCAAGCGCCAGCCGTTCCATCCGAACCCGCCAGCACGAACTTGCCTGGCTTGTATCGGTCTCAATTAGGGGTAATAACATGTTCAAGAATCTACTGATCAAATGGAAACTGGCGGTTCTGGTGGCCGTCATGATGGCGGCGCTGATCGTCGTCGGCATCAGCGGCTATGCCGGCATCGCCACTGTGGGCAATTCCGTCAATGAAATCGGCGTGGTGCGCCTGCCGTCGATCCAGGGCCTGCTGCAAATGAGCGAAGGCCAGACGGCGGTGGCGGCCGGTACCCTGAGCGCCGCCATCTATGAAACGAATTACCAGGCGCAGGACAAGTTCCGCGAAGCGCAGCAGTTGCGGGCCAGGGCCTGGGCCAGCATCGAAACCGGCCGCAAGCTGTACGAGCCGCTGCCGCAGACGCCCGAGGAGGCCGTGCTGTGGCAGCGCTTCCAGGGCGAATGGGCGGCCTGGAAAAGCAGCGACGACAAGGTCGGCAGCGTGCTCGACGCGCTGGCGAAAAACGCCGACGAGCAAAAGCAGAAAGACCTGTTTGTCGACTTCTACAAACAGTATCTGGACTCGCGCGGCCTGTTCGGCAAGGCCGAAGCCTCGCTGAACCAGATTATCGCGCTCAATAACCAGATCGCCGACGCCAGCGTCAAGGCTGGCGGCGCCGCGGTGGTGCGCTCGGAAAGCCTGATGGTGATCCTCGGCCTGCTGGCCGCGGTGGCCGGCATCGCCTGCGCCGCCTTCATCACGCGCGCCATCACGCGGCCCATCATCGAGGCCGTGAAAGTGGCGCAGACGGTGGCCTCCGGCGACCTGACCAGCCGCATCGTCGTGACCATCACCGAGGAGACGGGCCAGCTGCTGCGGGCCCTGCACGACATGAACGCCAGCCTGGTGTCCATCGTCGGCCAGGTGCGCGGCGGCACGGAAACCATCGCCACGGCTTCGACCCAGATCGCCAGCGGCAACCTGGACCTCTCCTCGCGCACGGAAGAGCAAGCCAGCTCGCTGGAGGAAACCGCGTCGTCGATGGAAGAACTGACGTCGACCGTGCGCCAGAACGCCGACAACGCCCAGCAGGCCAATGCGCTGGCGCGCACCGCCTCCGGCGTGGCCGTCAAGGGCGGCGTCGTGGTGGGGGAAGTGGTGCGCACCATGGACGCCATCAACGATGCCTCGCGCAAGATCGTCGACATCATCAGCGTGATCGACGGCATCGCCTTCCAGACCAATATCCTGGCCCTGAATGCGGCCGTGGAGGCGGCGCGCGCCGGCGAGCAGGGGCGCGGCTTTGCGGTGGTCGCCACCGAGGTGCGCAACCTGGCGCAGCGCAGCGCGGCTGCCGCCAAGGAAATCAAGACCCTGATCGGCGACTCGGTGGTGGCGGTGGACGCCGGCAGCAAGCTGGTGGCGGAGGCGGGCGGCACCATGGCCGACATCGTCTCGAGCGTGCAGCGCGTGACCGATATCATGGCCGAGATCAGCCTGGCCACGCAGGAGCAAAGCTCGGGCATCGATCAGATCAACCAGGCCATCGGCCAGATGGACCAGGTGACGCAGCAGAACGCGGCGCTGGTGGAAGAAGCCGCGGCGGCGGCCGCCTCGCTGCAGGAACAGGCGGGCACCTTGTCGCAGGTGGTCAGCGTGTTCAGGCTCGATGGCGTGCAGGCTGCGCCAGTGCGCGCGGTGCAGCGTGCCGCCGTCGCCGCTGTCCCTGCGCGTCCGGCCTTGAAAGCGGCGCCCGCCGCGCGCAAGGCGGCGCCGTCGCACGACGAGTGGGAAGAGTTTTAAGCTGCCGGCATCGCCCTGTTGTCGAACCGGACGGCCGCCTTTGTGCGGCCGTTTTGCATGGCCGCACGCCAGCCTGGCGATGCCGGCCCTTGCCAGGAAAACAGTGTTATGAAAATGGATGTTTTGTTATCTAAGCAAAATTTTGCAAAAATTAACGCGACATTGCTTGTCGGATAACTCACACTGGCCGCCGTAGCATCATGCGCCCTGGCGCGGATGACGGCGCATGCCATCTTCGCTCCTGCCTTTGCCCACTCCCGGCCGACCCTGCAGCCTGTTTCGTCCTGTCGTCCCGCACGGCGGGCGGCGGCAGCCATGGCGATCAGCCTCACCTTGAAGAATGCGAGAAATATGGCGAATATGAATATCGGAACGCGCTTGCGCTGGTCGTTCGCGGTGCTGACCATGCTGTTGCTGGCCACTGCCGCGCTGGGCTTGCTGCGCCTGTCCTCGCTGGACGAGCGCATGCGCGGCGTGGTCGACAGCGAGTATCCGAAAACCGTGCTGGCCAATGACATCATCAAGCAGGTCAACGTGATCGCGCGTTCGTCGCGCAATCTGTTCCTGATGTACGAGCTGGATCAGGTGGCGCAGGAGCGCGATACCATCGCCAGGGCCAGCGCCACGACCGAGCAGAAGCTGGGCGAGCTGGACAAGATGGTCGATTCCGTCAAAGGCAAGGAAATGATGCTGGCTGTAAAAGAGGCGCGCGGCGTCTTCAATGCGGGCCGCGACAAGGTGCTGGCGCTGCTGTACGACGGCGCGCGCGACGAAGCGTCGGCCCTGCTGCTGCAAACGGTGCGCGCCGACCAGCTGCGCTACATGGCCGCGCTGGAAACGCTGATCAACCACCAGCACCAGCTGATGGTGGAAGCGGGTCAGCGCGTGCGCGAAGAATACCTGGCGGCGCGCGCCATGGTGCTGGCGCTGAGCGCGGCGGCCATCGTGTTTTCCATTATCACGGCCTGGCTGGTCACGCGCAGCATCGTGCGCCCCTTGCAGCATGCGCTGGGCGTGGCGCAGACGGTGGCCGCCGGCGACCTCAGTTCCACCTTCGGCCAGCATGCCACCGATGAAACCGGCCGGCTGCTCGACGCGCTGGCTGTCATGAACGGCAACCTGCAGGATATCGTGCGGCAGGTGCGCAGCGGTACCGATACCATCGCCACCGCCTCGACCCAGATCGCGGCCGGCAATGTGGACTTGTCGGCCCGCACCGAAGAGCAGGCCAGTTCGCTGGAACAGACGGCGTCGGCGATGGAGGAACTGAGCTCCACGGTGCAGCAGAATGTCGACAATGCGCGCGAGGCCAGCTCCCTGGCACTGGAAGCGGCGCAGATCGCCAACCGCGGCGGCGAGGCGGTCGGGCAGGTGATCAGCACGATGGAAGCGATCAGCAGTTCCTCGGCGCAGATCGCCGACATTATCGGCGTGATCGACATGCTGGCCTTCCAGACCAATATCCTGGCCCTGAATGCGGCGGTGGAAGCGGCACGCGCCGGCGAGCAGGGACGCGGCTTTGCGGTGGTGGCGACGGAAGTGCGCAACCTGGCGCAGCGCAGCGCGTCGGCCGCGCGCGATATCCGCGCCCTGATCGCCACCTCCAGCGAGCAGGTGTCAACCGGTTCGGCGCTCGTCACGCGGGCCGGCGCCACCATGCAGGACGTGGTGCGGGCGGTGGAACGGGTCAGCCGCATGGTCGGCGACATCACCACCGCCAGCGCCGAGCAGGGCACCGGCATCGGCCAGATCAGCGAGGCGGTGGTGCAGATGGACCAGGTGACGCAGCAGAATGCCGCGCTGGTGGAAGAGGCGGCGGCCGCTTCGCAGTCGCTCGAAAGCGAGGCGGCGCGGCTGCAGCAGGTGGTCAGCGTATTTCGCCTGCACCAGGAGCCTGCCCGCCTGCCGCCCGCACGGCAGTCCGGCGCGCAGTCCGTGCTGCGGCTGTCCGCCTAGTGGCTGGCCTGGCCAGCGCCCTGCGCAACAATGAATTCTGCTTTCACTACCACGGCAAGTTCGATACGGCGCAATTGCGCCTGGTGGGCCTGGAAGCGCTGCTGCGCTGGCAGCAGCCCGGGCGCGGCCTGACGTTTCCGCAGGAGTTCATCGCCCTGGCCGAGCGGCGCGGCACCGTCGTCGAGCTGGGCAACTGGGGCATCGCCACCGCCTGTCGGCAACTGGCGCAGTGGCGCGCCGCCGGGCTGGCGCTGGTGCCGGTGGCGGTCAATCTGTCGGTGCAGCAGCTGAGCGATCCGCGCCTGCTGGCCACCGTGCAGCGCTGTTTGCGCCAGCATGATGTGCCGGCCACCTTGCTGGAACTGGAAGTGACGGAAAGCGGCCAGATCGACGACACGGCGCAAGCGTGCGCGGTGCTGTCGAAGCTGCGCGCGCTGGGCGTGCGCATTGCGCTCGACGACTATGGCACCGGCTATGCGGGCCTGCATCACCTCAAGATGCTGCCGGTCGACACGGTCAAGATCGACCGCTGTTTCATTACCGACATCGGCAGCGACGGCAAGGACGCCATCATCGTCGCCTCGACCATCGCGCTGGCGCGCAGCCTGGACCTGCAGGTGCTGGCCGAAGGCGTCGAAGATGGCGTGCAGCTGGCCATGCTGCGCAGCCTGGGCTGCCGGCAGGTACAGGGCTACTACCTGCACCGGCCCGCGCCGGAGGCGCAGGTGCGGGCCTTGCTGGACGCCGCGCGCGCTTCGCCTGATTGCCATATGTAACAGCGGTCATACATGGCGCCATGCCGGCGGCGCGCAGAATTTCCGTAAAATGCCTGGCACACCGCATGTCCTGAGACCATTCTCCACCAAGCACCATGATGAACAGCTCTGTCCCGGCCTATGTCTTCGGCCCGTTTCGCCTATTGCCGCTCGAACGCCGGCTGCTGGAAGGCGAACGTGCGGTAAGGCTGGGGAGCCGCGCCATGGACTTGTTGCTGGCCTTGCTGGAGCGCGCCGGCGACATCGTCGACAAGCATGAATTGCTGGCCCTCGTCTGGCCCAATGCGGTGGTCGACGACGCCACCTTGCGCGTGCACCTGGCGGCGCTGCGCAAGGTGCTGGGCGACGGGCGCGATGGCCAGCGCTATATCACCACCGTGGCCGGCCGCGGCTACGGCTTCCTGGCACCGGTGGCGCGCGCGGGCGAGGCGGCCGCCGCCGGCACGGCCGTCGCCGAGGTGCGCCACAACCTGCCGGTGCTGCTGACGCGCATGATGGGGCGCGGCGACATCGTGCAGGCGATGGCCGGCCAGTTGCTGCAGGTGCGTTTGCTCAGCATCGTCGGCCCGGGCGGCATCGGCAAGACCACGGTGGCCGTGGCGCTGGCCATGCGGGTGCTGCGCCGCCATGCCGATGGCGTCTGCTTTGTCGACCTGGCGCCGGTGGCCGAGGGCCAGCTGGCGCCGCTGGCGCTGGCCACGGCGCTGGGCGTGGCGGTACCGGCGCATGACCCGATGCCGGCCTTGCTGGCCTATCTGCGCCAGCGCCAGATGCTGATCGTGTTTGACAATTGCGAACATGTGATCGCCGCCGCCGCCGCCCTGGCCGACATGCTGCTCAAGGGCGCACCGGCACTGCAGGTGCTGGCCACCAGCCGCGAACCGCTGCGCATCTCGTGCGAGCAGTTGCTGCGCCTGCCCGTGCTGGAATTGCCGCCGCTTGATGCGGCGCTGCGCCATTACGCGGCGGTGCAGCTGTTTGCCGAACGCTGCGCCGCCGTCGACGCCAGCTTCGTGCTGGCCGACGCCGACCTGCCGGTGGTGGTCGAGATCTGCCGCCGTCTCGACGGCATTCCGCTGGCGCTGGAACTGGCGGCCGGGCGCATCGGCCATTTCGGCCTGTACGGCTTGCGGCGCCAGCTCGATGACCGTTTTCGCCTGCTGGTGCGCGGTCCGCGCAACGCGCCGCTGCGCCACCAGACCCTGCGCGCCACCCTGGACTGGAGCTATGGCCTGCTTGACGCGGAAGAGCGCAGCGTGCTGCAGGCGCTGAGCGTGTTCAAGAACCGCTTCCGGCTCGAATCGGCGATCGCCGTGGCCGGCCGCGACGTGTATGACACGGTGGCCGACCTGGCGTCGAAGTCGCTGGTCAGCGTCGAGACCTGCTGCGAGCGCGTGTATTACCGGCTGCTGGAAACCACGCGCGCCTATGCTTGCGCGCACCTGGCGCTGGCCGGCGAACAGGCGGCCGTGTTTCGCCGCCACGCACTGCATTGCCTGGCGCTGGCGCGCTGCATCGCCGCCGACTGGGAACGCCTGCCGGCCGCCAGTTGGAGCGCCTCGTACCGGCGGCATGTGGACGACATGCGCGCCGCCATCGACTGGGCCTTTGGCGCGCACGGCGACCTGGCGCTGGGGGTGGCGCTGACCCTGGCCACGCACACCCTGTTTTACCAGCTGTCGCTGATGGATGAATACCGCTTGCGGGTGGAGCATGCGCTGGCGCGGATGGCCGAGCAGGGCGCCGATGACGCGGCCAGCGAGCTGCGGCTGCGCGCGTCGCTCGGCCATCTGCTGCTGCATACCGAAGGCGTGAGCGGCGCCATGCTGGCGCAATTCCAGCGCGCCAGCAGGCTGGCGCCGGCGGCGGGCGAATCTGGCGGGTGCGCCGAAGCCCTGTGCGGCCTGTGGATCGCGCAGATGGCGCTGGCGGACTTTCGTGCCGCCGACGCCTGCGCGGCGCAATTTGCGGCGCTGTGCGAGCGCGACGGCGATACCGCCATGCAACTGGTGCGCGCGCGCATGCTGGCGGCCGGCGAACACTTGCAGGGTCGGCATGCGGAGGCGGCGGTGCTGTCGCGCCTGGTGCTCGATCACCCCGATGGCGCCGGCCAGCGCAGCCTGAACAACGCCTTGTTGGCCGATCACCAGGTCTGCCTGCGCGGCAACCTGGCACGTTGCCTGTGGCTGATGGGCCGCCCTGACGATGCGCTGGAGATTGCCCGCGAGGCGGTCGAACTGGGCTTTGCCCACAACGGCGTGTCGCTGTGCGTGGCGCTGGCCTTCAGCGCCATCCCCGTCGCCCTGTGGTGCGGCCAGCACGCGCTGGCGCGCACCTGGACCGGCGTGCTGTGCGAGCACGCGGCGCGTCACGGCTTGCTGTATTGGCATGGCTGGGGCAGCAGCTACCAGGCGGCGCTTGACGGCGGCGGCCAGTCAGGCGCGGCCTCGGCCTGGCCGCTGCAGGCCGATGTGATGGCCACCTTGTTCGACGCGGCGGCCAGCGGCGAAGCGCTGCGGCGCGCACGCGCCGGCGAGGCGCCATGGAGCGCGCCCGAAGTGCTGCGCCGCGCCGCGCTGCGCCGCTGGCATGGCCTGCGCGCCGGCGACGCGGAAGGACTGGAACTGGTGCGCCGGCTGCTGGACGAGGCTTTGCGGCTGGCCGGCACGCAGCGCGCGCTGGGCTGGGAGCTGCGCTGCGCCACCAGCCTGGCGGCCGTCATGTGCGCGCAGGGGCAAAGCGGCGAAGCACGCGCGCTGCTGCTGCCGGTGCATGGCCGCTACACGCAGGGCCACGCCAGCGCTGACGTGATGGCGGCGGCGGCCTTGCTGGCGGCGCTGGCATGAGCGCTCGACTACTCATAGGCGCCCAGGCGGCGTTGCTCGTCCGGCGAAAACAGCGTATTGGTCAATTGCTGCAGGGTCGCCGCATCGCCGGCGCCCAGCGCCGCCTTTTGCGCGCGCCAGGCGATGATGCGCTGCTGCCAGTGCGATTCTTCGCGGTCCAGTTCGGCCAGCCGCGCCGCCGCCTCGGGCGTGAAGGTGGCCGCTCGCAGGCGGTAGACTTCGTTGTCGCCGCCGCCCTGCGCGCGCAGGGCGCGCACCGCGTCGTCGAGCGCGCTGACCTGCAGCGGCGCGTCGCGTTCGCGGCGCTGGGCCGGCGACAGGGCCGCATCAAGCACGGCAAGCTTGCGCCGCCGGTCCTCTTCGCCCAGTGTGCCGTCGGCCAGCACCGTCATGCGCGCCACGGCGTCATCATCACGCGCGTCGTCCAGGCCGAACAGGCCGGCGCTTTCCTGCGCCGTGAAGTAAGTGGCGCGCAGCGCGCGCATGGCCTGCAGCCGCGCTTGCGCCGCCTGCAGCGCATCGCCAGACGGCGCCAGGGCTTGCTCGATGCCGGCCAGCGCCTGCTTGTAGTCCAGATAAGCCCCCAGCAGGCGCTTCGCTTCGCGCGCCGGCGCCAGCGCCAGGCGCCGCTCCAGTTCCAGCTCGATCTGGCTGCGGATCGCGGCCAGCGGCTTTTCGCCCAGGCCCGCCAGGTAATAGTCGAACAGGTGGCCCAGTTCCGCATCGACCACCAGCGTCTCGCCGGCAGCCACGAGATTGCCGTCGGGCCGCGTGCCTTCCATCGAGCGCACGAACGCGAACAGGTCGGGGTCTTCCTTTTGCGGTGGCGGCGCCGGCGCCTCACCGGGCGCCAGCGACCAGTACAGCGCCAGGGCGGCCAGTGCGCCGGCCGCGATCAGGGTCGTGTGCGTACGCATGGCCGCTCCCTTACAGGCCCAGGCCCTGCAGGCGGTTGGCCTGCTGGCGGAACACGGTGACCGGCGACGTTTCGAACAGGTTGACGATGCCGATGAACTGGTTGACTTCATCGAGGTGGTTCATGGCGTAGTCGTCGCGGATCACCTTGCCCAGGTGGCTGGAGCAGCTGCTGACCAGGCCATCGTTTTTCGCGCCGCCAAAGGCCAGGCTGATGGCGGCCAGCGCCGGGTCGCCCACGTCGAGCGCATTGGTGTAGGGCTGGGCGCCGCTCCACGAAAAATAGTGGACGCCGCGTTCCTGGTAGGCGCCTTCGCCGCAGGCGGTGGTCGGCACGCCCTGCGGATGGCGGCTGTTGAAGGCCAGCGAACCGCTGGTCGACAGCGAGGCCAGCGCCGCGCCGGCGTTTTGCGGCAAGCCCTGGTTGCCGGAGATAATGCCGATCAGCGAGGCGAGGGCGGTGCCCAGCGCGCCGCTGGTATTGGGTATCGTGCCGGCCAGGATATCGGCCACCTTCGAGCCCTTGTTGACGCCGGCCACGCTGGTCACCGAGGCCACCAGGTCGGGCCGCACGGAGGCCACATAGCGCGCCGTGGGGCCGCCGTGGCTGTGGCCGATCAGATTGACCTTGGCCGCGCCGGTGGCGGCCAGGATTTGCCGCACCTGCGACAGCAGTTGCTCGCCGCGCACTTCGGTGCTGTTGGCGGCCGAGACGGTGGTCAGGTAGACATTGGCGCCGCCGCTGCGCAGGGCGGCGGGGATGCCGTAAAAGTACTCGACAGGGCCCAGCTTGTCGAAGCCGAACAGGCCATGCACCAGCACGATGGGATATTTGGTTTGCGTATAGCCGGCGGCGCCGGCGGTGGCAGGCAGGCCGATGCAGCAGGCCAGGACGAGGGTGGACAGCAATTGCCAGAAGCGAGTCTTCATTTTGTCTCCGTTATTTTTTAATGGGAAATGTCGATGCTGTAGCGGTACCGGCGCCGCCATCCGCCGCAATCTGTGTTGCAGCTAATATAGCGAGCGCTCGGTTTTTGAAATGTAGCACCGCCGTGGCTGAAAAGCTTGTCAATTCCATATTGCAGCGCAATATGACGAGCACGGTTGTTGCCGGGATGTTGCGATTCATCGGCATGGCCGGATTGAAACGGCCAAGGGCGATTTTGCTGCGCTATAATCAGGGCCGATTTGCGCACCCGCCATGGTTGCAGTCATGGTTGCACTACCCGGCGGCGCCGTTTTTACACTGTCTTTTGGGAATGCACTTGTCGACCCATTTCAACTTTGAACAGTTCCAGCAGATGACGCCTTTGAATGGCGTCAATATCTGGGAATACATCCTCGACCGCCATGCGGGCCGCATCGGCGTCAAGCGCCGCAAGCCCGCGCTGGAAAACCTGGAACGCATCTTTGGCGCCACCTTCAGACTGGCCAACGACGTGGGCTTTCGCGCCATGAGCTTGCGCGACCTGTGCCGCGAGACGGGGCTGTCGATGGGCGGCCTGTATGGCTATATCACCGGCAAGGATCAACTGGCCGAAATGATCGAAGACGTGGTGCGCCACGCCACGCAAGCCTTGCCGCAGCTGTTCGTCGACGTCAAGTTGCCGCTGGACCGGTTAGAGGCGATGATACGCTCGTCGATCTACCTGTCCGAAATCCTGCAGCCCTGGTTTTATTTTGTCTACATGGATTCGCGCGTGCTGCAGGTCGAGCAGCGCAGCATGGCCAAGCAGTCCGAATTGTACGTGCAGACCTTGCTGGCCAATACCATTCTTGAAATCAGCCCGCGGCCGCAGGGCGATGCGACCATGCTCGCCTCGCACTGCCTGGCGCTGTTCCAGGACTGGTATGTCAAACGCTGGAAGTACCGCGCGGCCAAGGTCAGCGTCGATGATTTTGCCGACAGCACGGTGCGCACGGTACGCGGATATCTGAGCGTGGCGGCGTAATCGGCGCGCGCCATTGAAAAAGGCCGGGAGCGATCCCGGCCTTTTTATTTATTGCGTCGTTTCCACCGGCAGCGCATCCGGCACCGCCGCCGGATCGGTCGGCGTTTCGGTGTCCATGTCCAGCGTCCTGACGGCATTCATGTCGATGAATTCGTCATACATCCATTCACCGTCGATCTGGCTCAGGCCGGGCGGCACGGCGCGCGTGATTTGCGGTCGGCTGGCCAGGGCCGTCTGCATGTAGTCGATCCAGATCGGCATGGCCAGGGTGGCGCCGAATTCGCGTCCCCCGAGCGACTTCGGTTCGTCGTAGCCCATCCACGCCACCGCCACGATGCCGCCGCTGTAGCCGGCGAACCAGCCGTCGACGGCGTCGCTGGTGGTACCGGTCTTGCCGGCGATATCGCTGCGCCCCAGTTTGCGGGTGGCGCCCGCGCCCGTGCCCGAACGGGCCACTTCGCGCAGCATGCTGTCCATCACGAAGGCGTTGCGCGGATCGAGCGCCAGGGTCTTGTCGTCGCCGGGAGCCGGCGGCTTGGTCTGCATCAGCACCACGCCCTTGGCGTCGACGATGCGGTCGATCAGGTACGGCTCGACCTGGTGGCCGCCGTTGGCGAACAGCGCATAGGCGCCGGCCATCTGCACCGGCGTGACCGAACCGGTACCGAGCGCCATGGTCAGATTGCTCGGCTGGCGCGCCGGATCGAAACCGAATTTTTCCATGAAGTCGTGGGTGTACGACACGCCCAGCGCGCGCAGGATGCGCACCGAGGCCACGTTCTTCGACTGCGCCAGCGCATAGCGCATGGTGATCGGGCCGTCGAACTTGAAATCGTCATTCTGCGGCGACCAGATCTTGCCGCCGGCCGGCAGTTCCAGCGGCACGTCATTGATCAGGGTAGCCGGCGAAAAGCCTTTTTCCAGCGCCGCCGAATAGACGAAGGGCTTCATGGCCGAACCGGGCTGGCGCCACGCCTGCGTCACGTGATTGAACTTTTGCAGGTTGTAGTCGAAGCCGCCCACCATCGCATGGTAGGCGCCGGTGTCGGCGTCGAGCGAGACGAAAGCGGCGGCCACCAGCGGCACTTGGGTGATGGTCCAGTTGTCTTTCGCGTCCTTGCTGACCCTGATCACGGCGCCCGGGCGCAGCTTGATGCCGGCCGCCGCCTTGGCGGACAGGGCAGGGGCGGCAAAGCGCAGGCCGGCGCCGCTGATGACTTTCGCTTCGCCGTCTCCCGTATCGACCGTCACCTTGCCATTTTCGACATCGGTCACGACGGCGGCGATCAGGCCGTCGCTGTCGGGGCGTTTCTGCAGCGCCGCGTCGATGGCGTCGTCGCGCAATTCCTGCTCCGGCGGCAGCTCGATAAAGGTCTCGGGGCCGCGGTAGCCGTGGCGCTGGTCGTAGGCGATCACGTTGCGGCGGGTGGACGCATAGGCCGCATCCTGGTCGGCTTTCAGGATAGTGGTGTAGACGCTGATGCCCTTGGTGTAGCTGTCTTCCTTGTACTGCGCGAACACGGCCTGGCGCGCCAGTTCGGCCACGTATTCGGCGTGCGTATCGAAGCCCTGGCTGCCGCGCGTGTTGTAGCGCAGCGGCTGCGCCAGCGCTTGCCGGTACTGGCCGTCGCTGATGTAATCGAGGTCGCGCATGCGCTTCAACACCAGTTGCTGGCGCGCGTGCGCCCGCTTCGGGTTGCTGATCGGGTTATGGCGCGACGGGTTTTGCGGCAGGCCGGCCAGCATGGCCATCTCGGCGATCGACAGTTCGCCCAGCGGTTTGCCGAAATAGGTCTGCGCCGCGCTGCCAAAGCCGAACGAGCGCTGGCCCAGGTAGACCTGGTTCATGTACAGCTCGAGGATCTGGTCCTTCGACAGGGCCGCCTCGATCTTCAGGGCCAGCATGATTTCATTGAGCTTGCGCGAGGCGACCTTGTCGCGCGTGAGGAAGAAGTTGCGCGCCACCTGCATAGTGAGCGTGGAGCCGCCGCCATGGCCGAAGCCGTGGCGCAGGTTGGACATCACGGCGCCGCCGACGCGCACGAAGTCGATGCCATTGTGTTCGTAGAAGCGGCTGTCCTCGATGGCCATCAGGGCCTTCTTCATCATTTCCGGCACCTGCGCGATCGGCACGAAGTCGCGGTGTTCCTCGCCGAATTCGCCGATCAGCACATTGTCGGCCGTATAGACGCGCAGCGGTATCTTCGGCTGGTAGTCGGTAATCACGTCCAGCGCGGGCAGGCGAGGTTTCACATACAGGAACAGGTAGACGGCCAGCCCGATGGCGCAGGCCAGGGCGGCGCAGCCGGTGAGGAGCAGGCCGCGCACCACGGCGCGGCGGGATGGCCAGGGGAAGCCGGATCGGTTAGCAGTCAAGTCAGTCTCGCATGAGCGTGCAGGGCACGGTGGCAGCGATTATAGACCATGACAGCGGCGGCTTTGCGCCTGGCTGCCGACGCAAAAAACCTTTTCAGGGAAACGCGGCTGTGCGATAGTCACGGCTTCAAGAAAATAGCCCGGGCGCCAATCCGGGCTGTTTTGGTTTATAGATAACGAGGAACCTATGTCGAAAGATGCAAACCCGGGCACGGTCAAACCGTATATTCCGGCCGACGCGCAGCTCCCCGAGATGACCTTCCGCGCGCTGCTGATGGGCGTCATCCTGGGCATGGTATTTGGCGCGTCGTCGCTGTACCTGGTGCTCAAGGTGGGCCTGACTGTCAGCGCCTCGATTCCCGTGGCCGTGATCGCGATCACCCTGTTCGGCCTGGCCAAGAAAGTGGGCGGCAAGGATTCGTCGATCCTGGAAAACAGCATCACGCAGACGGCCGGTTCGGCCGGCGAATCGCTGGCCTTCGGCCTGGGCGTGACCATGCCGGCGATCCTGATCCTGGGCTTCGACCTGGAAATCTCGCGCGTGATGCTGGTGGGTATCCTGGGTGGCTTGCTGGGCATCCTGATGATGATCCCGATGCGCCGCACCATGATCGTCGACCAGCACAAGGAACTCAAATTCCCCGAAGGCACGGCCTGCGCCGAAGTGCTGAAAGCGGCCGCCACCGACGAATCGCGCATCGCCGCGGGCGAAAGCATAGCGTCCGATTCGGCCGCCGCAAAGGACGCCAAGCGCCGCGCCAAGATCATCTTCGGCGGCTTCGCCGTCGGCCTCTTGTATAAAGTGTTCAATATCTCGTTCAAGGGCTGGAAGGATACGCCGGGCGTGGAATTCGGCGCACCGCTGAAGGCCGGCTCGATCGGCGCCGAGATTTCGCCCGAACTGCTGGGCGTCGGCTACATCATCGGCCCGCGCATCGCCGCCACCATGGCGGCCGGCGGCGTGCTGTCGTATCTGCTCTTGATCCCGATGATCAAATTTTTCGGCGATAACCTCACCACCGTGCTGTCGCCCGGTACCAAATTGATCAGCGCGATGGGCGCCGACGATATCCGCAGCGCCTATGTGCTGTATATCGGCGCCGGCGCCGTCGCCGCCGGCGGCCTGATTTCGCTGGTGCGCGCCATGCCGATGATCTGGCGCAGCCTGTCGGCCGGCCTGGCCGGCATCGGCAAGGGCAGCAAGGCCAATGCGACCTTGCGCACCGAGCAGGATATTCCGCTGAAATGGGTGATGATAGGCTGCCTGGCGATTATCGCCGTGATCACCTTCGCCACCCCGCTGCACATGAATTTGCTGGGCGCGCTCTTGATCCTGGTGTTCGGCTTTCTGTTCGCCACCGTGTCGTCGCGCCTGACCGGCGAGATCGGTTCCTCGTCGAACCCGATTTCGGGCATGGCGGTGGCCACCCTGCTGTTTACCTGCCTGATCTTTTTGCTGATGGGCTGGACCGGTGGCCGCTACTACGTCACCGCCTTGTCGGTTGGCGCCATCGTGTGTATCGCCGCCAGCAATGCCGGCACGACGTCCCAGGACCTGAAGACCGGCTACCTGATCGGCGCCACGCCGCGCCTGCAGCAATACGCGATCCTGGCGGGCGCCTTGTCGTCGGCATTGATTCTGGGCCCGATCCTGCTGAAACTGAACGAGGCCAGCACCGTCTACGTGCCGGCCGCGCAGGTGGCGCCCGGCCTCACGGTCGACGCATCCAAACTGACGGTGACGGGCGAGCTGCATGGCCCGCAGGCCGAAACTGACCACAACACCTATAAAGTCTGGCAGAAGACCGATACCGTCGGCGGCCCGGCCGGCAAGTATTTCGTCAGGGACGACGGCCAACTGGCCTACCTGGTCGACCCGGGCATCAACGGCGCCTACAACAAGCGCCCGGACGGCTCGGAAGTGAAAAAATACGATGCGCCGAAAGCCGTGCTGATGTCCTACATTATCAAGGGCATCCTCGACCAGCAGCTGCCATGGACGCTGGTGCTGTTCGGCGTGATGATCGCCGTGGTGCTGGAGATGGCCGGCATCGCCTCGCTGGCGTTCTCGGTCGGCGTCTACCTGCCGCTGTCGTCGACCCTGCCGATCATGGTCGGTGGCGTGATCCGCTGGCTGGCAGACCGCCGCAACAACAAGCTGGAACACAACGCGAAGCTGAACGAGGAAGAACGCCAGCTGGCCGGCGACCGCAGCTCGGGCGTTCTGCTCGCTTCCGGCTATATCGCCGGCGGCGCCCTGGCCGGCATCATTATCGCCATTACCGCGGGCGTGCTGACGCACTTCGACCAGATGATGGCCGACTGGGCCGAGCATGGCAACCCGTTCTACGCCGGTGCCAGCTCGGACGCGCTGTCGCTGCTGCCGTATGCGGTGATGATCGTGCTGCTGTATGTGGTGGCGCGAGAGAAGAAGAAGGGCGTGCAGGATTGATGGGTTAATTGAATCATTGCTGCTGTCACGAAAACCGTCCGCATCATTGTTTGATACGGGCGGTTTTTTTCTAGGGCGGCACATTCTGCTTACCTCTCCCGCGGGCACTATTGAAGCGCGTTGCTGTCCAAGGTC
>NZ_JAFCTQ010000025.1:0-98544 GCF_049896105.1 Janthinobacterium sp. PSPC3-1 | reverse complement strand
TGGCTTACGGATTTCGGGACGCATCCTACTTCTTTCTGAAAATCAAGGATGCGTTCCCCGGTAAAGTGCGATGAACCATTTTTTATCCTGGCATCGTGGCGCAGCGTACGCACGGCTTCGGCCGGCCTCGGCTACACTGGCTGATCGCCAACACTCAGGAGTGAAGAATGTCCGTATCCATGTACCAGGCCACCGTCCCCGTCTTCGCGCGCGGCTTGCGCGTCGTTTCAAACCTGCTGGAAAAAGCGCAGGCCCATGTCGAGCAGGGCGGCATCGTGCCGGAAATTCTACTGGGTGCGCGGCTGGCGCCCGACATGCTGGACCTGACGGCGCAGGTGCAGCGCGTCAGCGATACGGCCAAGCTGTCGGTCCAGCGCCTGAGCGCGATTCCCGCGCCCAAATTCGAGGACAATGAAACGTCGTTCGAGCAGCTGCAGCAGCGCATCGCCGACACTATCGCCTATGTCGAAGGCGTGAATGCCGGCCAGATGGCGGGCAGCGCCCAGCGCGAAGTGGTGCTGAACTGGACCGACGAGGGTACGAAGTTTGCCGGTGACGATTATCTGCTCAGCTTTGCGCTGCCGAACTTCTATTTTCACGTTTCGATGGTGCACGCCATCCTGCGCAACAACGGCGTGACCATCGGCAAGCTCGACTATCTCGGTCCCTACGACTGATTTTTCCTAGCGCTGCGGCTGCTGCACCTGGTTCTGCACCGCATTGCCCAGGAAGCCGCCGCCGATCACGCCGGCCACCGTCGCCAGCGCCTTGCCGCGGCCACCGCCCACCTGGTTGCCGATCAGGCCGCCAATCACGGCGCCGGTGCCGATGCCCACATAGTTGGGCTGGGCGGGCGCCTGTGCCTGTACTGGCTGCTGGCGTACCGGTTCGCGGTAGGCGTAATCGTCGTCGCGGCTGGCCGGACGCGCTTGCGCCACGCGATGGACCACGCGTTTGTGCACGACCGGGGCCGGTGCTGGCGCTGGCGCTGGCGCGGCTTGCGCCAGCACGGGCGCGGCCACCGGTGCCGCCACCGGCGCCGCCAGATTGCTGGCCGCCAGTTCGGCAGGGATGGCCGGGGCTGGCACATTGGCGCGCGAGTTGGGCAAGATGCCGGCAATCGATGCCGCGCCGACCAGGCACAGTACCGTGGCGGAAATGGCGGCGCCGGCCATCAAGGGGTGGATGCGGGCGGTGGTGCTGGTAGCGGTGCTGTTCATGCTGGTCTCCTGAAAAACAATGTCTGGGTTGACGATGTGTCCAGAGTACCGGTGCTCCTCGCGGCAGGATAGACGTTGCGCTGTATCAAACGTAAGCAGGTGTAATCCACCGTTTTTCTGATCGCGGTACCATCTGTGCTTCATCAAGCCGGAGTCATCCATGAGCCAGTTATTCACGCCTTACCAGTTGGGCCCCCTGTCCCTGGTCAACCGCATCGCCATCGCCCCCATGTGCCAGTATTCTGCCGAGAACGGCAACGCCACCGACTGGCACATGATCCACCTGGGTCACTTGGCGCTGTCGGGCGCCGGCGTGCTGATGACGGAGGCGACCGCCGTCTCGCCGGAGGGGCGCATTTCGGCCGAGGACCTGGGCCTGTGGTCGGATGCCAACCAGCAAGCGCTGGGCAAGGTGGTGCAGGCGATACGCCGCCATGCATCGATGCCGCTGATCGTGCAGCTGGGCCACGCGGGCCGCAAGGCGTCGAGCCGCGCGCCGTGGCAGGGCGGCAACTGCGTGCACTTGTCGGAAGGCGGCTGGCAGACGGTGGCGCCGTCGGCGCTGGCCCATGCGCCCGGTGAAACGGTGCCGATCGCGCTCGATGAGGCCGGTTTGCTGCAAGTAAAAGCCGCGTTTGTCGCCGCCGCCAAGCGGGTCCATGCGCTCGGTATCGAAGGCATCGAACTGCATGGCGCGCATGGCTATCTGCTGCATCAATTCTTGTCGCCGCTGGCCAACCAGCGCACGGACGCGTATGGCGGCAGACTGGAAAACCGCATGCGCTTTCCGCTGGAAGTGTACGAGGCCGTGCGCGCTGCTGTACCCGCCAGCGTGGCGGTCGGCATGCGCATCTCCGCCACCGACTGGGTCGAGGGCGGCTGGGAGATCGAGCAAAGCGTGCGGTTTGCCCATGCACTCAAGCGCCTCGGTGCCGACTTTATCCACGTCTCCAGCGGTGGCGTGTCGCCGCAGCAGCAGATTCCCCTCAGCCCCGGCTACCAAGTGGGCTTTGCCGAACGCATCAAGGCGGAAACCGGCATGCCGACCATCAGCGTCGGCCTGATCACCGAAGCGCAGCAGGCCGAGGACATTGTCGCCGGCGGCCAGTCCGACATGGTGGCGCTGGCGCGCGCCATGCTGTTCGATCCGCGCTGGCCCTGGCATGCGGCGGCCAAATTGGGCGCCCAGGTGCAGGCCCCGCCGCAGTACTGGCGCTCGCAGCCGCGCGAGTATAAAAACCTGTTTGGCGACACGACGCAAGGCCAGCGTTAGAGGAGCAATCCCGCATCCTCTGCTACACTGGCCGCTCTTTACCTCATTCTCCAGGACATTCGACATGCGCCATTGATACTGCCGTGCTTGTGCACGGCCCAGCCCATCCCGCCCCCGCGCGGGTTTGCCAGCCTTGTACAAGGAGTATCCGCATGCCTGCATTACTGCAACTCGATCGTCTTTCCCATGTGCTGCCCGATGGCACGCCCTTGTTTCACCACTTGCAGTTTTCCTTCACGCCGCACCGCGTCGGCCTGGTCGGCGCCAATGGCGTGGGCAAGAGCGTGCTGGCGCGGCTGCTGGCGGCACAAGCCACGCCCAGCAGTGGCGCCGTGCGCTGCGACGGCCTGGTCCATTATGTGGCGCAGGAACTGGCTCCCGGGCACTTTCCCACGGTTGCCGCGCTGGCCGGCGTCGACGGCGTGCTGGCCGCGCTCGATCGCATTGCCTTTGGTGCCATCGATGAAGCGGACTACGCGCTGGTGGGCGAGCGCTGGGATGCCGGTACGCGCCTGCGGCAAGCCCTGGACGAGATCGGCTTGGGCCAGTTGCGGCCCGATACGTCCACGGCCAGCCTGAGCGGTGGCGAGCGCCAGCGGATCGCGCTGGCCGGCGCCTGGCTGTCGCAGGCCGACTGGCTGATTCTTGATGAGCCGAGCAATCATCTCGATGCCACCCAGCGCGCCAGGCTGGTGCAGCAAATTGCGCGCTGGCCGCGCGGCTTGCTGCTGATCAGCCACGACCGCGGCCTGCTGGCGCATGTGGACGAGATCGTCGAGCTGTCGTCCCGGGGCTTGCGCAGCTACGGTGGCAATTACGCGTTTTATGCGCAGCAACGCGCGGCCGAGCAGGCAGGTTTTGCCAGCGCCCTGCAGGCCGAAAGAGCCGCTGAAAAACGCGGGCAGCGCGAGGCGCACAAACTGGCAGAACGCCAGCAGCGCCATGTGGCGCGCGGCGAACGCGACGGCCGTCACGCCAATCAAAGCAAGCTGCTGCTCGATGCCCGAAAAGAAGGCAGCCAGGACAGCCAGGGCAAGCTGCGCCTGCGCGCGCAGGCGGCCCGGGCCGAGCGCCAGCAGCGGGTGCGCGAGGCCAGCGAACGCTGTGCGCCCGATGCCGAGCGCCTGCTGCTGGCGCCCGACAGCCGTGTGCCGAATGGCAAGCTGATGCTGGAACTGCGTGGGCTGGTGCTGCCGCACGGCAGTGCGCAGCCGCTTGAACTGCTGCTGTCCGGTCCGCGCCGGCTGGCCGTCACGGGCGACAATGGCAGCGGCAAGTCGACCCTGCTGCGCGTGATCGCCGGCCTGCTGGCCCCAAGCAGCGGCGAGGCGATCTGCCATGGCAGGCTGGCCTGGCTGGACCAGCATGCGGGCAGTCGTGACGGCGAGCTGAGCGCCGTGCAGCGCTTGCAGGCGCGCCATCCCACCATGGCGGAAGGCGAACTGCGCACGCGGCTGGCGCTGCTGGGCATTGCCGGCGCGCGCGCCACCATGGCCAGCCGTTTGCTCAGCGGCGGCGAACGGATGAAGGTGGCGCTGGCGGCCGAGCTGTATGCCGAGGCGCCGCCGCAATTGCTGCTGCTCGACGAGCCCGACAATCACCTGGACCTGGCCAGCTTGCAAGCTTTGGAACAGATGCTGGCGCAGTACCAGGGCGCCTTGCTGGTGGTCTCGCACGATCACGCCTTCCTGCAGCAATTGCGCCTCGACGAGCCCGGCCTGCACTTGGCCGCCAAGGCGGAAAACAGGTGATTGTCGGTATAATCCACTGAATAACCACGCCTATTTGTGAACTTAAACTGGGCATTCCCCCCTATGATGGGGTTTAATCTGGAATTGTTGTCACAGTTATATTTCATGTGCGCCGCTCTGGTCATCGTTCACTTTGTTTTATTGGAGAAATAGCATGTCGTTTTACGAAAAACTGAAAGCCCTCAATATCGAATTGCCGACCGTTGCCGCGCCGGCCGCCGCCTATGTGATGCATGCGCGCACCGGCAATACCGTGTTCCTGTCCGGCCACCTGGCCAAGAAGGACGGCAAGGTCTGGGTCGGCCAGCTGGGCAAGGATACGACCACGGAAGAGGGAAAACTGGCCGCGCGCGGCATCGCCATCGAACTGATCGCCACCCTGCAGGACGCCTGCGGTGGCGACCTGAACAAGGTCAAGCGCATCGTCAAGGTGATGAGCCTGGTCAATTCCACGCCTGACTTCACCGAGCAGCACCTGGTCACCAATGGCGCCTCGGAACTGTTCGTCGAGGTGTTCGGCGATAGCGGCAAGCACGCCCGCTCCGCCTTTGGCGTGGCGCAGATTCCGCTCGGCGCGTGCGTCGAGATTGAACTGATTGCAGAGCTGGCAGAGTAAATGCATTAACTGCACCGGCACGCAAGCGGCCGGTGCATCATAAAAAGACGGAGACGAAGTAATGAAATCGAAAGATCAAGGTTTGCACCGTGGCCTGGGTGAGCGACAGATACGCCTGATGGCGCTGGGCGCCGCGATCGGCGTGGGCCTGTTCCTGGGCTCGGGCAATGCGATCCGCATGGCCGGTCCCGGCATCATGCTGTCGTATATCATCGGCGGCGCGGTGATCTTCATGATCATGCGCGCGCTCGGTGAAATGGCGGTGCACAATCCCGTCGCCGGCTCCTTCAGCCGCTATGCGCAGGATTACCTGGGACCCTTGCAGGGTTACCTGACGGGCTGGAATTACTGGTTCCTGTGGCTGGTCACCTGCGTGGCGGAAATTACCGCCGTCGCCATCTACATGGGCATCTGGTTTCCCGACGTGCCGCGCTGGATCTGGGCGCTGGCCGCCCTGGGTTCCATGGGCGCCGTCAACTTGCTGGCCGTGAAAGCCTACGGCGAATTCGAATTCTGGTTTGCCCTGATCAAGGTCGTTACCATCATCCTGATGATCGTCGGCGGCGCCGGCATGATCATCTTTGGCCTGGGCAACGATGGCGTGGCGATCGGCATTTCCAACCTGTGGACGCATGGCGGCTTCTTTCCCAATGGCGCGCAAGGCGTGCTGATGTCGCTGCAGATGGTGATGTTTGCCTACCTGGGCGTGGAAATGATAGGTCTGACGGCCGGCGAAGCGGCGAATCCAAAAAAATCGATCCCCGACGCCATCAATTCCGTGTTCTGGCGCATCCTGATCTTTTATGTCGGCGCGCTGTTCGTGATCCTGTCGATTTACCCATGGAATGAAATCGGCACCACCGGCAGCCCCTTCGTGATGACCTTCGAGCGCCTGGGCATCAAGACGGCCGCCGGCATCATCAACTTCGTGGTGCTGACGGCCGCGCTGTCGTCGTGCAATGGCGGCATCTTCAGCACCGGCCGCATGCTGTACAACCTGGCGCTGCAGGGCCAGGCGCCGAAGGCGTTTGCGGAGACCACGGCCAGTGGCGTGCCGCGCCGCGCCATCATGGTGTCGGTGCTGGCGCTGCTGATCGGCGTGCTGCTGAACTACCTGGTGCCGGAAAAAGTGTTTATCTGGGTCACCTCGATCTCCACCTTTGGCGCGATCTGGACCTGGGGCATCATCCTGGTCACGCAGATGCGCTTCCGCCAGACCTTGAGCCCGCTGGAGATCAAAAACCTGGCCTTCCGCATGCCGTTCGCACCCTATGGCTCGTGGCTCTCGCTGGCTTTCCTGGCGCTGGTGATCGGCCTGATGGCGTATTTCCCCGATACCCGCATCGCGCTGATGATCGGCCCGGCCTGGCTGATCCTGCTGACCGTGCTGTATTACGTGCTGGGCCTGGCGCCGAAAGAGCGTGGCGAAGAAGTGCCGCAAGGCTATGAGGCGGGCTGGCCGCCGGCGGACATTCATCTGCCGAACAAGAAATAAGTTCTAGGCCCCGGCCGGTATCCTGGCGCGCCCCTGCGATTGCAGCGGCGCGCTTTTTATTGCCGCCGCCGTTGTTTCCTTGCATCAAAGATCTGTTCGGCTGGGCCGGTGAAAGCCCTATAATCGCTTAGTTTTGAAAATGGACTGTACTGTTTCCGGCTTTTTGCCAGGTAAAGACCACGCACCATTTTCATGCGTTTTCAGTCGTCATGACCCGCCTCCTAAAAGGATTGCTAGTGAGCCAAACCCTGGTCCAGAAACTTTGCCGCACCAAACCGATCGATACCACGAGCGGCACTGGTGAAGGCCTCAGCAGCAGCGGCTTGAGCCGTTCCATCGGCCTGTTTTCCCTGACCATGATCGGCGTCGGCGCCACCATCGGCACGGGCATCTTCTTTACCATGGTCGAAGCCGTGCCCAAGGCCGGCCCGTCCGTCATCCTGTCTTTCCTGATCGCCGCCGTCACGGCGGGCCTGACGGCCCTGTGCTATGCCGAGCTGTCGTTCCGCATTCCCGCCTCGGGTTCCTCGTATTCGTTTGCCTACGCCACCGTCGGCGAATTCCTGGCCTTTATCATGGCCGCCTGCCTGCTGCTCGAATATGGCCTGGCGGGCAGCGCGGTGGCCATCGGCTGGTCGTCCTACCTGAACAACTTCCTGGAAAACGCGTTTGGCTGGCATATCCCGGAAATGCTGCGCACGCCGATGATCGTCTCCGGGCCGAACGGCATGGAGTTTCATGCCGGCCATATCAACCTGCCGCCTATTTTCCTGATCTGCATGTGCTGCTTCATGCTGTTGCGCGGCGCCAAGGAATCGGCCCTGATGAACGCCGTCATGGTGCTGATCAAGCTGGCCATCCTGGTGTTCTTTATCGTCGTGGCCTTCTCCGGCTTTAACGCCGACAATTTTTTTCCTTTCTTTAATACCGACAACAGCAAGGGCTTTGCCGGCATGACGGGGGTCACGGCCGCGGCCGGCACCGTGTTCTTCTCGTTTATCGGCCTCGATACGGTAGCCACGGCTGGCGACGAAGTGAAAAATCCCACGCGCAACGTGCCGCGCGGCATCCTCGGCGCGCTGCTGATCGTCACCGTGTTTTATCTGCTGGTGGCCGTGGCCGCACTTGGCGCGCAGCAGGCGAAACTGTTTGAAGGCCAGGAAGCGGGCCTGGCGGTGATCCTGCAAAACGTCACCGGCCACGCCTGGCCGGCGCTGGTGCTGTCGGCCGGCGCCGTCATTTCCGTGTTCAGCGTGACCCTAGTCACCATCTACGGCCAGACGCGCATCCTGTTCGCCATCAGCCGCGACGGCCTGATTCCGAAATCGTTCCAGAAGATCCATCCGCGCACCCTGGTACCGGTCAGCAATACCCTGATCGTCTGCCTGGTGGTGGCGCTCGTCGCCGGCTCCGTCGACGCCACCTATTTGTGGGATATGGTCAGCATCGGCACCCTGACCGCCTTCATGGTGGTGTCGATCGCGGTGCCGGTGCTGCGCCACAAGCAGGGCGCCAACCGCATCGAAGGCTTCAGCGTGCCGTTCGGCCCGTATGTGATCCCGGGCCTGAGCGTGTTTGCCTGCCTGTACATCATGCGCGACTTGCCACATACCACCTTTGTTGTCTTCAGCGTCTGGATGGCGGTCACGGTGGCCATCTATTTCCTGTACAGCATACGCCACTCGCACCTGGGCAAGCAGGGACGCTGACCCTGGCATGACCACTCGAAACCGCCGCGCTTGCCGGCGGTTTTTTTCATTTCTAACCGGGAATTACATCATGAAAATAACCGAAATCGCCAGCCTGGGCCTGTTGGCCAGCGCCTTGCTCGCTGCCAGCGCACAAGCGGGTGCCACGCCATCGCTGCGCGACTACCGCGCCGTGGCCCTGTCCGGCAACGGCCAGCGCATCGTGGCCATCGAGTCCAGCGACACCGGGGGCCAGGTCCAACGGCCGCATGCGGCCATCGTGGTGCGCGACGCCGGCAGCGGCGCCATGGTGCGGCAGTTCGACCCCTGCGCCGTGTGTTCCTACGACAAGCCCAGCTGGTCGCCCGACGGCAAACAGCTGGCCTTTGTCGCCTACGACGCCAAGGCCGGCAAGGCCAGCCTGTTCCTGGCGACTCTGGGTCCAGGCAAGCGCGAGGCAAAAGAATTGCTGAGCATCAAGGGCGTGGCCAGCACGGCGCGCTGGTCGCCCGACGGCAGGCAGCTCGCCTTGCTGGCGACGGTCGGCGCGCGCAAGCTGGCCGGCGCGGTGGAAGCGGGTGCGCGCCAGGTGGGCGAAGTGGGCGGCGAGGATGACGCCCAGCGTATCGCCGTGGTGGCGGCCTCGGGCGGCGAACTGCGCCTGGTCTCGCCCGCCGACACCTATGTGTACGAATACAACTGGACCCCGGACGGCCATGGTTTTGTCGCCACCAGCGCGCAGGGCAATGGCGACAGCAACTGGTGGGTGGCCAAACTGAGCCATGTCGATGCGGCCAGCGGCGCGCTGCGCGAGATCGCCGCGCCGGCCATGCAGCTGAACCTGCCATCGGTCTCTCCGGACGGCAAGACCGTGGTGTTTGTCGGCGGCCTGATGAGCGACTTCGGTTCCATCGGCGGCGACATCTATACCGTGCCGCTGGCCGGCGGCACGCCGCAGAACCTCACACCCGACTATCGCGGCACCTTCAATGGCGTTGTCTGGCGCGGCAATGGCCTGCTGGCCACGGCCCTGATCGACTCGCAACTGGCGCTGGTGAAACTCGATCCGCAAACGGGGCCGGCCGCGCCGCAACTGCTCGGCGAAGTCAGCAGCGGTGGTTCGGATGGCCGCCTGTCGTTCAGCGCCGATGGCCAACATGCCGCCGCCGCGCAGGAGGACTTTACGCGGGCGTCACACCTGGTGGCGGGGCCCTTGACCGGCTTGAAGAAAATCACGCGCGACAACGATGCCCTGGCGCCGCAACTGAGCGTGCAGAACGTCGGCTGGAGCAATGAGGGCTATCAGGTGCAAGGCTGGTTGCTGGGTCCCTTGAAGGTTGACGCGGACAAGAAGCATCCGATGATCGTCGTCGTCCATGGCGGCCCCGGCGCCGCCGCCTCGCCGCGTTATGTCGGGCCTGGTGAGCTGGCCAGCGCGCAGGTGCGCGAGATGACGGAAAAGGGCTATTTTGTCTTCTTGCCGAATCCGCGCGGCAGCTTTGGCCAGGGACAGGCATTTACGCGCGCCAATATGCGCGACTTCGGCGGCGGCGACTGGCGCGACATCCTGGCCGGCATCGACGCGGTGGAAAAAATCGCGCCCGTCGATGGCCAGCGGCTCGGCCTGACGGGCCACTCGTATGGCGGCTTCATGACCATGTGGGGTGTGACCCACACCACGCGCTTCAAGGCGGCCGTGGCTGGCGCCGGCGTGTCGAACTGGATCAGCTATTACGGCCAGAACGGCATCAACCAGTGGATGATCCCCTTCTTCGGCGCCTCGGCCTATGACGATCCCGAGGTCTACCGCAATGCGTCGCCGCTCTCGACCATCAAGGCGGCGGTCACGCCGACCCTGATCTATGTGGGCGAGCGCGACGTGGAAACGCCGGCCGCCCAGTCGCTGGAATTCTGGCACGGCCTGCGCGCCATGGGCGTGCCGTCGTCCCTGTTCATCTATGACGGCGAGGGACATTCGTTCCGCAAGCCCGAGCACCAGCGCGACCTGCGCCAGCGTACTCTGGCGTGGTTTGAACGTTATTTGAAATAAACCGAAGTAAACGAAAAAAGCCGCTCGATGAGCGGCTTTTCAGTTTCTGATACGAACTTACACGTCCAGCTTCAGCTGCAAGCCCGTTGCCGTGTAGGTTGGCGTAACCTTGAAGCCGTCGACGGTAATGCTGTCGAACTTGCCCTTCAGGCTGGCTGCGCCGATCACGTTCAGGGTGTCGCCCGCGGCCGGCTTGTAGCCGTTCTGGAACGTCACCTTCAGGCTGCCGCCGGCCACCGTCATCGCGCCTGCCACCGTCAAACGGCCGCCCTGGCCGCTGCCCAGTTTCAACTCCAGGTTGCCGGTCGCCAGCTGCGTGTATTTGGCGGCCAGCGTCAGGCTGCCAGCAGCATTGCTGACCAGGGTGCCGCCGCTGACATACACGTCGCCCTTGCCGAAGGCCGTGGCCGACAGCGCTTCCAGGCGGCCGGCTTCGACCTGCGTGCCGCCGCTCCAGCTGTTGTTGCCGCCCAGTTTCAGGGTGCCCGTGCCTTGCTTGTTCAGCTTGCCTGCGCCGCTGATGTCGTTGCGCCAGCGGTCGACGGCGTTGAAGCCACCCTTGGCCGCATCCATCGCCACCACGACGTTGCCGGTAAATACGCCATAGCCATCGGCGGCGGCAAACAGGTTCAAGCGGCCCCAGCCTTCAGCATCGTCCATCACCGGGTAGCCCGATGGCATGGCCGTGGTTTTCAGCACCACGCGGCGCTGCGCCTCGGACAGATACGGCAAGCGTGTTTCCAGCAGCACTTCCGCGCCTTTCGGCACCACGGCAGGCAGCGTGGTCGAGCCGATCGGCGCAAAGCCGAAGGTCATGCGGCGGATATAGGCGGCCTTGGTGGTGGCATAGTCGGCAAAGCGGTCGTTGGTGCCAGAGTGGGCATAGTCATACAGGGTGTCGGCGGTGGTATTGGTTTTCGCCATCAGGGTCGTGTGCGCCTGGGTGACGGCGGCCGCCTTGATCTTGGCTGTTTCGGCGTCGAGCAGATTGGCCGCGACGATGGCTTGCGCCTGTATCCGGCCGCTGACCACGTCCAGCGGCGAGTGCATGCCGGCGATAATGCGGTTTTCGCCCAGTTCCAGTGCGCGCGCCATCATCTCCTGGTAACGCTCCGGCAGGGCATACGCCATGCCCAGCGCGCCACGAACGGCCTCGGCCGTATGGCCGCTGGTAAAGCCGCCATCGGTGGCCGGCGTGCTGCTCTTGGCCGGCACCAGGGCCGGCACCAGAACAACTTCGCTGCTCCAGCGGTAAGGACGCGCATATTTGTAGAAGCGCTTGGCCGGCTCGGTCGAGCCGTTATTGCCCATCGCATTGACCAGGCTGACCACTGTGCCGAACTCGGCGTTGTCGCTGCCGGCCACGCCCGTATTGTTGCCGCTGTCGTTGTACACTTTGCTGGTGGCATCGGCCGCGATCTCGTTGATGCTGGTGGTCTGGCGCGCGGCGCTGCGCCAGGCGTCGGTCAACGGGCCCATGCCGTCGGTAATGCTGTAGCCCTTGCCGCGGCGGTCGTCGAGGTAGGCGGCCAGTTCCTGGGCCGGCGTGCGGCCCGTCGTGACCTTGATGGCGTAATCGATATTGGCCTTGTGCACGGCCGCGTTGACGATGGTGCCGGTCGGCGTGCCGTCATTCGGCACGCCGGTCCAGGCCGATTGCGTCACGGCCGGGAAGGCGCCCACGGCCGGCGCGGTCACGCCGGCGTCGACGATTTCCGTCAAGGGTTTCCAGATATCGAGCATGCCGATCAGCACGCGCACGCCGGCGTTGGTGGCGGCGGTGGCGTAGCGGGCGTCGCCGCGCTGGTTGCTGGCCACATTGTCGACAAACGGGATCGCCGTGGCGGACGGTGGCGCCGTATCAGGCGCGCCCTGGTCGGCCGGTGCGGCCGGGATCACCAGTGCTGCCTCTTCATTATGGTCGGAACCGCCGCAGGCGGCGAGGGCGAGGGCGGCGCTGATGGCCAGTGCCAGTGGCAGGCGGCGGGTCATGGGAAATGCGTGCATGTGGAAACCTTGACGTAGTGGGAGGCTGGAAAAAACCTCCGCAGCATAACGGCCGCTTGTTACGTCTTCATGACATGGTTTCCTTGGCTATGATTTCCTTAGTGCAACGATATGCACGATCGCCGCGCTATGCACCACGATCTTGTCGGCATCGGCCTGCAACAGTCGGATGCGCCGCTGCACCAGCGGCCAGCCCGACCAGCTGACATCGTCCACCGAGGGCGCAGGCAGCGCTGGCTGCGGCGCGCTGATGGACGCCTTGTTGTCGAGCTGGTCCAGCGCGCGCGACAGGGTCTTGCACACTTGCGTATGGCTGTGCGTGAGCAGGGCATTCACGGGCGCCACCGGCAGCTGGCTGGCATGGCGGCCCAGGATCGAGCGCAGCGCCGCCACATGGGCCACCAGTAGATAGTTCTGCACGATAAACAGATTGATGTCTTCCACCGCGCGCTGCTTGCTGGCCGGCTCGTCGAGCATGCGCACCAAGGCCGAGCTGAGCGCGGCCAGGCTGTCCATCAGGCGCTTGCGCTCGATGCGGTAGGCGAAATCGTCGAAGCACTTGCCCTGCAGCAGCTCGAAGCTGGCCTGCATGTAGGACAGGTTGACGGTCAGCACCTGGCGGATCAGCCGTGGCAGGCTCTGGTATTCCCAGTTGGCCAGCACAAAGCTGAACACGGTCGCCACCGCCGCGCCGATCAGCGTGTCGATCAGGCGTTCGCTGACCAGGTTGGGGTTGCTGGGCGCTACCAGGTGCATTTGCAATAAAATCATCAGGCTCACCGCAATGGCCGTATAGCGATAGCGCAGGTAGATGAAGGTGGGCGTGGCAACGATGGACAGGAACAGAATTGCCATCAGCGCGATATTGCTGTGCACATAGCGGATCACGATGGCGGTGGCCACGCAGCCGATAATGGTGCCGATAATGCGGTCGGCGCGGCGCTGGCGCGTCATGCTGAAGGTGGGCCGCAGGATAATGACGATGGTCAAGACGATCCAGTAGCTGTGCGCCGCATATGGCAGCCAGTGGCCGATCAGCAAGCCCACCGAAATGGCCATCGCCACGCGCAGCGCGAAGCGAAAGATCGGCGACTCCAGGCGCAAGTTGGACAGCAGGGTGGCCAGCTCGTACTTTTGCTGCGACAAAAAGGGCGCCATGTCGGCCCCGCTCCAGAACGGCACGTCGGCATACACTTTCTGGCTGGCCAGGTGCAGTTCGGCTATCATTTTCAGGATGGCGCGGATCTTGTTGCGCTGCGCGCGCAAGGTGGCCAGCGCTTCCTGCGCGCTGTCCCCCCTGGCCTGCAGGCGGGCAATTTCCGCCTCGATGTCGGCCCATTCCTTGTCGTAATTGATTTGCGCATACGAGGCGCGCTTGCGCGTGACGGCGTAGGCGACGGATTCGATATCGCGCGCCGCCTTGTAGGCCAGGTCGTGCAGCGAGGTCAGCACGTCGGAGTCGGCCAGGTGCTGGCGCAGCAGCGCGTAATCGGTGTGGGTGGACAGGATCAGCTCGTACAGGTCCAGCATGCACACATGGACTTGCACCACGATGGCGTCCTTGCTGTTCTTGTGGCTGCGCAGAATCAGGTCGCGCGAGGCCTGCTGGCGGTCGGCCAGGATGCTCTGATGGCGCACCAGCTTGTTGAATTGCTCCGTCAGGTTGAAACGGGCATCGTAAAAATCGGCCTTGATGTCGATATATGCGGCCAGTTCGAACAGCGCTTCGGCCAGCACCTGCTGCTTGATACGGTGGCGCAAGACCCAGGCCACCGCCATCGCGTAGCTCAGGTAGGCCAGGCCACCGAGCATGAACAGGCCCGCATGGTGGAACGACTGCTGCCAGGTCATCTGGTGTTCCATCGACATGGTCATGATAAACAGCGCGGCCAGTTGCAAGGGCATCGACTTTTTGCCGTAGACCACCATCATGCTGGCGAGGAAACTGACCAGCACCAGCACCGTCATCAGCAGCCATTGCACCGGGCCGCACAGGCTGATCAGCAGGGTCACAAAACTGCACAGCAGCACCGAGGCCAGCATTTCATTGAATTTGTGGCGCAGCGGGCTGGGCATGTCCATCAGGGTGGTGCACAGCGCGCCGATGCAGACCGTCATGGCGGTATTGCTGTCGCTGATTTCCAAGGTCAGCAGGGTCAGGCCGACCAGGCCGATGGCCACGCGCAAGCCCAGGTAAAAGTAATGGCTGTAGATAAAGGTGCGCAGGTTCAGTGCGTAGTGCATGGTTGTACCTTGTGGGTAGAGCACAGAAAGAGGCGCTGCACCGGGGTCTCCGATGCAGCGCCAGGATAAGACGACTACTTGCGGCCCGGACTTACATCAGGGCCAGCACCGGATAGCGGCGCCATTCAGGTTCGGCAAAGCGTTCACAATGTTCAAAGATAAAGTCAAGCACCGCTTCCTGATTGCTCAACAGATCCGGATTGGCCGTCTTCCATTCGGCAAATTTTTCAGCCAGCGCCGGCTCGTCGCGCAGCAGCTCGGACGCCATGTCCTCGAATACATAGTCGGAAAATGCTTCCTTCTTCTCCAGCACGCTGTTGAAAAAGCCCCAGCGGAAAAAGCTGTCGTGCGCCTGCGGTTCCAGCGTTTCCACCGCGTAGCGGGCATTGTCCTGGTCCAGGCTCACCAGATAGTCGCCCGCTTGCAGGGTGAACTGCGCCGTATGTGTTTCGAGCTCCAGCGTGTCATGGAACATATGGCCTTCGTAGGCGGTGGCCCGCGTGCCCACTTCCTTGATGTGATAGTAGCGCGCCGTTACCGTCTGTTCGCTGGTGATGCGCGTCATTTCGACGCCGTTCCAGCGCAGGCGCTCGATTACCTCGCGCCAGGCCTGCGGCACCACATAAGCCTTCGGCGCTGGCACCACGACATCGGCGTCGAAGCGGTTGTAATAGGGGATATCGCGCTCCCACGGCTGCGTACGGTCGTACGACAGGCGCTGGTAGTTGCCGATCACGCTCGGCGTGTACTGCGCTTTATAACCCTTGAAGCGGAAGGTCGATGGCTGTGCTTCGTTCATGGTCCAGCTGACGGGCCACTCAGGCCGCGTGCGGCCGGCCGTTTTCGCGGCGGCGCGCAATTGCTGGATCTGCTCGCCGTGCTCGACCGTGAACGCCATGGTGATGTCGAGCAGGGCGCGCATCGAGGCGTAGCGGTCGGCGAACGGTTTCAACATATGCGTTTCGGGCATGAAGCCGATCACATGGTGCAGGGCCGCGAAGCCGGTCGAAAAGCGCGGCACTTCCAAAAATTCCGCAATGCCGTGGTCCGGGCTGTCCTGCACCGGATTCACATACGGGCAGGTGGGCCAGCCAGCGTTTTCCATTTCTGCAAAAATATGCGGCAGCATGGTGTCCTGCAGGAACGGCCCCAGGCCATTGCCCAGTTTGTCTGTCTGCGTGTGGATCAGGGTCATGGTGTACGGGTAGTCGGCGCCGTTCGACGTGTGCGTGTCGACCATCACGTCCGGGTCCCAGCTGGCCAGCAGGCGGTTGAACACTTGCGCGTTCAGGCTGTCGCACTTGATGAAGTCGCGGTTCAGGTCCAGGTGGCGGCTGTTGCCGCGAAAGCCGAACTGCTCCGGGCCATCCTGGTTGACGCGCGAGGTATTGGCGCGGTTCAGGCTGCCATCGACGTTGTAGATCGGAATAAACAGCAGCACGGTCGTGCCCAGCGCGGCCAGGCGCTCCGGCTGCGTGCACAGGTCGCGCACGATGGCCATGCAGGCGTCGATGCCTTCCGGTTCGCCCGGGTGGATGCCGTTATTGTTGAAAAACACGGTGCGGCCCGCCTGCTTGATCTGCTCGCGGTCGAATACGCCGTCGGCGCTGACCACGCCAGCATGGATGGGCACGCCCGAGTCGGACAGGCCGATCTGTTCGAAATGCAGCACCTGCGGGTAGCGGGCGGCGAGATCTTTGTAGAAAGTGATGCATTCCAGCCAGGTCGTGGTCTGGTTGTGGTTACCGAGTTCGTAGGTCGTGCGCAAGTCTTGTGGCATGGCGGTGTGAGTCTGGGAAGGTGGGAACGGCGCGCTGGGTAAGTACGCCGACTAGGCGGCAATTGTAGCACCGGCGCTTGCGGCTTGATGCGGTGCAGGAAGTGGTTTCGTCAGCCGTGTTATCAATCAGCCTCACTCCCGGGAGGCGCCATGCGCATGATCACCATCGTTCTGCTCTGGACTTGCGGCTGGGCCTGGGCCGCGCCCCATGACGGTTCCGTCACCTTGGCCGGCGCCGGCGCCTTGATCCGCTATCGCGGCATGCTGCTGGCGCTCGATGGCGCACCGTCAGCACAAGCCGTCGATCTGCGCTTGAGGTCGGGCAGCTTGCCGTTGTGGCAGTCCATTACCCGGCGCAAGGGCAAGGTGCGTGTGCGCATCACGGCGTTGCCGGGTCCTGGCGACAGGCCCGCGCTATTGCTGGACTTTGGCGACAATGCTTACCGCATCGTGATCCCGGCGGCGGGCATGGACGCGGTGGATTATCCGCTGCTGGCGCAGCGCTATCCGGGCGCCGACCTGGCCCTGCCGCTGGAAAATGGCCGGCGCGTGATACTGCGTGGCGAGCAGCCACAAGCTTCGCCGTACCGGTTCTCCAATATCAAACGCTAGACGAAAAAAAGCCACTTCCGAAGAAGTGGCTCAGGCTACCACTGCCCGTTGCGGGGCTTATGGGTTGTTGTTATCTGTTCGCGATTACTCCGCGCCCATTTCTTTCAGCAGGTTGTCGGCGTGATCGACATGCTTCATGTTCCACAGCATGTAGCGCAGGTCGACCTGGATCGAACGGGTATTGGCCTTGTTGTAGTCCCAATCGGAAATGATCGAGTCCAAGGTGCCATCGAAGGCCAGGCCGATGAATTCACCTTTCGAGTTCAGCGCTGCCGAACCGGAGTTGCCACCGGTGATGTCCAAGGTGGCCAGGTAATCGACCGGCACGGTTTTCAGTTTGGCATCGACATATTTGCCGAAGTCCTTGGCCTTGATCGCCGCCAGCTGGTTGGCAGGGGCATTGAACTCGCCTTCGCCGGTGGCCTTCGCTACCACGCCATTGACGGTGGTGAACGCGGTCCAGGTGGTGCCGTCGGCGCCATGGTCACGGGCGGCCACTTTGCCGAACGTCACGCGCAGGGTGCTGTTGGCGTCAGGATAGACGGCTTGGCCCTTGCTCTTCATAAAGGCGATCTTGGCTTTCATGTAGTTGGCGTACGATTGCTGGATCTTGCCCGACAGTTCTTCGTCTTCCGCTTCGTTTTTCAGCGAATCCGGGTACATGGCGACCGCTGCCTGGATAAAGGTATCCTTGCTGGCCTGGAATTCTGCAGGCGTGCGTTTCAGCCATGCCTTGCGTTCTTCCTTGTCGGCCAGCTTGCTGCCGGCATACAGTTTGTCCAGGGCGGCGGCCAGGTCGGCTTGCGACATGCCGTCCTTGATGCCGATGGCGGCGTCAAAGCTGGCGCGGCGCTGGGCGGCTGGCTGGGCGGCGTACTTGGTCAGGCTGTTCAGTACCAGCGCCTTGTCGACTTTTTCATCGTAGGTACGCTCGACCGAGGTGATGCTTGACTCCAGGCGCGGCAGGTCGCGCGTCTGGTAGCCCGATTTGCGCTCGGTGTCAGCCTTGGTGCTTTCATTGGCCAGGCGGTACAGGCTGCGTGCCGTGTTCAGCAGGCGTGGCTGTGCGTAACCGAGGAAGAAATCGCGCTTGGTGTCGGCATCGCGCTCGGCGATCAGCTTTTCCACCTGCTCGATGTCGCCGGCGAACTCCGCCTTGCGGGCGGCGTTGGCGTTGACCCAGGTTTTCAGCGCTGCATGTTCGGCCGTCTTGCGTGCCAGGAAATCGCTGCCCGCGTAGGAGTCCAGCATGCCCTGGCGGTTCTTGTAGTAATTGTTCACGCCGGCAACCTGGCCTGCGTATTTCAGCGCGACATCCTTGTTGTCCTTGGTTTCGCGCGCGATGATGGCCAGCGTTTCGCCCGAGGCTTTCACGAAGGCAGGGTAGTTCCAGTCAAACGTGAACGCCACTTCCGACGGCAGGCGGTGACGGTTGGTGCGGCCAGGGTAGCCCAGCGCCATCACGAAGTCGCCTTCTTTCAGGCCATCCTTGGCCAGTTTCAGCACGTGTTTCGGCTGGTATGGCACGTTGTCCTTGCTGAAGTCGGCAGCCTTGCCGTCTTTGCTGACATAGGCGCGGTAGAAACCGTAGTCGCCCGTGTGGCGCGGCCACATCCAGTTGTCGGTGTCGCCGCCGAATTTGCCCACGCCGGCCGGAGGCGCATGCACCAGGCGCACGTCGCGGATTTCCAGTTGCTTGATCAGGTAAAACTCCAGGCCGCCATAGTAGGCCGACACGGTGCAGCGGAAGCCCGCTTCTTTTTCGCATTCGGCGACCAGTTTCTTCTGGTTTTTCTCGATCGCGTCGATGCGTGCCTTGCCTTGCAGTTTGGCGACGTCGGCGGTGATGATCTTGTCGCTGACATTGGTCACGGCGGAGGTAACGAAGATGCGGCTGCCCGGCGCGGCCGGCAGTTCCTCAGCAAAAGTCTTGGCCAGGAAACCGTTGGCCAGCAGATCGCGCTCTTTGGTGGAATTGACCGCCACGCTGTTGTAGACGCAGTGGTGGTTGGTGGCAACCAGGCCTTGCGGCGAGACGAACGAGGCCGAGCAACCGCCCAGGCTGACGATGGCGCCCATCGGGAATTCGGTCAGCTTGGTCAGGGTGGCCGGGTCCAGTTTCAGGCCGGCGGCTTTCAATTCCTTGGCTACTTGTGGCAGCTGTTGTGGCATCCACATGCCTTCGTCGGCGTGTGCAAAATTGCTCAGGATAGCGAGCGCAATCAGGGATTTTTTCATTCGAGTTCTGGTCTTTTACATGAAGGGAAGTCGGAATCAGCGTGTGTACCCGGTGATTTTTTCAGCGGGCGACATGGAGTATCCGTATCGAAGTGTGACTAGTCAATGACATTTTCCGTATCACAAGGCCAACTGTCGCGCATGCGCCAGAGCGCGAATGAAAATGGCCGGGCGCTTGCGCGGCCCGGCCATGGTAAAAATTATTGTTTTTCGGCTATCGTTTTGACAGCCGCAGTATCGTGACGCTGGCTTAACGCATCTTACCTCGGCGCAACAAATTGACGATGCCCAACAGGATGACGGCCCCCAGGAACGACACCAGCAGGGAGGCGAGACTGAAATTGTCACTATTGATGGTGCTGGTGCCGAACAGCGGCGACAGCAGCCAGCCCCCCAGGAACGCACCGACGATGCCGACCACGATATTGAGGAAAATGCCTTGTTGTGCGTTGGTTTTCATGACCATGCTGGCCAGCCAGCCGATGATGCCGCCAATAACAATCCAGATAATGAAATTCATGTGATTCTCCGCGCGGTGGATGAATGAAATGCCAGTGCGTGGGGCATGCACCGGGATGGCAATTTGATATTGATGCCGCACGATTGAAAAGTCCAGTGGATTAACTTGCAACGTGTGTTTGCCTATGGCGACAAACAACAATTTAAATTTACCTTGCGGCACGTTTAACACGGATGAATATGGTTGCTTATTCTGCTTCCACTGCACGATGCACTACTTGTATTTTTGGAAAAAATTGCACATTATTAATGCAAAGCACTGTCGTTAGTTGCTTGGCAGTAAATCATTGAGATGGGCGCATCAAAAGGGGATTATGATGCCGCCAAGGGGCAAGCAAGCAGTGAAAAATACCCGTATTTCTTTCATTTTTGGCAATAATTGGGCCAAAATAAGCTTGCCTATCAATTTTTGATTGTTGCATATACGGTAAAACCTCACAAGCTCAAAATAATTTCAGGTAACATTCCACAATTGTTAAAAATCCCTTTCGGGATCCTGCACTTCGGGCGGGCAATTGTGCCCCCCTTTTGAGTCATCAAACCATGAAAAACATTTTCCTGAGCCTTCCTCGTAACCAGAAGCGGCTCATCGCTGCGACTGCGGATGTGCTTTGTCTTCCGGTCATCTTCTATTTTTCGGCACTGCTCCAGACCCAAGGACATAGCCTGCAGCTGCCTGTGCAGTACTTGTGGATTGCCCTTGCAGCAGGCCTGATCTCCATGCCGGTGTTCGTGCATTTTGGGCTGTACCGCGCGGTGATTCGTTATATCGATCAGAAGATCATCTTTACTGCATTGCGCGCCGTTACCATCTCGACACTGATTCTGGCCGTGCTGGGCCTGGCCCTGCCTGGTACCCTGTTTTCAGTCAAGACATTCATTATTTATTGGCTGGCCGCCATCCTTTATGTTTTATCAAGCCGCTTTCTGGCGCGTGGCTTCCTGAGCCAGAATAGTCACCTCAACAAAACACGCGTCGCGATTTATGGCGCAGGGCAAGCGGGAAGCTTGCTGGCGAATGCGATCAATCCAGGCAATGAATACCTGCCGATTGCTTTTATCGATGATGATCCCCAGCGTGTCAATACGATCGTACGTGGCATCAAAGTCTATCCTTCGAGCGAGCTTGAACGCCTGGTCAAAAAGTACAACATCACCACCGTCTTGCTGGCGATGCCGCAACTGAGCCGCAGGGAGCAGCGCGTGATTCTTGACCAGCTTGCCATGCTGACAGTGCGCATCAAGGTCACTCCGCCGATCAGCAACCTGGTCAAGGGAAATGCGCGCGTAGAAGACGTGCGCCAGATCGAAATCGAGGATTTGCTGAGCCGGGACGTGGTGGCGCCGAATACCGAATTGCTGTCGATTTGCATTACCGGCAAGTCGGTGATGGTCAGCGGCGCGGGCGGTTCGATCGGTTCCGAACTGTGCCGCCAGATCATCGCGCTCGAACCCAGCAAACTGATTTTGCTGGATATTTCCGAGTTCGCGCTCTACACCATCGAACAGGAGCTGCGCGAGATCCGTACCACAGGTGAACTGAGCGTGGAGCTGGTTGCTTTCGTCGGTTCGGCCCTGGAAACGGAAAAATGCACGCGCATCATGAGCTCGTTCGCGGTCGACACGGTGTATCACGCCGCTGCCTACAAGCATGTGCCGCTGGTGGAGCACAATCCGATCGAAGGTATCCGTAATAATGCCTATGGCACCCTCAGCATGGCCAAGGCGGCGGTCGCGGCAAAGGTGGCATGCTTTGTGTTGATCTCCACCGACAAGGCGGTGCGCCCGACCAATGTGATGGGTGCGACCAAGCGCCTGGCCGAACTGGTGCTCCAGGCGTTTGCGCGCAAGGAAACCGGCACCTGCTTCTCCATGGTGCGTTTCGGCAACGTGCTCGGTTCGTCGGGTTCGGTGGTGCCGCTTTTCCGCAAGCAGATCGCTGGCGGGGGCCCGATTACCCTGACCCATCCCGACATTACCCGCTACTTCATGACCATTCCGGAAGCGGCGCAGCTGGTGATCCAGGCTGGCGCCATGGGCAAGGGCGGCGACGTCTTCGTGCTCGACATGGGTGAGCCGGTGCGTATCGCGGATCTCGCCGTGCGCATGGTGCACTTGAGTGGCCAGGAAGTCAAAACACCGGACACGCCGGCTGGCACGATCGAGCTCAATTATGTTGGCTTGCGCCCCGGCGAGAAGTTATATGAGGAATTGCTCATCGGCAGCAATGTCAGCGGAACCGATCACCCGCTGATCATGCGCGCCCAGGAAGCCGAATTCGAGTGGCCGGTGCTCCAGCAAATGCTGCAGCAACTGGAGGACGCTTGCGCCCGATTCGATCACAACGCGATCCGCTTGCATCTGCAAAAAATTGTGCAGGAATATGCGCCGTCATCGGATATTTCCGACAATATATGGCAGCAAACTGCGCAGCATGCTGTTGCCAGTCGCGCCTTGCCGGACATATCTAGCGTGGCTCAGCGCGCTGACCTCGGCCATGTGATCGTGCCCTCTATGCATTGATCGTAGTTAATACTCCGACTGGATTGATTGGTGCCTTGTATCTGGCAGCATCAATCCGGCCGCCCGCCTTGTTGGGGCGCAATTCGAATGCGTGCGGTGCGTCCCGGTCTCCTCAATGTGCGGCACATGATACGGGATGCTGGCAAAATCTATTGTCCAAGGTGATTTTTCGACCTTGTGATATATTCTGCAGCCTTATGAAAAGTCGTCATGCGCAGTGATGGGATCAAGTGTGAAGTCGTTGAAGAATGTCGAATCAGCCAGCTATTACCTTGTGGATATTACTGTAATTGCAACGCATAAATTTGCAACGTTTATGGCACTAAAGTATTGACTATTTTAAAATATATTTTCCAGCCTCCATGATTTAAGCTAAAATGGCATGCGCATTTATCGCCATCAAGCTCCTCCTCCTAAACTGAATTCATCAATGACCAAAATCACCCGTTGCCTCGTAGCAGTTGTTCTAACCGTTGCTTCCATCGCTGCTTCCGCCCAGGATGGTGTTAGCAAAGAAGAAATGTTTGGTCAAGCGCTCACTCCTGCAAGTGCGAGTTCAGGTGCAGGTGCAGGTGCAGGTGCCAGCACAGGTGCCGGTGCCGGTGCCGGTGCTGCTGCTTCGGAGATGCCACGGCGAGTCAGCATCGCGAACGCTAACGTCGCTGATAACAGCGCTGAGGGAAATGCATCTGGAACGTCTCCGCGTTCTGCTGCAGGCACGAGGCAGGCAGCATCGCGCAGCGTTCGCGGACCGGAAGTCGGTAGCAGTGAGTTTCAAAAATTTATTGCCGACAGCACTGGCAAGATCCTGCCAGTATTTGGTGCGCAGTTCTTCGCCAACGCCGCTGCCACGTTTACCCCGATCTCGGGTGCGCCGGTGCCTGCCGACTATCCACTGGGTGTGGGCGATGAGCTGATGATACGCGGTACGGGCAGCATCGATATCGACTATCGCGCAACGATCGACCGCAATGGACAGATATCGATTCCGACAGTCGGTCCCGTCGCTTTGGCCGGCGTGAAGGCGAGCGATGCGGAGTCGGTTATCCGCAGGGCGGTTGCAACGCTGTACAAAGGTGTCACGATCAACGTCAGCTTTGGCAAGTTGCGTGCCATTACGGTGTATGTGGTAGGTCAGGCAAGCCGTCCAGGCACATACACGGTATCGAGCCTGTCGACCCTGGTGACCACGCTGTTTGCCAGCGGCGGGCCAAACGCCAATGGCAGCATGCGCCACCTGCAAGTCAAGCGTGCTGGCAAGGTCGTGGCAGATCTGGATCTGTATGCATTTATCGCGAAGGGCGACAAGTCCGCCGACATCAAGCTGCAGGATGGTGATTCGATCTACATCCCGGCGGCCACTGGCCATGTGGCACTGGTCGGCAAGGTCAATACTCCTGCCATTTATGAACTGCGCACGGCCAACGATACGATCGAATCGATGCTGGATGTCGCTGGCGGCATGCCGGTCGTGGCAGATCCGCGCCGCGCCTACCTCGAGCGTATCGATGCCAGCAAGAGTCAGCCGCGTAGCGTAGAGCAGTTTGCATTGTCTGGCGAGGGGCTGAAGCGCACGCTGAAAAACGGCGACGTACTCAACATTACCTCAATTACGCCCGATTTTTCGAACGCGGTCATCTTGCGCGGCAATGTGGATCAATCCATTCGCGCACCGTTTCTGCCGGGAATGCGCGTCAGCGACCTGATTCCTAATCGCGAATATCTGATTACCCGTAGTTCGATCAAGCGCCAGAACGGCGCCGTCAGTACTGGCGAAAATGACAGTGTGACCAACGAAGCAGCCGGCAATATCGCATCACGTATCGGTGGTTTGATTGATGAGATCAACTGGGACTATGCGGTTGTGGAGCGTATCAATCGCTCCGACCTGACGGTCAGCCTGATTCCATTTAACCTGGGCAAGGTATTTTCCAATCCATCCAGCCCGGACAATGTACAGCTGCAGCCGGGCGATACGGTCACGATTTTTTCCCAGCAGGACGTCGCCGTACCAATGGACAAGCGCCGCATATTTGTGCGGGTTGAAGGTGAAGTAAAAGTGCCGGGTGTGTACCAGATGACTGCCGGCGAAACGCTGCAATCTTTATTGGCGCGGGCTGGCGGCACGACGCCGGATGCCTATTTTTTTGGCACGGCTTTCTATCGCGAGCAGGTTCGCGTGGAGCAACAGAATAACTTGGAAAAAGCTGCTACCAAACTGGAAAACCAGTTGCGCATCGAGCAGTCGAAAAGTGTGGCAAATGCCCGCGCGCTCAGCACGAATGATGCGCAGGCAGCAGAAGCGCAACGTCAGACGGAACTGCAACTGGCTAAAGAAAATATTTCCCGTTTCAAGCAACTTAAGCCAACCGGCCGCATAGCGTTCGGACTCGACCCGGCGGAGCGATCATTTGCGCGCTTGCCTCAACTTAAGCTGGAAAATGGTGATCGTCTCGTGATCGCGGCAAAGCCCGAGTTTGTCCATATATTTGGCGCTGTCAATGCCGAGGCGTCGCCAATGTGGCGTTCGAATACCCGCTTGAAGGATTACTTGAACATGGCTGGACTGACAACCGACGCGGATGTGGAAAACGTCTTTATCATGCGCACCGATGGAAGCGTGGTGGCACGCGACACGAGTGCTTGGACATTTGGCGGTATTGGCGGCGTAATAGTCATGCCGGGCGATTCTATCGTTGTGCCGGAAAAGTTTGACAAGGAAACTTCTTGGTCCAAGTTCACACAGGGCACGCGTGAATGGGCTCAGATATTTGCGAATTTCGGGCTTGGAGCTGCGGCCGTAAAAACATTGCGCAACTAATGCGATTATGAAAATTCTCGCAATATAAACGATATAAATTCTGACCACATTAAGTGACTTACAAGCATGAACGACACGCGGACCATTGTTGCAGAATCACACGGCGATATCGTTGACAGCGAGACCGGTTTTATTGACTTATTAATTGTGCTCGCAAAGCATAAAAAGCTCATTATTGGTCTCCCATTAATAGTCGCAATCGCTGCGGCTGGGCTATCTTTTGCAATGCCTGATGTTTACAAGGCAAGTTCTAAATTTTTGCCGCCGCAACAGGCACAATCGGGCGCTGCCGCGCTACTGTCTCAACTGGGAGGGGCAGCAACTGGATTGGCGGGTATTAAAAATCCGAATGACCTCTATATTGGAATGCTGAGAAGCCGTACTATTGCGGACAAGCTCATCGGCCAATACGATTTGAAGAAAATTTACAACACCAAATCGATGGAGCAGGCGCGCAGAATACTTGAGTCGAACACGACGATAGCAGTCGGTAAGGATGGGCTGATTACAATTGATGTCGAGGACCAAGATAGGAAACGCGTCGCACTTTTAACTAATTCGTATGTCGATGAGTTATTTCAATTGACGCGAGTGCTGGCGGTTACCGAAGCATCACAACGCAGAATGTTTTTCGAGAAGCAGCTCGAGCTTTCAAAAAACAATCTTGCTAACGCCGAAATGACGCTTAAAGGAGCACTCGATACTCATGGCGTCATTAATGTAGATAGCGACAGCCGCGCCATTGTCGAAACGGTGGCTCGGTTGCGCGCGCAGATTTCCGCTAAGGAAATTCAGTTGAACTCCATGCAAGCGTTCGTTACGACAAATAATCAAGACTACAAGCGCGCCCAGCAGGAGTTAAACAGTTCGCGTGCCGAGTTATCGAAACTTGAGAATGGGCGTCCCTCCCTTGCAGGAGAGTCTGCGTCAGATGATAAGAAACAGATTGGACTCGCCAATATCAAGCTCCTGCGCGATGTGAAATATTATCAGATGCTCTATGAACTTCTCGCGAAACAATACGAAGTTGCGCGTCTCGACGAGGCGAAAGATACATCGATGATTCAAGTTCTCGATATTGCGATCGAGCCTGAGAAAAAATTCAAGCCAAAGCGTGCGCTCATGACTTTGATGGCTGCAGCGTTGGCGTTGTTTGCTGCGTTTGCTTGCGTATTTGTTGCGGAAATTTGCGAGAAAATGAAGCAGGATCCCAAAACTATCGTGCGTTGGAAAAAATTCAAAACGTATCTTCAATTTAAGTAAAGCTAATACGCGCAGGTCGAAACTTATTTATCGTGGGAAATATTGTTTTAATTGAGATATTTCCTAATTTAGATCACGTTCTCATGTTTTCGAGACGTGCAACGTTTTTTTATGAGATGTTCCATGATTCTAGTAACTGGCGGCGCGGGATTTATCGGCTCCAATTTTATTCTTGACTGGCTGGCGCAGTGTGATGAGCCAGTTATCAATCTCGATAAGTTAACTTACGCAGGAAATAAGAGCAATTTCGCTGCGTTGGCGGAGGATTCGCGGCACATTTTTGTCCACGGCGATATTTGCGACTTAGCCTTGGTCAATCAATTGCTGGCGACCTATAAGCCGCGCGCAATCGTTCATTTTGCAGCAGAGAGTCATGTGGACCGTTCAATTCATAGTCCAGGTGAATTTATCACCACCAACATCAACGGTACCTTCACGCTGCTCGACGCCGCGCGCACATACTGGTCCGCTCTGTCAGACGAGTCCAAAGCGGCGTTTCGTTTCCTGCATGTGTCGACCGACGAGGTGTACGGGTCGCTCAGTCCAGATGATGCGCCGTTTACCGAGACCACACCTTATTCACCCAATAGTCCATATTCCGCGTCCAAAGCGGCTGCCGATCATCTGGTGCGCGCGTATTACCACACTTACGGTCTTCCAACGTTGACCACCAATTGTTCAAATAACTACGGGCCATACCATTTTCCGGAAAAGCTAATTCCTTTGGCAATCGCCAATGCTCGCGCGGGCAAAACGATTCCGGTCTATGGCGATGGACAGCAAGTGCGTGACTGGCTGTATGTCGGCGACCACTGCGCGGCAATTCGCTGCGTGCTGCAAGGTGGGCGGCTTGGCGAGACATACAACATCGGCGGCTGGAATGAAAAGGCCAATTTAGAGGTTGTGCACACGCTTTGCGATATCCTTGACCAACTCGCGCCAAAGGAAAGCGGCAGTTATCGTGACCAGATCACTTTTGTTGCTGACCGGCCTGGTCACGATCGACGTTACGCGATTGACGCGCGCAAGTTGGCGCATGAACTAGGCTGGAAACCGGCGGAAACTTTTGAAACCGGCATCAGGAAGACGGTCGAATGGTATATGACACATCAGGATTGGGTGCGTAACGTTCAGTCTGGCGATTATTTCAAATGGCTGGATAAAAATTATGTTCAGCGCGCCGACCAGCAGGAGGTTGCATGAATCCGGTGGTGAATCGGCGCAAAGGCATCATTTTGGCAGGCGGGTCTGGCACGCGCTTATATCCTGTGACCACTGTCGTATCTAAGCAATTATTGCCGGTATATGACAAGCCAATGATTTACTATCCGCTTACCACATTAATGTTGGCTGGTATTCGTGACATCCTCATCATCTCGACGCCCCAGGATACAGGTCGTTTTGAGGAATTGCTGGGTGATGGAAGCAAATGGGGTTTGAACCTTAGCTATGCCGTTCAGCCAACGCCAGACGGATTGGCCCAAGCATTCATCATTGGACGCCAGTTTCTAGGCGGCGCACCATCGACACTGATTCTCGGCGATAATATTTTTTACGGTACGGATCTGGAAGCAAAGCTGCGTACAGCTGCTGAGCGGACGGACGGTGCGACGGTATTTGCGTATCACGTTCAAGATCCCAAGCCCTACGGAGTGGTTGAATTTGATGCCGATAGACGAGTATTGTCGATCGAAGAAAAGCCGAGCAAGCCAAAGTCTAATTATGCGGTTACTGGCCTTTATTTTTACGATGGCCAAGTTTGCGATATTGCTGCGGAAATCAAGCCGTCAGCACGTGGTGAACTGGAGATCACTGATGTTAACCGTGTTTTTTTGGAACGCGAGCAGTTGAACGTAGAGCTCATGGGGCGAGGTATGGCATGGCTTGATACCGGGACTCATGAATCTCTTCTGGAGGCATCGCAGTTCATTGCCACGATCGAGCATCGCCAAGGTTTGAAAATAGCTTGCCCAGAAGAGATTGCTTATCGTAAAGGATATATTGACGCAGCTGCTCTTGAAAAGCTTGCCCAGCCGCTGGCGAAGAATGGATATGGACAATACCTTTTGCGCCTTCTTAAGGAACGGACCGTTTAAGTTGTCAAGTGTTAGGGTAACTTGCTGCATCACCCTCAGTCTTGCTCCCGGTTTTTTATTTGAAAATCTAAGTCGGGAGCAGATTTGACGATTAAGCCCGATAATTGTAAATGCCTTTGCGAGAGGTGTTTTTTTATTTGAGTGGAATCCACTCAGGTAGAGTCTGTCGATTATCTTATCGTTGCCTTGTAAAGTTTTCAATACTGACAGTTCCTGAAATCGTCTCGGTGGCATTGATTGAGATCGTTCAGACATGTTTTGTCATTGCATTCGACAGTCGGTGATGGAATTTTTTATACAAGTACATTTGATTTTTTGAAAAATGCGGGTGTACTTGAAGGTTATGCCATTTTTCAGGATGGTTTGGGGGCGTCAGAATTTTTCAGTTATCTGATATTTTATTTCGCCGCGCAGATTATCAATGATGATTTATTTGTGTGAAAAAAATCCTCTTGTGCTTTCAATTTATTTTTGTATAAAAATATAAAAAGAGAATGATCTGGTAGGTTTTGACTGTGGCTCTGAACTTCTATTTTCTTGTTCTATGCTTCGGGGCACAGAGGCTGAAGCTGGAGATTTTTCCCTTTTTTAGCGATGGTCGCTTCCAATAAAGTGCGCTCCCGTTTCTTTGCAAGCATGGTGCTTTTTTCTATTTCCAGATTATTATTAATCTCGTTGTGGAATATATAAAAGGGTTTTTACCGGTAAAACGCTTATTCCTGTTATGGAAATTACAGTGGCCACAGCGGTATGCGTGGTCATTGTTTTAACCGTGCCTGTGCTCCAGTTTGAAGTTCTGTCATGTGTATTGAAATGCGGTGACGTAAATTTATAAGCATTTCTTTTCGGTTTCTTGATTGCCGTATATATTTAAAAATTTAATATTCAGTGCATTGCGTCAGAATGATAAAGGAATAGAAATTTAATATGAAAGTTGCATTGTCGTCGATAGACAAGGATCGATTTGGTGTTGTCACAGCGAAAGTGTCGATCGAGAAGGGTGAAAGTATTCATGGCTTGATCGACTGGTGTGCTATGCGCGCGGTGGAGTTACTGATCGCACGCTGTGATACCTCTGAAATTGAACTCGTTCACGCGATGGAAGAGGCCGGTTTTCAGCTAATGGATACGCTGGTCTACTTTTTACAAAAGGCAATTTCGGTGCACCCGGTGATATTGCCGGATGACTACAGTTGGCGTATCGCCAGTGAGCAGGATGCGGATCTGGTTGAGTGTTGCGCGCAAATGGCATTCAAAAATTATTCCGGCCATTACCATGCCGATCCAAAATTGAGTACAGTTGATTCGGATCTGGTTTATTCCTCTTGGGCGCGTGCTTCATGCCTGTCGCAGCCTGTTGCGGATGCGGTGCTGCTGATCTGCAAAGATGATCAAGTGGTCGCGTTTCTGACTTTGAAAAAGTTGAATAGCAAATCTGCGGAAATTGTCTTGAATGGTGTACACCCGGAATACCAAGCGCATGGACTGTACACCTCCCTGGTCCGACTGGCGAAAAATTGGTGTTCGGAGAATGAAATAAGTCAACTTCTTGTATCAACTCAAATAACAAATACTGCACCGCAAAAGGTGTGGTGTCGTCAAGGCTTCGAGCCGCGAAACAGCATTTACACATTTCATAAGTGGTTCTAGATAATGATTCCTTTCAATCGACCTTATTTAACAGGTAACGAGTTAGCAAATATCGCCAAAGTACTGGATAACCGCAAGCTGTCTGGCGATGGCGAATTTACCAAAAAATGCCAGTCCTGGTTTGAGCAGAAGTTTGACTTTCACAAGACCTTGTTGACAACGTCATGCACCGATGCACTCGAGATGTGCGCGATCTTGCTGAACATCCAACCAGGTGATGAAGTCATCATGCCGTCGTACACCTTTGTGTCGACCGCGAATGCGTTCGCCTTGCGCGGCGCGACCTTGGTGTTTGCCGATAGCCAAGCCGACCAGCCGAATATCGATGCGGCCGAAGTGGAGCGCTTGATTACACCCCTGACCAAGGCCATCGTAGTGGTGCATTACGCTGGTGTGGCGTGTGACATGGATCGTATTCTGGAGGTAGCTACGGCGCACGGCATTCCTGTGGTGGAAGACGCCGCGCAGGGGATCGATTCCTATCACCGTGGCCGGCCGTTGGGTTCGCTGGGCGCGTTGTCGGCGTTCTCCTTCCATGAGACCAAGAATGTGGTGTGTGGTGAAGGTGGACTATTGGTTGTGAATAACGCCGAATACGACCTGCGCGCCGAAATTATTCGCGAGAAAGGTACTAATCGTTCGTCATTCTTCCGGGGTGAAGTCGATAAATATGGCTGGGTAGATGTTGGATCATCATTTCTTCCGTCAGATATGCTTGCCGCGTTTTTGTTTGCGCAGCTCGAATCCGTTGAGATAATCCAGGCGGCACGGTGTCGCGTATGGTCACGCTATTACGAAAACTTGGCTGCACTTGGTCAGGCCGGCCTCATCTCCCTGCCGGTGATCCCGGAGTACGCAACGAACAATGCGCACATGTTTTATCTGGTTTGCCGCGACCTTGAGGAGCGAACAAAGCTTATCGATGCGCTCAAGGCGGGCGGCGTGATGGCAGTATTCCATTATTTATCACTGCACTCGAGTCCATATTTCGCTGCACAGCATGGCGACCGTATCCTGCCTAACAGTGATCGCTACACCGATTGCCTGGTTCGCTTGCCGTTGTTTCCTGATCTTACCAATGAGCAGGTAGACAAGATTACGGGAATTATTGCGTCATTTTATGCTGAAGTATGCACCTCCTAAAGGTTGGACTGCTATTCGCAGCATCGACGCTGAGTAAGCTTCTTGCCGGATTGATTGTAGTAAAAATTATTGCTGTCTATATTGGCGCCGACGGATTGGGTCGACTGGGTCAGTTCATGAGCCTGATGTCGATGATGACTATCCTTGCCGGCGGCGGGATATCGACCGGTCTTGTCAAGTTTGTCGCGCAGTACAGGGATGAACACAAGCAGTTAAGAGGTTACATCGGCGCGGCGAGTTTGGTGGGATTAGTAGCATCGGTGATATTAGGCGCGATTTTACTTGGCCTCGCCTCACCTCTGTCGAATTGGCTCTTTGGTACGGTCGATTATGCCGACGTGATCCGGGTATTGGCTGCGGCACAATTTGCGCTTGCCTGTACCAATTTGTTGATGGGGTTAGTTAACGGCCACAAACGGGTACACGCATTTGCCGTTGTCAATGGATTGGGCGTGGTCGTTGGCGCTAGCGGTGTCGCCGTTGGTTGTATCTTCTGGGGCATTCACGGTGCAATGTACGGATTAATCTGGATGCCGGTGGCAAATATTCTGTTTCTTGTACCTTGGTATTTTTTTGGACTGCGGTTCAAATTGCGTGATTTGATGCCGGTTTGGGATCGGGTGAAAACGGGGCAATTCCTGCAGTTTTCTCTGATGCTGTTGGTGTCGGTATTTACGATGCAAATGGCGCAAATTGTCATGCGACATATTATTGAGGTCAATAATAGTTGGGTTCAGGTTGGATATTGGCAGGCAGTCAGCAAGATTTCCGACGCGTATTTGCAATTCATTACTGTCGTGCTAGCAAGTTACTACCTGCCCCGTTTGGCTGAGTTGCGAAGCCGTAGTGAAATTGGGAAAGAGGTATGGTCGGTCTATAAAATTGCCATGCCAGTGCTGGCGGCGCTTTCGCTGACGATTTTCCTGGCGCGAGATTTCATTATTCTGCTGCTTTTTTCCCCGCAATTTCTACCGATGAAGGGTTTCTTTCCTTGGCAATTAATGGGTGATGCTTTCAAGATCGCGGCATATATCGGCGCATATGTTGCGGTGGCGAGGGCAAGTACCAAAATTTATATTGGTGCTGAAATCTTTCAGGCAAGCACCTTGGTTTTGTTGTGTTATTTCTTTGTCGGGAAATACGGTGCGGTCGGTGCCAGTTACGCTTATTGTGCCACCTATATTTTGTACTTCATTGTTGTTCAAGTAGCTTTACGGGTCTATCTGCGAAAGGGCGGCGACGTGTAAGGAGTACTGTGCCTTACTTTATACTTGATAATATTTTTGCTTGTACGTCATAATTAAAATGAAAAAATGATATTTATTGCAAATGCGCTCCCTGTTAATGGCGGCACCACCTTTCTCATCAGGGCATGTCGGGAAATGCACCGTCGTGGGCAAAAAGTCGCGGTACTTGTGATGTTCCCCATCGTAGACGAGAAACTGCGCGCGGAACTTGAACGTTATGCGCAAGTATTTGACTTGCGCGATTACCTTTGGGACCACGGGGTGTTTTTCCGGATGCAGTTGATGACATTTGCACCGGTGCGCTGGAGGGCTCTGCTTGATATGTTGAGGCAGTTCGGCACTACCGTGCATGTCATGGGCATATTCGGCCTTTTTTTTGCCAGCCGACTGGCGCGTCGGCTAGCAGGGGTGCGAGCTACGATCGGCGTGTACCACCAAAACGAATATTTATTCGACGCGCAAGATACTTATTTTGTACGCGCATTTAGACAATGTTTCAATGCTGTTCCGGCGAGTCAGTTCCTGTTCTTTAACCAGGCGAATGTGACCAACTACTCGCGTTTTTTCGGGACGGATTTTTCTGGCGGTACGATAGCGCCCATCGGTATCGAAATATCCGAAGACTTGCCGCAGGACCTGCCTGCACAAGTGCGCGGCAAGCTGGTTTCGGTCGGCAACCTGGTCAATTTCAAGACATACAATGGGCATATTATTCGCATTGTGGCGGCACTGGCGGATCGTCATCCCGAATTGCACTATGATATATATGGAAGCGGTTCCGAGGAAGAAGACCTGAAGGCGTTGGCGGAATCTCTCGGCATAAAGCATCGAATTCATTTCTTCGGTCCTATGGCGTACTCTGATTTTGGCAAAAATGTGGGACAGGCTAGGTTGTTTATTGGTAGCGGTACAGCTTTACTTGAGGCCGCCGCGTTGCGTATTCCGGCGATGGTTGGTATTGAATCGATCAAGCAGCCGGAAACATATGGCTTCCTTTCGGATATCGACGGGTATTCGTACAACGAATATCTTCCGGACGTGCCGCGCTTCAGTATGCAAAGTTTGGTCGAACGTGTCTTGTCGGATCAGGTCTTCGCTGAAGAAATCGCATCAGCATGCCGTGAAAAAGCAAAGGAATTCTCGATTGAATCGACCATTAATTCAATGACCACGCTTAGCGACTGCGCGCAGACTGAATTGCCAGGCCTGGGTACCATCGACTGCGTGCGCTTATGTTGCTCGTTTGTGGGTGTGGCGTTATTAGACGCTCTCCACTTGTCTTCTACATTTCGTAACCGTAGGGATCAATCCTACGGTCTCACGTGAGTCGATAATTTTGCGCTACATAAATTTACTGTTTTTGTTCCCTTTCGTGTCTCTTGGGCTGCTTAATCTTGACCTTCAACCCTATTGTTTTATTGCTGCGCTTATTTATTTTTTGAAATATAGTCGGGTCGTAGGTTATTTTAAGTATTTCCTGCTTCCCATTGTGGGGCTTTGGCTGACGATTGCGATCACGGAAGTCAATGATGTGTCGCTTATTTTCCGTGCTACCATATTTTATTGCACGCCACTTGTGGTGTCGCACGCTGTGTTTTTCTCCTTGAAATACGGCGCGGTGGGCGGAAAGGGGATTTCCCAGCCGCCATTCGATGTGCATCGGCAGTTCGTCCGTATCGTTTTTTTGGCGATCTGGATCAATTTTATTGTTGCCGTGGCGCAGATGATTATTTCGCGTGATCTGTTCGAACTGTTGGTGTCGGTGCGTACCAGCCCTGAACGCGGGGTAACCGGCCTGACGCCGGAGCCGTCGATGTACGGCTTGAATTTACTGGCTCTTGGAGTATTGGTTTTTTGCTTGAATATTGAGGCGAAAGTAAAAAAGCGTTATTTGCTGCTACTTATTTTTCAACTTCTGTTTTTCTCGCAGTCGACCTTGGCCATCGTGAGTTTTTTTGCCATGCTGCTGGTATATTATTTGCAGAATAGGGTGATGTTGCTGGTTAGTGTGATTTCGGTACTGACGCTGTTGGGCTACTCGCTGGGCAATTCTGATCTGCTACTTGGCTCGAACATACGCATTTTCGACGTGCTCAATCAGTTCTTCCAGGACCCGAGCAATATTTTATACGTTGATGGCAGTATTTCAGAGCGGTTCTATCACCTGGTGCTGCCATTGTACGGGTACGGCTTACCGCAGGGCTTGTCCTCGTTTTCGAAGATGATCGTGCAGGCGCAAGCTATGTTCCCAAGTTACTGGTGGGGCGATCCGACCGACAAGATCATGTCGGGTGTAGGGGGGGCTTTTTGGGAGTTAGGTTTTTTCGCTTTACCATTATTTTTGCTGCCGTTTCATCTTGCAATTGACGCACTGGGCAGGGCGCGCGGATTTTTTGTTGGAATTGCTTTGATGTTGGTCTTTATTCATTCAGTTACCTATGGTTTGCCGCTGTATGCAATGGTATGCGGCTATCTAGCCTATCTTATTGACGTGCGAAAATGCAATAATTATGGAACGTCGATGGAGTTAATATAGTCGGCGCGCTATTTACGAGTATCCGTCGATAGGCATCGGTGTGTTTTTTTTATTATTTAGTGAGGTTATGCATGTTCTCTAATTTGTCGCTTTTGATCACTGGTGGTACTGGATCGTTTGGAAATGCCGTATTGCGGCGATTTTTGGATTCTGATTTGAAAGAGATCCGTATTTTCAGTCGGGACGAAAAAAAGCAGGATGATATGCGGAAACGCTACAACAATCCGAAACTGAAGTTTTACATTGGCGATGTCCGAGACTATCAATCTGTATTGAATGCCGTGCGCGGTGTTGACTATATTTTTCACGCGGCTGCGCTGAAACAAGTGCCGTCCTGCGAGTTCCACCCGCTGGAAGCAGTGAAAACCAACATCTTGGGTACAGAGAACGTGTTGGAAGCCGCCATTTCTTGCGGCGTTAAACGAGTAGTCTGCCTCAGTACGGATAAAGCCGTTTATCCGATAAATGCCATGGGTATTTCCAAAGCGATGATGGAAAAAGTGATCGTTGCGAAGTCCCGCGGCAGCGAAGCGACGGTGATTTCCACCACGCGTTATGGCAATGTGATGGCATCGCGCGGATCCGTGATTCCGCTGTTCGTTGAGCAAATCCGCGCAGGCCAGCCGATCACTATTACTGACCCGCACATGACACGTTTCATGATGACGCTGGACGACGCGGTCGATCTGGTGCTGTACGCCTTCGAAAACGGAAACCCGGGTGAAATCTTCATCCAGAAGGCGCCGGCCGCTACCGTGGAAGTGTTGGCACGGGCGCTGACGCAACTGATGGGCAAGCCTGACCACGAGATCAGGATCATTGGTACGCGCCACGGCGAGAAACTGTATGAAGCGCTGTTGAGCCGTGAGGAAATGGTCGCTGCGCGTGACTTGGGCGAGTACTATCAGGTACCGCCGGATTTACGTGACCTGAATTACGGCAAATTCGTCGAGCAAGGCGAGTTGCGTATCTCTGATGCCACTGACTATAACTCGCACAATACCACCCGCCTCGATGTCGAAGGCATGATGGCATTACTAATGAAACTGCCATTTGTCAGGGCGCTGACCCAGGGCGAGTATATCCAGCCGGAGGGTTAAGTTATGCGCGTTCTGATTACTGGCGCCAATGGATTTATCGGAAAGAATCTGGTCACGCATTTGCGCGAACGGGAGGTGGAGTCGGTCGTGTTCACGCGCGATACACCTGCGGAGCAGTTCCCAGAGTTGTTGGTCGGTGTGGATTTCGTCTTCCATTTGGCAGGCATTAACCGGCCTGAAAATCCAGAAGATTTCACAACGGGTAACAAGGAACTGACCGAACAGTTGTGTGCTGCAATCGCTGCAAGCGGGCGCAAGATTCCCCTGATTTACACATCTTCGTCGCAGGCGTCGCTCGAGAATAGCTATGGCGTCAGTAAGCGCAAAGCGGAGCAGGCGTTGGTTGACTTGGAGTCTGCTTCCGGTTCGCCGGTGTACATTTACCGTTTGCCAAACATATTTGGCAAGTGGAGCCGGCCTAACTATAATTCGGCAGTCGCAACATTTTGTTATAATATTGCAAATGATTTGCCAATCCAGATTAATGACCCGGCGGCCGTGCTGAACCTGGTCTATATCGATGACCTTATCGCTGATTTTGTCCGGCTGATGGACGAGCAGCCGGGCGGCGTGCTGTGGCCGGAACTGGCGACCGTCTACACCACTACGGTCGGGGCGATGGCGGACCAGATTCGCGCCTTCAAGGAGAGCCGTACCTCGCTGGTGACCGAGCCGGTGGGAACTGGATTTGTGCGGGCCTTGTACTCGACATACCTGAGTTTTTTCAATCCTGAGCAGTTCTCTTACCTGGTCCCAATGCATACCGATCCGCGCGGACGGTTTGTCGAACTATTGAAGACGAAGGATTCTGGTCAAGTCTCGTTTTTTACCGCGCATCCGGGCATCACGCGCGGCGGCCATTATCATCACTCGAAAAATGAGAAGTTCCTGGTCATTCAGGGGCAGGCACGCTTCCGTTTCCGCCACATCGTTACGGGTGACACCCATGAGCTGTTGACCGAGGGTGCCGTTCCGCAAGTGGTCGAGACCATGCCAGGTTGGTCGCATGACATTACCAATGTGGGCGAAGTCGAGATGATCGTCATGTTGTGGGCGAATGAGATCTTTGATCGCCAGCGCCCAGATACCGTAACGTACAAAGTTTAAAGATGAAAAAATTGAAAATAATGACGGTTGTGGGCACGCGGCCTGAAATCATCCGCTTGTCGCGCGTAATGGCCAAGCTCGATGAATATTGCGAGCAGATCATTGTCCATACGGGGCAGAACTATGACTACGAGCTCAATGAAATTTTCTTCCAGGACCTGGAAGTGCGCAAGCCCGATCATTTTCTCAATGCTGCCGGCGGCAATGCTGCCGAAACGATCGGTAAGATCATCATTGCCGTCGATGCAGTGCTGGAACAGGAACAGCCCGATGCCATCCTGATCCTCGGTGACACCAACAGTTGCCTGTCGGCGATTCCTGCGAAGCGTCGCAAGATCCCCATCTTCCACATGGAGGCGGGCAATCGTTGTTTCGACCAGCGCGTACCAGAGGAAACGAATCGCAAGATTGTCGACCATACGGCGGACATCAACCTGACGTATAGTGACATCGCCAGGGAATATCTGTTGCGTGAAGGCTTGCTGCCGGATCGCATTATCAAGACTGGCAGCCCAATGTACGAAGTCTTGCATCACTACAAAGCGCGCATCGATGCGTCGGATGCGGTCGCGCGCTTGGGGTTGACCGAAGGCGAATATTTTGTCGTCAGTGCCCACCGTGAAGAGAATATCGATTCGCCAGCAAATTTTGCCAAGCTGGTCGAGGCATTGAACCAGGTCGCCGAGACCTACAATTTGCCGGTGATCGTTTCGACCCACCCGCGCACGCAGAAGAAGGTCGATGCCCTGGGCGCCAAATTCCACCCGCTGGTGCGTCTGCTCAAGCCACTCGGTTTCAGGGATTACGTGAAACTGCAGGCGAGCGCGCGCGCAGTGTTGTCCGATAGCGGGACGATTAACGAAGAGTCGTCGATCCTGAACTTCCCGGCCCTGAACTTGCGTGAAGCGCATGAACGTCCTGAAGGCATGGAAGAGGCGGCGGTGATGATGACCGGCCTGGAAGTCGATCGTATCCTGCAGGGCCTGGCCATCCTGGCGGACCAGCCGCGTGGCGAGCAGCGCAGCCTGCGCCTCGTGGCCGATTACAGCATGCCGAATGTTTCGGACAAAGTGGTCAGGATCGTCCATAGTTATACCGACTACGTCAATCGCGTAGTTTGGAAAAAGCAATAGAGGTATCGAAGTGCGTCTACTTGTTGTTACGCAGTACTTTTGGCCGGAGAACTTCCGCATTAATGACCTGGTTGCCGAACTGGTTACTCGCGGCCACCAGGTCACGGTCTTGACCGGCCATCCGAATTATCCGGCAGGTGAGTTTTTTAGCGACTTTCTCGCTGCGCCGGAAAAGTTCAACCAGTATGCCGGTGCGGAAGTGGTGCGTGTGCGCCATACTGCGCGCGGCAAGGGTGGCGTGCGGCTGATGCTCAATTATTTGAGCTTCGCGTTGAGCGCCACCTGTGGTGGATTGTGGAAACTGCGGGGCCGCGACTTCGATGCCATTTTTTGCTATGAACCTTCGCCGATTACCGTCGGCCTGCCTGCCGCAGCATTGCGGGCGGTGAAAAAAGCTCCATTGGCATTCTGGGTGCTTGATCTGTGGCCAGAGACCCTGCACGCCATCGGGGTGGTCAAATCACCGGCCGTGCTACGCGCAGTCGGCAAGCTGGTCTCGTTCGTGTACAAACGTTGCGATGTCGTTCTCGCGCAGTCGCGCGCGTTCGTGCCCAATATCGTGAAGTATGCCGGTCCGTCGGCACGGGTAGAGTATTTCCCAAGCTGGGCGGAGTCGGTGTTCGACATGACCGAAGTCGTTCCTGCGGCCGAAATGGAAAGTGATTTGTCGGTATTTACCGTCATGTTTGCCGGGAATGTGGGTGATGCCCAGGATTTTCCGGCGATACTGGCTGCGGCCGAACGGCTCAAGCACAATCGCGCCATTCGCTGGGTAATCGTCGGCGATGGCCGGCTCAGTGGCTGGCTGGCCGAGCAGGTTGTCGCGCGCGGGCTGTCTGACTGCTTCATTTTGCTTGGACGCTATCCGGTCGAGCGCATGGCCAGCTTTTTCAAACATGCTGACGCGCTGCTTGTTTCGCTCAAGGATCAACCCATTTTCTCGATGACAATCCCGGGAAAATTGCAATCCTACCTGGCAGCGGGTATTCCCTTGCTGGCGATGCTGAATGGCGAAGGTGCCGATGTGGTGCGGCAAGCGAACGCCGGTCTGACCTGCAATGCGGGTGATGCCGAGGGTCTGGCCAACGCCGTACTGGCGATGGCCGCGATGACGCCGGCTGAGCGTGCCACCATGGGCAATAATGGTTTGCAGACGAGTGCGTCGCAGTTCAACCGCGCAACGCTGATCACGCAACTGGAAGAATGGCTTATCGATATGCAGTTGAATCAAGTTAAATCCCCGCAGAGGCTCCCACAATGATGTTGGTCACCGGAAGTAATGGTTTTGTCGGCAAGGCCTTGTGCAGCACCCTTCGCGCCGGCGGCGCCACCGTCCGCGCCGCAGTCAGAAGGGGCGCCACCGAGGGGGAAGTCAATGTTGGCGATCTCAATGGCAGCACCGACTGGCGTGCCGCGTTGGCAGGATGCGAGGTGGTGTTTCACCTGGCCGCGCGCGTGCATGTCATGTCGGACAAGGATGACGATCCGCTGCGCGCCTACCGCGAGGTCAATCTCGACGGCACGCTGAACCTGGCCAGGCAAGCCATCGCCGCAGGTGTGCGCCGCTTCGTGTTTGTCAGCAGCGTGAAGGTGAATGGCGAGGCGACCACCACGCAGCCGTTCAGGGCGTCCGATGTGCCGCAGCCCTGCGATCCTTATGGGGTGTCGAAAATGGAGGCGGAACAGGCTTTGCAGCAGCTGGGCCGCGATACCGGCCTGGAGGTGGTGATCGTTCGGCCGCCACTGGTCTATGGTCCTGGCGTGAAGGCAAACTTCCTGAACCTGATCAAGCTGGTGAAAAAGGGTGTGCCGCTGCCATTTGGCAGCATCCGCAACTTCCGCAGCATGGTGGCGCTCGATAACCTGGTCGACCTGCTGATCGTGTGCAGCAAGCATCCTGCGGCGCCTGGCCATGTGTTCATGGTGTCCGATGGGGAGGACATGGGCGTCAAGGAATTGGTCACGAAAATCGCCAGGGCGATGCACAAACGCGTGTTGCTGGTGCCGGTGCCGGTGGCGCTGATGGCGGGCGCCGCCAAATTACTGGGCAAGCAGGGCGTCGTTGATCGCCTGGCGGGTTCGCTGCAGGTCGATATTGCCAGTACGCAAGCGACGTTGGGCTGGCGACCGGTGGTGACACCGCAAGCGGCAATCGACAAGACGGTTGAGCAGTTTTTTCTGATGAATGGTCAAAACAAACAATGAAGAGAGCATTTGATTTACTGATGAGCCTGATTGCGGCTGTGATCTTTTTCATCCCGCTGTGCCTGCTTGCCATCGTGGTCAAGGCGACCTCGAAGGGGCCGGTGCTGTACTGGTCCGATCGTGTCGGCCGTGGCAACCGGATTTTTTCCATGCCCAAGCTGCGCACCATGCGCGTCGATACGCCCGTGGTGGCGACGCACTTGCTGGCCGATCCGAAAACTTTTTTGACGCCGGTTGGCGGCTTTTTGCGCAAATCCAGCCTCGATGAAATCCCGCAACTGTGGTGCATCATCTGCGGCGACATGAGCGTGGTGGGGCCAAGGCCGGCGCTGTTCAATCAGCAAAACCTGATCGACCTGCGCACCGAGCAAAATGTCCATCTGATCCGTCCTGGCCTGACCGGCTGGGCGCAGATCAATGGCCGCGATGAACTGCCGATACCGGAGAAGGTCAAGCTGGATGCCGAATATCTGCGGTTGCAGTCGTTCACCTTTGATATCAAGGTCATCATGCTGACTGCGCTGAAAGTGGTACGGCGCGACGGCATCGTGCACTGATCCTGTACCGCCCGCCAGCATGGCTGGCTTGCAGTATAAAAAAGGGGAAGCGCCATGGCGCTTCCCCTTTTTTTGGTCCTGGCCGTGATTGATCAGTCTGCCTTGATGGCCTCGACCTGGATCGCCAGCTTGACTTCCGGCGAGAACGCCGGCAGGCCGAAAGTCAGGCCAAAGTCGTCGCGCTTGAATTGGGCCGTGGCGTCGGCGCCGCATACTTCACGCTTGTAGCGCGGGTGCATGATGCACTTGAACTTGTCCACTTTCAGGGTGACCGGCTTGGTCACGCCCAGCAGGGTCAGTTCGCCGTCGACTTGCGTCAACTGCTCGCCGGTGAAAATGAGCTTGTTGCTCTTGTAGGTGATCTGCGGGAATTTTTCCACGTTGAACATGTCCGCTTTCCTGGCGTGCGTGTTCATCGCGTCCAGGCCGAAGTCGATCGAATCGGCTTCGATCACCAGGTCCAGCGAGCCGGACTTGGCGGCGCGGTCCAGGGTGACGGTACCCTTGGTCTTGTTGAACTTGCCGCGCCAGACGGACATGCCCATGTGATCGGCTTCAAAGCTGGGGAAGGTGTGGGTCGGGTCGAGGTTGTACGTATCGGCGGCGGCCATGGCCGAACCAGCGCTGGCGGCGGCCAGCATGGCGATCATCAGGTGCGAAAGTTTCATTAATATCCTAGGGGGTGGGGTTAATCTGAGTGAGTAACGCCTGAAAAACGTTCAGGACAAGGCGCCTTGCCGAAGGCAGTGTGAATAGCACGACGAGGCAAGAGCAACGCAGTCATGGACGTTTTCTCAGGTGTTACTGCGCAGCGACATGAAACTTGATGGTGACCTCGTCCGCGACCATGCTGGTATCTTTCCACTCGCCTTCGCCGATGTTGTAAGTCAGGCGCTTGATCGGCAGGGCGCCGTCAAACGTGTACTTGCCGCCTTCCGATTTCACGGTCAGCGGGAAGGTCACGTCGGTGGCCTTGCCCTTGATGTTGAGCTTGCCGGTGACGGTCAGCTTGCCGGCGCCGGCCGCCTTGATGCCGCTGGACACAAACGTCGCTTTCGGGAACTGGGCCGCGTTGAACCATTCTTTCTTCGCCACTTCCTTGTTGTATTCCGGATCGCCGATATCGATGCTGGCGGTGTCGATCTCGACTGTCGCCTTGGAGGCATCCGGCGTGGCCGGGTTGTAATCGATGGCGATATTGAATTTCTTGAACTTGGCTTCGACCGGCACATTCATCTGCTTGAAGACGGCCGACACGCTGGATTTGGCGGGGTCAGTTTTCAGCAGGGTGGCGGCGGTGGCGGCCACGGACAGGCCCAGCAGGGAGGCGAGGACGATGCGTTGGGTGGTTTTCATCTTGTTTTTCCTGGTATTTTTAGTGGGCAAGGCAGGGTAGGGCAGACTCAGGGCAGCATGCGTTTCAATACGCCGTCCTTGTCGATGAACTGGTGCTTGAGCGCCGCCAGCACGTGGGCGGCAACGGCCGCAGCCATTGTCATGTTCAGAACATAGTGAATGTCTTTTAAGAGCGGCTTAAGCTCGGGATTCGGCGCCATGATGACCGGCAGCTGGAACAGGCCCAGGTAGACCACCGGCACGCCGGCCGCCAGGGTATACAGGTAGCCGGAAATGGGCACGGCGAAGATCAGGATATACAGCAGCACATGCATGGCGTCGGCCGCCTTTTTTTGCCAGGCGACCATGCTGGCCGGATGCGGCGGCGGCACGTTCGCCTTGCGCCACAGCAGGCGGATGGCGGCGATCGCCAGCACCGTCACGCCCAGCCATTTGTGCCACGAAAAATATTTCAGCTTGGTGGGGGTCAGGCCCGGGATATCGACCATGACCAGGCCCATGATAAAGGCGCTGATGATCAGCAGAGCGGTCAGCCAGTGCAGGATGATGGCGGTGGTGGTGTAGCGGTGCATCGATGGCTTTCTTGAAAGTAGTACGTGTTAGGACTAATCCGGCCTAATATACCAAAGAAAAACAAAGTGCGCAGGGGCGCTGCAGATTCTACAAGAAAGACGGGGATAAAAACCGCGGGGCGGGCGGCATTTGTTTGCCGGCCGCCCCGCGGGACTACAACGCACCCGGCGCCGGGTGCGGATGGGCAGTACTTAGATGGCCTTGGCCAGTTGCGCCGCGATACCGATATAGTTGGCTGGCGTCATGGTCAGCAGCACGTCTTTCGCGTCTTGCGGAATCGCCAGGCCGTTGACGAAGGTTTGCAGCGCTTCTTTCGAAATGCCCTTGCCGCGCGTCAGTTCCTTCAGTTGCTCGTACGGGTTTTCGATGCCGTAGCGGCGCATCACGGTTTGCACCGGCTCGGCCAGCACTTCCCAGGTCGCGTCCAGGTCTTGCGCCAGGCGCGCATGGTTCACTTCCAGCTTGTTCAGGCCGCGCAGGCAGCTGTCGTAGGCCAGCAAGGTGTAGCCCAGGCCGACGCCGATATTGCGCAGCACGGTCGAGTCGGTCAGGTCGCGCTGCATGCGCGAGACGGGCAGTTTTTCCGACAGGTGTTTCAGCACGGCGTTGGCCAGGCCCAGGTTGCCTTCGGAATTCTCGAAGTCGATCGGGTTGACCTTGTGCGGCATGGTCGACGAACCGATTTCGCCGGCCTTCAGTTTCTGCTTGAAGTAGCCCAGCGACACATACGTCCAGATATCGCGGTTCAGGTCCAGCAAAATGGTGTTGACGCGCGCAAAGGCGTCGAACAGTTCGGCCATGTAGTCATGCGGCTCGATCTGGATGGTGTACGGGTTGAACACCAGGCCCAGGCGCTGCTCGATCACGGCTTGCGAGAACGCCGGCCAGTCGAACGACGGGTAGGCGGACAAATGGGCGTTGTAGTTGCCGACCGCGCCATTCATCTTGCCGAGGATCTCGACTTGGGCGATGCGTTTCACGGCGCGCTGCAAGCGGGCCACGACGTTGGCAAATTCCTTGCCCAGGGTGGTCGGGCTGGCTGTCTGGCCGTGCGTGCGCGACAGCATCGGCACGTCGGCATTGGCGTGCGCGATCTGCGTCAGCTTGTCGATCAGGCCGGTCAAGGCCGGCAGCATCACGCCATCGCGCGCGGCTTTCAGCATCATGCCGTGCGAGGTGTTGTTGATGTCTTCCGAGGTGCAGGCGAAATGGATGAATTCCGAGGCGGCCACCAGTTCCGGCACGTCGGCGACCTGTTCCTTGAGCCAGTATTCAACTGCCTTGACGTCGTGGTTGGTGACCGCTTCGATGGCCTTGATGCGGGCCGCATCGGCTTCCGAAAAGTCGCTCGCCATTTTGTCGAGCAGGGCGTTCGCTTCCGCCGAGAACGGCTTGATTTCGGCAAAGCCGGCTTGCGACAGCGCTTGCAGCCAGGAAATCTCCACTTTCACGCGGTGGTGCATGAAACCGGCTTCGGACAGGATCGGGCGCAGCAGGTCGGTCTTGCTGGCGTAGCGGCCATCGAGCGGAGACAGGGCCGACAGCGTGGAATACGGAGTAGTAGAGGTCATGAGAGCGGACGCAAGTTAATGAAACGGTGGGCGCGTGGCGCGCAGCAGAGCGTGGGCCAGCGCGCTGCAAATGCGCTGGCAGGAGGGAGGCGCCACGGGAAAACAGCGATTTTACCACTGCCGGCGATGGTATTACCGCTGGCGGGCGCAGGATGGCGCGAATGCGGCATGTCCGCCACACTGGTCAACAGGCATGCTGCGCGCTGCCAAATGCGGGCTGCGCCGATGCTATACTGATAGCACCTCGTCTACTTTAAAGTGTCCATGAAACTGATCGGTTCCCTCGCCAGCCCGTATGTCCGCAAAGTCCGCATCGTGCTGGCCGAGAAAAAGCTCGACTATGCCTTCGAGCTGGAAAACGTGTGGGTGCCCGAGACTCGCATCGCCGAAGCCAATCCGCTGGGCAAAGTGCCCTGCCTGGTGATGGAAGACGGCAGCGCGCTGGTCGATTCGCGCGTGATCGTCGAATACCTCGACACGCTCACGCCCGTATGCAAGCTGCTGCCGGCCGGCGGCAACGGCCGCGAACGGGCCGATATCAAGAACTGGGAAGCGCTGGCCGACGGCATCCTCGATGCCGGTGTACTGATGCGCCTGGAGCGCGCCCAGCGCCCGCCGGAACAGCAAAGCGAGGCGTGGATCGCGCGCCAGCACGACAAGGTCACGCGCGGCCTGGCGGCGCTCGACGCGCGCCTGGGCGAAAGCGTGTATTGCGCCGGCAAGAACTACACCCTGGCCGACGTGGCGGTCGGCTGCGCGCTGGGCTGGCTCAGCTTCCGCTTTCCCGAGATCGACTGGCGCGGCGCGCACCCGGCGCTGGCGCGCCTGTTCGACAAACTGTCCGAGCGGCAGTCATTCAAGGATACCGTGCCGCAGGCGTAAAAAAACCGGCAATTTGCCGGTTTTTTTATTTCACCTTCGACGTTACGACGCCTGACAAAACCGTAGCGAGCGGAAGGAAGAGGTGGCCGAGAAGCGCAACCGTACTCTGGTACGGTGAGCATCGCAGGCCGCCTATGCCGACGCGCAGTAGGTTTTGGCAGGTGTCCTCGTTACTCTTCGACTGCCATCTGACTTTGCAGGTAGTTTTGCAGGCCGATCTTGGCGATCAGGTCGATCTGCGTTTCCAGCCAGTCGATATGCTCTTCGGTGTCTTCCAGGATCATCAGGAACAGGTCGCGGGACACATAGTCGCCGGCCTTTTCGCTGATGGCGATGCCTTCCTTGACGGTGGCGTGTGCGGCGCGTTCCAGTTTCAAGTCGCATTCCAGCATTTCCGGCGTGTTCTCGCCGATCAGCAGCTTGTGCAGCGCTTGCAGGTTAGGCAGGCCGTCGAGCATCAGGATGCGGTCGATCAGCTTGTCGGCGTGTTTCATTTCGCCGATCGATTCTTCGTATTCTTTCTTGCCCAGCTTTTCCAGGCCCCAGTGCTTGTACATGCGTGCATGCAGGAAGTACTGGTTGATGGCCGACAGTTCGTTGGTGAGCTGTGCGTTGAGCATGCGGATGACTTCTTTATCGCCCTTCATGGGATTTCCTTTGTTCTGTGCTGCGGTCAATGATGAAACCGGATGCTGGGGCGGTCACTGCCGGGTGGCGCTGGGCTGCCTGGTGACGCACATATCTTGCTGGCTTGCCGGTCTCGCTATGCCCGCATGATAGCGCAAAAGGTTGGCCATTTTTGACCTGAAACATGGTTTTTCCGTATTTTTAACGTAAATATCGCGCGAATAAAACCCATTCTCAAATGGATTGCCACACTTCGCCAATTTTTATTTGTCAAAGCAAATGAAGGCCATTCGCATTCGCATTTCAGCTGCCTGTTGCGACCTGTGCGGTTCTTGCTTTCAGGCCTGTTTTGGCATGGTGGCCGGTGCGATAATCTGGTAATGATTTTCATTCAAAAAGGACTGCAAGATGATGCTGCATATACCTGGCGTGCTGACGCCGGAACAGGTGACGTATTTTCGCCAGCGCCTGGCGCAGACCGACTGGGTCGATGGCCGTGCCAGTGTCGGCGAGCAGGGTGCGCAGGTCAAGCGCAACCGGCAGCTGGCCGAAGGCTCGCCGCTGGCGCTGGAGCTGGGCGAGATCGTCAGCCGCGCCCTGATGGCCAATCCGCTGTTCTTTGCCGCCGCGCTGCCGCTGCGCATCCTGCCGCCGTTCTTCAACAGCTATGCCGGCGGCGAGCACTATGGCCTGCATATCGACGGCGCCATCCGCACGCCCAAGGGCGGCATGCAGTCGATGCGCGCCGACGTCTCGTCGACCGTGTTCCTGAGCGAACCGGAAGAATACGAGGGCGGCGAACTGGTGGTGGTCGATTCCTACGGCACGCATGAAGTCAAGCTGCCGGCCGGCGACGTCATCGTCTACCCGTCGACCAGCGTGCACCGCGTGCTGCCCGTCACCGGTGGCGAGCGCATCTGCTCATTCCTGTGGACCCAGAGCATGGTGCGCGACGACTGGAAACGCAGCATGCTGTTCGAGCTGGACCAGAATATCCAGCAGGTGCGCGCCGCGCATGGCGATTCGGAGGCGACCGTGGGGTTGACGGGGCATTATCATAATCTGCTGAGGATGTGGGCGGAGATTTAGCGCTCGCGATAAGGTATCCAATGCCGTTCATTTAAGCTGTCCGACGCAAAAAATGGCGGGCCGGAGACGCGAGCCCGAGAAAATGCCGATGGCGGCGTTGCAGCTCCTCGCCGTACATGCGTACTGTCTTCGTCGCTGCGCCTTGCCCTCGACATTTTTCAGGCTCGCTTGGCCCGTAGTGCCTGTGCTGAGGACTGGAGTTTTAATACGCTTTACTGGTGTTCTGGTCCAAAAAAAAGTCTGCCGGGCCCGGGGATGTAGGCTGGCAGACTCAACAAGCAAATCGCTTGACTAAAAAAGGGCGCGAAAAAGCAAGCAGGGCACGTGGTGCGATGCTTGCGGCTGGCGGCGGCGCGAGGCCGCGGGAGGCTAGCTCAGTTGGAACGTCAGGGGTACCAGCACATACACCGGCACCGGCTTGCCGTTTTCGATCATCGGCTTGAACAGCGCGCGCATGGCGGCCTGGCGGCCCGCTTCGTCGAGGTTGCTGTAGCCGGTCGATTTATGTACGAGGATTTGCTCGGGCAAGCCTTTTTCATTGATCAGGATACGCAGCACCACGGTGCCGCTTTCGCCCAGGCGGCGCGACAAATTCGGGTAGACCAGTTGCGGCGCCTTGATGTATTCGACGCTGCTGACGGTACGCGGCGTGGATGGGGCCGGCGGCGATGGCGCCGGCGTCGATGGCGCGGCCGGCGCGCTGGTGGCCGGCGGCGCCGCTTCGGCGCGGCTTGGCTGCGGCGGCGTGATGGTCGGCTCGGTCGGCGCCACGGCGATCATCGGCAGCGGTGGAATCACGGCGCGCGGCATGGGCGCGCTCAGTTCCACCGTCTTCGGTACGGATGGCGTTGGCGGCTTCGGCGGCGCCGGTGGCGCGATGATGCTGACGGTGGTGATGGTCGGCATGGCCGCGCTGACCACGCGGCTCAGCAAGCCGCTCTGGATGGCGTAGAAAGCGGCCACGTGCAGCACGAGGATGAGCGTCAGCGGCACGAACTTGCTGCGCTTCTTCTCGAAGACGGCAAATTGTTCCACAGCCTGCACCGTAATGGGCGGGGGCATCATCGTCATGGCGTTCATCGCTTTCTTTTTTTAATTGGTAAAGACAGGAACCTCGGTGCGCGAGATGACCGTTTCACGCAGGGCTGCAGTGGCGCCCATGGTGGCATCGAGGTGGGTGGCAAGCACTTCCCGCGCGCAGGTATGGCATTTGCCGCAGCAGGTGGCAACGCCCAGGTCACGGCGCAGCTCGGCCATGGTGGACAGGCCCAGGTCGACGGCTTGACGAATTTCACGATCAGATATGTTGTTGCAGACACATACAATCATTGATGCACCTTCTGGATAAAGTCACAGGAAACACAAGAAGAAAAACTGGTCTCACCCGACACTGTTGCTATCGTTTTAATGAGAATCATTATCATTACGTTTCAATTGTCTCGCAAAGACGCTGACTTTGCAAGCGATTTGATGCGCCGGCTTGATCGTGGCGGTGGGGCGGGCTGCGGGCCGCAGCCCGCCGGCCGGGCATTACGGCCTTGATCAGAGGCCATCCGTGGGGCTAAATAAAAACAATTCGCATTCGTGCTTATAATGCTGGTATTGTCTCGGACGGTCGGCGCCTGCCCCTCTTTTTCAGGCCCGGTTGTCGGCATTTCACAACATAGTCGTGGAATGTCTTACTACTTGAACGGAATTGCTCATGACTCTAGTTCCAAATTTGATGACGCTCGACGCGCTGGCGGTTGGCCAGAGCGGTACGGTGTTGCATATCACGCCCTTGCCGGCGGACCAGATGGAAGACGGCGTCGACCTTGCGCGCCGGTTGATGGAGCTGGGATTCGTACCCGGCGAACGGATCCGCATGCTCAAGCGCGGCCTGCCCGGCGGCGACCCGCTCGCCATCCGCGTGGGCAACGCCACGTTCGCACTGCGCCGCTTTGAAGCGGCGCTGATCACGATTCAACCGCTGACCTGACCGGAACAATTATGGGTGCCGTAGAAAACATCACCGGTGCCGGCTTGCACAAGCCGACGCACCAGCCACAAATCGCCCTGCTGGGCAATCCGAACTGCGGCAAGACCGCCCTGTTCAACCGCCTGACCGGTTCGCGCCAGAAAGTGGCGAACTACGCCGGTGTCACCATCGAGCGCAAGGAAGGCCATTTCACCTCGCCGGCCGGCAAGCCGGTGCGCATCCTCGACTTGCCGGGCGCCTACAGCCTGTCGCCGACCACCCCCGATGAAGCCATCACGCGCGACGTGGTCGGCGGCCTGCGCCCCGGCGATCCGCGGCCGGACGCCATCATCTGCGTGGTCGACGCCACCAATTTGCGCCTCAATCTGCGCCTGGTGCTGGAAGTCAAGCGCCTGGGCCTGCCGATGCTGCTGTCGCTGAACATGACCGACGTGGCGAAAAAGCGTGGCATGCAGATCGACACGGCCAAACTGTCGCAGGAACTGGGCATGCCGGTGGTCGAGACCATCGCCGTGCAGCACGACGGCGAAAAAGCGCTGCTGAACGCCATCGACGCCATGCTGCCGCTGCCGCCGGCCGATCCGCAGCCGCTGTCGAACATCGACAGCGTGTCGGTGGAAGAGACCCAGCGCGAAGTGCGCCGCATCCTGGCCGCCGTCAGCAACGACGCCGCCGACAGCGGCAACCTGACCGAAAAAATCGACAACGTGGTGCTGCACCCCGTGTTCGGCCCGATCATCCTGGCCGTGCTGATGTTCCTGATCTTCCAGGCCGTATTTACCTGGGCCGCCACGCCGATGGAAATGATCACCGGCGGCGTCGAGCAGTTGGGCGCCATCCTGACGGCCAATATGCCCGACGGGCATCTGAAGAGTTTGCTGGTCGAAGGCGTGATCGGCGGCGTCGGCAGCGTGCTGGTGTTCCTGCCGCAAATTCTGATCCTGTTCTTCTTCATCCTCAGCCTGGAAGACTGCGGCTACCTGCCGCGCGCGGCCTTCCTGCTCGACCGCATGATGGGCGGCGTGGGCTTGTCCGGCCGCGCCTTCATTCCGCTGCTGTCGAGCTTTGCCTGCGCGATTCCCGGCGTGATGGCGGCGCGCACCATCCAGAATCCGCGCGACCGCCTGGTCACCATCATGATCGCGCCGTTGATGACCTGCTCGGCGCGCCTGCCCGTGTATGCCCTGATCATCGCCGCCTTTATTCCCGAGCAGCAGGTGTGGGGCATCCTCAGCCTGCAGGGCCTGGTGCTGTTTACGCTGTACTTCGCCGGCATCATCTCGGCCATGGCCGTGGCCTGGGTCATGAAGCGCAGCATGGGCAGCAAGACCAAGCAGGCCTTGCTGCTGGAGCTGCCCAGCTATCACTGGCCGCATCTGCGCAACCTGGCCGTCAGCCTGTGGGAGCGCGCCAAGATCTTCCTGACGCGCGTCGGTACCATCATCCTGACCCTGATGATCATCCTGTGGTTCCTCAGCACCTTCCCCGGCCCGCCGGACAACGCGATCCATCCGCCGATCTACTACAGCCTGGCCGGCATCCTGGGCCGTGGCCTCGAAGTGATCTTCGCGCCGATCGGCTTCAACTGGCAGATCTGCATCGCGCTGGTGCCGGGCATGGCCGCGCGCGAAGTGGCTGTCGGCGCCCTGGGCACTGTCTACGCGCTGTCGCAAAGCGGCGACGCGCTGGCCTCGACCCTGGAGCCGCTGATCGCCCATTCGTGGTCGATGGCCACCGCCCTGTCGCTGCTGGCCTGGTACGTGTTCGCGCCGCAGTGTTTGTCGACCCTGTCGGTCGTGAAACGCGAAACGGGCGGCTGGCGCTATCCGCTGCTGATGGCCGGCTACATGTTCGCGCTGGCCTATGGCGCCTCGTTCATCACTTACCGCGTCGCCCTGCTGCTGGGCGCCTGAGGAGACCTGTATGTGGCAAACCCTGATCGTCACCCTGATCGTCGCAGCCGCGCTGCTGCACTTTTGCACCAAGTACCTGCCGGTCGGCGCCCGCCGCGCCATCGTGCGCGGCCTGGTGCGCTGCGGCCTGAACGAGGCAAAGATGTCGGTGCTGTTCAAGGTCGCGCCGGGCTGCGGCAGCGGCTGCGGTTCCTGCGGCTCCTGCGATACGCCGGCGCCGCCGTCGGCCGATGACGGCGGCGCCGGCAAAAAACGCGTGATCCTGATGCAGGTGCAGCGTTAAGCGTGCTACTGCGTTACTATTGCCGTATAGATACAGCGTAAAGGAGTAGCCATGGCAATCCTGTTGATGTTCATGTTCCTGTTTGCGCTGGCCACCTGCTTCCTGGCCAGCCGGCGCGGGCGCCACGGCGGCCTGTGGTTCGGCATCGGCCTGTTCCTTGGGCCGTTTGCCTTGCTGGCGGTGGCGGCCTTGCCGGCCCTGCCGACATCGCCTCCGCGCTGAAAACAAACCCGCCGTGTGCGGGTTTTTTTACGCCTGCGCGCCGGCGTGCTGTTGACGGTACTGCCGCGGCGAACACGCCATCGCGCGCTTGAAGGCGTGGCTGAAGGCGCTGTCCGATTCGTAGCCGAGCGCCTGCGCAATCGAGGTGATGGTGGCATTGCCGTCCTTCAGGCGGCGCGTGGCCAGGCGCATGCGCCAGCGCAGCAGATATTCCAGCGGCGCGACGCCCACCCGGGTCTTGAAATGCAGGGCGAACGCCGAGCGTGACTGCGTGGCGACGGCGGCCAGTTGCGCCAGCGTCCAGCGCCGCGCCGGCTGCGCATGCATCGCTTCGATGGCGGCGCGCAGCCTGGGGTCGGCCAGCGCAAACAGCCAGCCTGCCGGCTGCGTGGTCTGCGCCGCCAGGTACTGGCGCAAGACCTGCAGCAGCATCATGTGGCCCAGGTGGCGCGTCATCAGCGCGGCGCCGGGCGCGGTGGCCTGCAGTTCCTGCGCCAGGCGCTGCAAGGTCCAGTGCAGCACGCCGGCCTGGTCGGTGTCGGCGCGCACATGGATCAGCGGCGGCAGGCAGTCGAGCAGGATGGCCGCTTCGTCGCCAAACGCAAAGCGCCCGCCGATCAGGAAAAAATCCTTCTCGCCGGCGCCATGACTGGCCACGCCATGCTCGGCATGGCGGTACACCTGCAGCGCATCGGCCGCTGGCCAGCCCGGCGTGCTGGCCAGCGTAAACGCGCGCCCCGGCGCCAGCAAAAAGCAGTCGCCCGTATGCAGCTGCACGGCGGTCTCGACGCCTTCCACGCCGAGCCAGCAACTGCCCTCGCGCACGGCATTGAATTTGATGCCGTCAGGCGGCGGAAAGGCGATCGCCCAGTCGCCGCCGGCGCGCAGGCCGGCAAAGTGCGAGCTGCGCGTGTCGAACAGGGACAGCACGTCGGACAGCAAATCCATGGTGTTCTTTTTGGACGATGGCGATAGAACTACGGATTTTACTGCATTCACAGTCCAGGCCCTGGCGCGCACAATGATGGTCACACCATTCACCACAAGGCAGACATGAGCACCATTGCTACTCCTCAAATCGCATTGCACTCCGGCTTGGGCGCGCAGACCACCGCCATCGAGGCACTGGCCGGGCGTGATTTATCGGGCCGGCACGCCATCGTCACGGGCGGCTATTCCGGCCTGGGCCTGGAAACCGTGCGTGTGCTGGCCGGCGCCGGCGCCCGCGTCACCGTGCCTGGCCGCGACCTGGCGCAGGCGCAGCTGGCGCTGCAGGGCATTGCCGGCGTCGACATCGCCGCGCTGGACCTGCTCGATCCGTCCTCGATCGACGCCTTCGCCAGCGCTTTTCTGGCCACCGGCGCGCCGTTGCACATGCTGGTCAACAGCGCGGGCATCATGGCTTGCCCCTTGCGGCGCGATGCACGCGGCTACGAGGCGCAATTCGCCACCAATCACCTGGGCCATTTTCAATTGACGGCGCGTTTGTGGCCGGCCCTGCGGCGGGCGAATGGCGCGCGCGTGGTGTCGGTCTCGTCGCGCGGCCATGTGATCGCGCCCATCGATTTGAACGATCTGCATTTCCAGCATCGGCCGTACGACAAATGGCAGGCCTACGCGCAGTCGAAAAACGCCAACGCGCTGTTTGCGGTGGAACTCGATCGTGTTGGGGCCGCGCACGGCGTGCGGGCGTTTTCGCTGCATCCGGGCTCCATCCTGACGCCGCTGGCGCGCCATCTGGACCTGGAAGACTTGCGCAGCGTGGGCGCGCTCGATGAACACGACCGCGTCAATCCGCCGCCCGAGTCCAACTTCAAGACCGTGCAGCAGGGCGCGGCGACGGCTGTCTGGTGCGCCACCAGCTCCCAGCTCGACGGCATGGGCGGCGTGTATTGCGAGGACTGCGATATCGCTTGCGTGATGGCCGACGACGGCATGGGAGCGGGCGTGCGCCGCAGCGCCGTCGATCCGCAACTGGCGCGCCGGCTATGGGCGCTCAGCGAGCGGATGACGGGGGTGGCCTTCAATCCAGCCAGCTGATCAAGCCTGGCCGGCCAGCTTGTCCACCACCGGCGCCAGGGCGGCCGGGCGGCAGCCGAAGGCGGCCAGGCGGCCCTGCGCGTCGGGCGCCAGGTCCAGGTCATACGGCAGGCGGCCCGCCACCAGCCACAGTCTGTCGTGCGGCAGGGCGTCCACGAGGCGGCGCTGGCCGTCGATGAACAGGGCGTTATAGGTCTGCAGCACGATCTGCCGCGCGCCTTGCGCAAAGGCGATGGCGGCCTCCACTTCCTGCGGTTCGGCCTGGGCCGACAGCGCAAACTCGCGCACGTCCAGGCCGGCCGCCAGCAGCGCCGGCAGCATCGAGCTGCGCGCTTCCTTGTTGCGGCCCAGCGCCACTTCGTCGATCTCGCTGCGCGAACGCACTTCCACCGTGATCAGGGTCACCGGCAAGTCCGCGTCCAGCGGGCGATAAGCTCCCTCTACCCGCAGCGCCGCCTGCTGCACCTGTTTTGCCAGCGCCATCGCCTCGGGGCGCATCAGCGCCGGCGGCGTGACGGCGCGCTGCCGCCAGTCGCGCACCGCGTGCACGTGCTTGAGCTTTGCCACGCGCGCCAGCGCTTCATCGATGCGCGCGAGGGGGATCGCGCCGCTTTCCACCGCCGCCGCCACCGCCTCGATCGCCGCCTGCTGCTGCGCTTCGCGGTGCGAGATCAGCACGATGTCGGCGCCCGCCTGCAGGGTGGCGATGGCGCCGCCGCTGATGCCCACGCCGTCGGCGATCGCCGCCATTTCCAGGCAGTCGGAAATCACCACGCCGTCATATTGCATCTCGCCGCGCAGCAAATCGGTCAGCACCCCTTTCGACAGGGTGGCCGGCACGCTGGTGTCCGTCTCGAACGCCGGAAACACCACGTGCGCCGTCATGATGGCGTCGACACCCGCGGTGATCGCCGCGCGGAACGGCGCCAGTTCCACCGCGTGCAATCGCGCTTTGTCATGCGGCACCAGCGCCATCGCGTAATGCGTGTCGGTGGCGGTGTCGCCGTGGCCGGGGAAGTGCTTGGCGGTGACGGCCACGCCGGTCGACTGCTGGCCGCGCATGGCGGCCATGCCGTAGTCGATCACGGTGGCGGCGTCTTCGCCATAGGCGCGCACGCCGATCACCGGGTTGCTGCGGTTGTTGTTCACGTCGAGCACGGGCGCGAGCAGCATGTTGATGCCGACCTGGCGCATCTCGTCGCCGCTGACCTGGTTCAGGCGTTCGCAGTCCGCCATCGAGCCGGCCGCCTGGAAGGCCATCGCGGCCGGGATGGGCGTGACGCCCTGTTCGATGCGCATCACCATGCCGCCTTCCTGGTCGATCGAAATCAACAGGGGAATATCGGAGACTTCCGCATTGATTTCCTGCAGTTCGCAGCACAGGGCGGATACCTGCTGTGGCGTGTGCACATTGCGGCGAAACAGGATCACGCCGCCGACCCTGTGTTGCCGGATCAGTGTCTTGATATGGTCATTCGCTTCCAGGGCGTCGAAGCCCACCATGAACAGCTGTCCTATTTTTTCGCGCAAGCCCTGCTCCATTGCCACTCTCCGGTCGTTATGATGGTACGTCGTCTGCCTGGTATTGTATTGGATTCGAAAAAAAGGGCAAGTGGTTTGTAATTGGTATTATGGCTTGTCAGTCCAGTGATTTGAACGACTCCGCCTGCGCCTTCGGCCAGTACAGGCCGAACACGGGCGGCAGCTTGGGCAACTGGTCCGGGTCCAGCAGCTGGCCCGGCTCCAGGAAGGGCAGCAGGGCCGACGCCAGCCGCACCTGGTTGGGCGAGATGCGCCGCACCAGGTGGTGCGGGCGCAGTTCCTGCGGATGGGCCAGGCCGGCGGCGGCGATCAACTCGGCCAGCGCCTTCAGGGTATTCTGGTGGAAGTGGGCCACCCGTTCGATCTTGTCGGGCACCACCAGCGCGCGCTGGCGCTGCGGGTCCTGCGTGGCCACGCCGGTCGGGCAGCGGTCGGTATGGCAGCTTTGCGACTGGATGCAGCCCAGCGCGAACATGAAGCCGCGCGCCGAATTGCACCAGTCGGCGCCCAGCGCCAGCAGGCGCGCGATGTCGAAGGCGGTGATGATCTTGCCCGAGCAGCCGATCTTGATCTTTTCGCGCAGGTTGGCGCCGACCAGGGTGTTATGCACCAGCACCAGCGCTTCCTGCAAGGGCGTGCCGACATGGTCGGTAAATTCCAGCGGCGCCGCGCCGGTGCCGCCTTCGCTGCCGTCGACGACGATGAAGTCGGGCGTGATGCCGGTCGCCAGCATGGCTTTCACGATGCCGAAAAATTCCCACGGGTGGCCGATGGCCAGCTTGAAGCCGGTCGGCTTGCCGCCCGACAGATTGCGCAGGCGCTCGATAAAGTGCAGCATCTCGATCGGCGTGGAAAAGGCGCTGTGGGCGGCCGGCGAGATGCAGTCGACGCCTGCTTCCACGCCGCGCGTGACGGCGATCTCGATCGTCACCTTCGGCCCCGGCAGCACGCCGCCGTGGCCGGGCTTTGCGCCCTGCGACATTTTCAGCTCGATCATTTTTACCTGTTCCGCGCTGGCGTTGGCGACAAAGCGCTCTTCCGAAAAGGTGCCGTCCGGGTTGCGGCAGCCGAAGTAGCCGGAGCCGATTTCCCAGACCAGGTCGCCGCCATTGGCGCGGTGGTGGGGACTGATGCTGCCTTCGCCCGTATCGTGCATGAAGCCGCCGCGCTTCGCGCCGCCGTTCAGCGCCAGGATGGCATTGGCCGACAGCGCGCCAAAGCTCATCGCCGAGATATTGAACACGCTGGCCGAATACGGCCGGGCGCGCGGGCAATCGGGATGGTTGCCGATCTCGATGCGGAAGTCATGGCCGGTGACGACGGCCGGCGCGATCGAATGGTTGATCCATTCATAGCCGGCCTCATACACATCGAGCTGGGTGCCGAAAGGGCGCTTGTCGGTTTCCTGCTTGGCCCGCTGGTAGACGATGCTGCGCTGGTTGCGCGAAAACGGCGTGGCCTCGCTGTCGCTCTCCAGGAAATACTGGCGGATCTCGGGGCGCACGCTTTCAAAGGTATAGCGGAAATGCGCGAGGATGGGATAGTTGCGGCGCAGCGCGTGCTTGGTTTGCAGCAGGTCGCTGACGCCCAGCAAAGTCAGCGCGCCAGCCAGCAGCGGCAGCCAGTAATGATCGTAGAAGAACAGGGAGAGAACAAAGATGGCTGCCGTCGCAATCAGGGTCAGGTAGCGGATGGAAACAAGGGGCATGGACACTCCGGTAAGGTCGCTCTAGCCGCAGAGTGTACCGGTGATTTGCACAGGCCGTGGCGGCGGCTGCCGCCACGGCTGTTCAGGCTATTGTGCGGCGCGAATGCGCGCGACTCTTTCCGCGCTGGCCGGATGGCTGGACAGGTAGGACGTGCCGTGATCGAGCTTGCCCAGCGCCACGAACACCTGCGCCAGGTGTTCCAGCGCGATGCCGTTATGGCGCAGCATGGCGATCGCATAGTCGTCGGCCTCGCGTTCGACGTCGCGCGAGTATTTCAGGTCCAGCAGCAGTGGCGGCAAGGTCGCCACCACCGTCGAGACGTCGCCGAACAGCAGCGCCGCGCCGGCGCCGACGGCCGAGGTCTGGATGATGCGCCGCGTCAGGTGGCGCCGCTGCAGGTGCCCCAGTTCATGCGCCAGCACGCCCATGATGGCCTGGTCGTCGGGCATCAGTTCCACCATTTCGTCGGTCAGCACGATATCGCCCGAGGGCAGGGCGAAGGCGTTCGGACCGATCTTGCTTTTGCGGAAAACGATGCGGTGTTCCAGCCGGCTGTCGTCCGGCGTGGCCAGGCGGGCAAACTGCGCGCGCAAGCCGTCCTGGCGCGCGTGCGCCAGTTCGCTGGGCGCGAACACGTGGCGGTCGAGCATGTCCAGCACGCCCTGGCCCAGCTGGCGCTCCACCGCCGGCGGCAGCGCGTAGGCCAGGCCCTTGGCGGCCAGCGGCAGCACATACTGGTAGCACAGGAACAGCGCCAGCACGGTGGCCAGCAGGGCCAGCACGGTAGCGCGCCAGCTTTGCTGCAGCCGCACCACCAGGCTGTCGCGGTGGCCACTGGTGTGCAGCAGGCTGTTGAAGGCCGCCTGGTCGGTGATCTCCAGGTAGGCGCCGTCGGGAAAGCTGACCTTGCGCACGGCGTGGCTGGTGCGCTCGGAGACATGCAGCTGCGCCAAAGGACAGCGCCGCTCGATGTCGCCGGCCAGCACGGCCTGGTCCGCGTCCACGGCAAGCGTGACGTGGTACAGGCGCGAGGTCTGGCCGTCGAAGTAGCGCGCGGAGACTGGCTCGGTCATCGCGTCAGATCGACAGGTCGAAGTCCAGCAGGTCGACCACGCCTTCGCCGGTGGCCGATACCTGCTGGCCGGTGGCGGCGACGAATTCATCGAGGCTGCCGTGCGCCAGCAGCGCGGTCGCTTCCAGGCGGTATTTCAGCCAGCGCACATGGGCGAATGGCGTAAACAGGCCCAGCGTGATGACGATGCCCAGCAGGTTGGTCAGCATGATGAAGGTGGTGCGGCCCCAGGTCAGCTGCGAGGAGAACTGGTGCTGCTGCAGGCGCGTATGGTTCCAGATCAGGTTCTGGATCATGGTCAGGAACAGCGGCAGCACGGTAAACGCCCACAGGTACAGCGCGCCGATAGCCACCAGCAGGCTGCCGACCTTGGCCGGGTTGTTGGCATTCGCGGCAAAGGCGGCAAATACGCCGCCAAACACCACGAAGATCAGCGCCAGCAGGCCGGCCACCAGGATCACGAAGAACAGCAGATAGGTCTTGTAGAAGCTGCCGACGGTGGCGTCAAAGCTGAAGTGGGCGGTGCCGAAACGGCTTTCCGTGTGCTGGAAGCGCTTCATGCGCTGGTGCAGGAACGGCGTCAGCAGGCCCAGGGTGAAGGCGTTCAGGATCGGCAGCAGCAGGAAGTACAGATACGCCTGTTTGGCGCTGCCGCCAAAGCCGAAGCGGATGCCGCGGTAGCTGGTGTTGTACAGCTTGAACTGCAGACTTTTCCATACCAGCCAGGGCAGGATGGCGGCCATCAGCACGAACATGATGAAGCCGATGAAAGGCGAGACCTGGAAGGCGATGTTGTAGCCGGCGATCAGCACCACGGCGGCGATGCGGCCCTTCAAAATGGCAATCGCGTTGCCATGGTATTCGAAGCTGCTGCCGGCCAGGTGGGTGCTGGAGTAGAAATAGCGGTTGCGGCGCACCTTGGCCCAGGCCGAATAAATGCCCAGGGTGACGATGCTCAGCAGCAGGTTGACGATCCAGATGCGAAAGTATTCGCTGCCGGTGGCGCTGAAGGTGATCGCTTCACGCTTGATGATTGCTGGTTGGTTGTCGATATCCACGCGGATGATCCTTGCAATTAAAGAATAAGCAAGATGATGGATCGGCAAGATGTTGTTAATTGAAATATTGATCGTGCGCAATATTTTTTGGTTCTGCCGCGTGCGCGGCCCTCCCGAAGCGCGGCGGCTATACTGGCAGTCACTTTATCGCTGACGGGAAAACCATGATCGTTGTCCACCATCTTAACAATTCGCGCTCGCAGCGCGTGCTGTGGCTGCTCGAGGAACTGGGGCTGGAATATGAAGTCAAGCGCTACCAGCGCGATCCGAAAACCATGCTGGCGCCGGCCGCCCTGAAGGCCGTGCACCCGCTGGGCAAGTCGCCCGTGATTACCGATGGCGCCAATACGGTGGCCGAATCGGGCGCCATCATCGAGTACCTGGTCGAGCGCTACGGCAATGGCCGCCTGGTCCCGGCCGCCGGTACGCCGGAAAAGCTGCGCTATACCTACTGGCTGCATTTCGCCGAAGGCTCGGCCATGTCGCCGCTGCTGATGAAGCTGGTGTTCGACAAGGTCGAAGCCAATCCCATGCCGTTTTTTGCCAAACCGATCGCGCGCGGGATTGCGCAAAAAGTCAAAAGCACCTTCGTGCAGCCGAACATCGACAACCAGCTGGCGTATATGGAAGCGGAACTGGACAAGAACAAATGGTTTGCCGGCAATGAGTTCTCGGCCGCCGATATCCAGATGAGCTTTCCGCTGGAAGCGGCCGCCTCGCGCGCTGGGCTCGATGCGCGCCTGCCGAAACTGACGGCGTTCTTGCAGCGCATCCATGCGCGGCCGGCGTATCAACGGGCGCTGGAGCGCGGCGGACCGTACGACTACGCCAAGTAATCGCTGTCGCCGGGCCACGCTACGGTAAAATGAGCGATTCAACCAGCATCAACCTACCGCATGGCCCGACTCCTCGCTATCGACGGCTTGAATATCGTACGCCGCGTCTACGAAGCCAGTCCTGAACCCGATTCCGACCTGAAGGCGGAGATCGCGCTGCGCCATGCGCTGTCGTCCTTCCGCACCCTGATCAACGACCACGAGCCGACGCATATCCTGCCGGCTTTCGACTATGGCGGCCCGACCTGGCGCCACGCCCTGTATGCGGGCTACCGCGAAGGGCGCCAGCCGATGCCGCAGGTGCTGCGCGACGCCTTGCCCGGCTTTTACGCCACCCTGGCCGGCTTCGGCCTGCACGTGGTCAGCATCCCCGAAGTGGAAGCGGACGACGTGATCGGCACGGCCGTCATGCGCTGGCTGCAGGAAGGCCGCGGCGCGGCGGTGATTGCCACCACCGACAAGGACTTGCATGGCCTGATCGCGCACGGCGCGCTGGTGTGGGACCACTTCAAGTGCGCCTGGCACGACCATGCCTGGGTCGAGAAGAAATTCGGCGTGCCGCCCGAGCTGCTGCCCGACCTGCTGGCGCTGATGGGCGACGTCACCGACTCGATTCCCGGGGTGGCGAAAATCGGCCTGAAAACCGGCGCCAAACTGTTGCGTGCCTACGGCAATATCGACGCCGTGATGGCCGGCGCCGGCATTTTGCCCGGGGCGCTCGGTGAAAGCCTGCGGAAAGAGCGCGAAATACTGTATCTTTCAAGAAAGCTCGTCGAACTGAAAACCGACGTCAAGCTGGGTGTCACATGGAATATGCTGGCGTGGGAAAAGTAATCGCGGGCCAGGCAACAATCAAGCAAGGGAAGTCATCATGATGTTAAAGGCAGTCCTGATCGATAGCAGTGCCGTGGCGCGCGGCCTGCTCAACACGGTCCTGACCGATGGCGGCTACGATGTGTGTGGCCAGGGCCATACCAGCGCGCTGGGCCTGGCGCTGCTGGTCAAGCACCGCCCGCATTTCGTGTGCATCGCGCGCGAGCAGGTGGAAGACGGCAGCGACGTGGTGCAGACCATCCGCGAGCAGTATCCGAAAACGCTGATCTTCATGGTCTCGGGCGGCATCGACGCCGCCTCGCTGCAGCAGGCGCACGCGATGGGCGTGTCCGGCTTTATCGTCAAACCGTTCATGGCCGACACGGTCCTGAAAACCGTGCGCAATACCGTCATCGCCATGGTGCGCAAGCAGCAGGCCTTGGCCGCCGCTCAGAAGGACGCCTGATTAAATCTACTGCGCGTCGCGATTTGCGGCCGGCGATGCTCGCTGTACTAAAGTACAGCTGCGCTTCTCGGCCACAACTCACTGCCGCTCGCTACGATTTTCTCAGGCGTCGATACTGAACTTGATGCATACAATTGATTACAGCAACCCGGTGGCGCTGGCGATAATGCCGCCGCCCAGACACACGTCGCCGTCATACAGCACCGCCGACTGGCCGGGCGTGACCGCCCACTGGGCCTGGTCGAAGGCGAGGCCGAACAAGTCATCGCCGTTCGGCAGCAGCTGGCAGGCCACGTCGGCCTGGCGGTAGCGGGTTTTGGCCGACAGGGCGCCCGCCTGCGGCGCCACGCCCGCGATCCAGCTGGCCTGGTCGGCCGACAGCGCCGGCGACAGCAGCCACGGATGGTCATGGCCCTGCACCACGTACAGGGTGTTGTTGACGATATCCTTGCGCGCCACATACCAGGCGTCGCTGCTGCCGTCGGCGTTCTGGTACGACTTCACGCCGCCGATGCCGATGCCCTTGCGCTGCCCCAGGGTATAAAAGCTCAGGCCCACGTGTTCGCCCACGGTCTTGCCGTCGGCCGTCTTCATCGGGCCCGGCTTGTATGACAGGTAGCGGTTCAAAAATTCGCGGAACGGGCGCTCGCCGATAAAGCAGATGCCGGTCGAATCCTTCTTCTGCGCGTTCGGCAGCGCCAGTTTTTCGGCGATCTTGCGCACTTCCGTCTTCGGGATTTCACCGAGCGGGAACAGGGTCTTCGACAACTGCGCCTGGTTCAGGCGGTGCAGGAAATAACTTTGATCCTTGCTGGCGTCGACGGCTTTCATCAGCTCGTAGCGGGCGGTGTCGCCTGGCGCCTGGCGCACGCGCGCATAGTGGCCGGTGGCGATCAGGTCGGCGCCCAGGGTCATGGCGTGGTCGAGGAAGGCCTTGAACTTGATCTCGGCGTTGCACAGCACGTCCGGGTTCGGCGTGCGGCCGGCCTGGTATTCGCGCAGGAAGTCGGCGAAGACGCGGTCCTTGTATTCGGCGGCGAAATTGACGGCCTCGATATCGACGCCGATCACGTCGGCCACGCTGGCCGCGTCGATCCAGTCCTGGCGCGTCGAGCAGTATTCCGAATCGTCGTCGTCTTCCCAGTTTTTCATGAACAGGCCGATCACTTCATAGCCCTGTTCCTTCAGCATCCATGCGGCGACCGAGGAATCGACCCCGCCGGACATGCCGATCACGACTTTCTTCTTGCTCATCTTGCTTTCCAATAACTTGAATAATCGCTATGCGCTGTTGAATACAGACGCATGCGTGTGCAGCAACGCCAGCGGCGCGCGACGGCCTTCCAGGTATTCGTCGACGCATTGCAGCACCAGCGGGCTGCGGTGGCGGTCCTGGCAGGCCGCCAGTTCATCGCGCGTCAGCCACATGGTGCGCAGGATGCCTTCGTCGAGCGGACGGTCATGCTCGGCGCCGGCGGTGCCGCAAAAGGTGAAGCGCAAATACGTGACGTCTTCGCCCGTGCGCACCGACTGGTAGCGCGACATGTACATGCCGACCAGGCCCGTGGGGATGAAATCGTAGGCCGCTTCTTCCAGCGTTTCGCGGATCACCGCCTGCTCCAGCGACTCGAACGGGTCGAGGTGGCCGGCCGGTTGATTGATCTTGACGCCCTCGCTGGTCTCTTCTTCAATCAGTAAAAACAGGCCGTCGCGCTCGACGATGGCGGCAACGGTGACAGAGGGTTTCCAGATTCTCGGCATGATCCATCCTTGAAAGAGCCGACATTTTATCTTGTTCTGCGCGCACGGTCTGAACCCGGCTCGCTTTGCACCGACATATTGATAAAAGACAACATTTTTGCAAATAAAAGGGAGAGGCACTTACATCGTGCCGGCGGCGCGCACTAGCATGGGCAAGTTGATGGCAAGGCGCCCGGTGCGCCCGTCAATATAGGCGCTCTGCGTGGTCAAAACAAGCGCGCACGCATGCTTTGATGTGGCGAAATTGTCACAAGTTATCGCGGCAGCCGTGCTGGCGCGGCAGGCGGCGGCCCTTCAAAAATCAGTGCCGGGACTCTATAAGTTGCTGCTTCACAAATGTTTACGGCCGCAGTTTACGTGTTAGATTCTAGTCAGTTTAATAATTTCTGGAGGCATCATGAGGATAGGCATACCGGCCGAAACGCGGCCCGGCGAAACCCGGGTCGCGGCCACGCCCGAGACCGTCAAGAAGCTGGCGGCCAAGCACCAGATCGTCGTGCAGGCGGGGGCAGGCCTGCAGGCCTCGATTCCCGACGAGGCCTACGCCGCCGCCGGCGCACAGATCGGCAGCGCCCGGGAAGCCTACGGCTGCGCCATCGTGCTCAAGGTGCGCGCCCCCGACGCCGATGAACGCGCGCTGATGGCCTTTGGTACGGTGCTGATCGGCATGCTCAATCCGTTTGACGCCGACAATATCGCCGCCATGGCGGCGGCCGGCCTGTCCGCCTTCGCGCTGGAAGCCGTGCCGCGCATCACGCGCGCGCAGTCGATGGACGTGCTGTCCTCGCAAGCCAATATCGCCGGCTACAAGGCGGTGCTGGTGGCGGCCAATACCTACCAGCGCTTCATGCCGATGCTGATGACGGCGGCCGGCACCGTCAAGGCGGCGCGCGTGCTGATCATGGGCGTGGGCGTGGCCGGCCTGCAGGCGATCGCCACGGCCAAGCGCCTGGGCGCCGTGATCGAAGCGTCCGACGTGCGACCACCGGTCAAGGAACAAGTCGAGTCGCTGGGTGCCAAATTCCTCGACGTGCCCTTCCTTACCGACGAGGAAAAGGAAATCGCCAAGGGTTCGGGCGGCTACGCGCGCGCGATGCCGGCCGACTGGATGCGGCGCCAGGCCGAACTGGTGCATGAACGGGCGAAACTGGCCGACATCATCATCACCACCGCCTTGATTCCCGGCCGCGCGGCGCCGGTGCTGATCTCCGAAGAGACGGTGAAAGCGATGAAACCCGGTTCCGTGATCGTCGATCTGGCCGTGGAGCAGGGCGGCAACTGCCCGCTGTCCGAGCTGGGCAAGACGGTGGTGAAACACGGCGTATACATCGTCGGCGAGCCGAACCTGGCAACCCTGGTGGCGGCCGACGCCTCGGCCCTGTATGCGCGCAACGTGCTCGACTTCCTGAAGCTGATCTTCGACAAGGACGATGCGCTCCTGATCGACCGCGAGGATGAAATCATCAAGGCCAGCCTGGTGTGCACGGGCGGCGAAGTGTTACGCAAATAAGTTAGAAAATAACAATCGACATCGGGAGAGCGGCACCATGGATATCAGTCACACCATCACCAACCTTATCATCTTCGTGCTGGCCATTTATGTGGGCTACCACGTGGTCTGGACCGTCACGCCGGCGCTGCATACGCCGCTGATGGCCGTCACCAACGCCATTTCCGCCATCATCATCGTCGGCGCCATGCTGGCCGCCGGCCTGACGCAAGGCCCGCTGGCGCAGGCGGCCGGCACCCTGGCCGTGGCGCTGGCGGCGGTCAATGTGTTCGGCGGCTTCATGGTCACCCAGCGCATGCTCGAGATGTTCCGCAAAAAGGAACCGAAGGCCAAGCAGGGGGATAAACAATGAGCCACGCCATGAGCTTCGTCACCATGAACCTGGTGACGATGATGTACCTGATCGCCTCGGTGTGCTTTATCCAGGCCCTGAAAGGGCTGTCATCACCGGCCACGGCGCGCCGCGGCAATGCCTTCGGGATTTCCGGCATGGCCATCGCCGCCGTCACCACCGTCGCTTTGATCCTGAAACTGAAGGAGCAGCAGACGGGCGGCATGGGCCTGACCCTGGTCATCATCGGCATCGTGACGGGCGGCGCGATCGGCGCCTACCTGGCGAAAACCGTGGAAATGACCAAGATGCCGGAACTGGTGGCGGCCATGCATTCGCTGATCGGCCTGGCGGCCGTCTGCATCGCGGTGGCGGCCGTGTCGGAACCGTGGGCCTTCAATATCGCCGAACAGGGCCAGGCGCTGCCGATCGGTAACCGCTTCGAACTGTTCATCGGCACCTTTGTCGGCGCCATCACGTTTTCCGGTTCGGTGATCGCATTCGGCAAGCTGTCGGGCAAATACAAGTTCCGCCTGTTCCAGGGCGCGCCCGTCAGCTTCAAGGGCCAGCACATGCTCAACCTGGTGCTGGCGCTGGTGATGGTGGGCCTGGGCCTGGCGTTCTGCTTCGCCGACGGCGTGCAGCCTGCCTGGACGCCGTTCGTGATCATGGCCATCATCGCCTTTGCGCTGGGCGTGCTGATCATCATTCCGATCGGCGGCGCCGACATGCCGGTGGTGGTCTCGATGCTGAACAGTTATTCCGGCTGGGCGGCGGCCGGCATCGGCTTTTCGCTGAATAACTCGATGCTGATCATCGCGGGGTCTCTGGTGGGATCGAGTGGCGCGATCCTGTCGTACATCATGTGCAAGGCCATGAACCGCTCCTTCTTCAACGTGATCCTGGGCGGCTTCGGCGGCGATGCGCCGGCGGCCGGTGCGGCCGGTGCGCGGGAACAGCGGCCCGTGAAATCGGGGTCGGCCGACGACGCCGCCTTTATCATGGGCAATGCGGAAACCGTGATCATCGTGCCCGGCTACGGCCTGGCCGTGGCGCGCGCCCAGCATTCGTTGAAAGAGCTGGTGGAAAAGCTGACCCACAAGGGCGTCACCGTCAAGTATGCGATCCACCCGGTGGCCGGGCGCATGCCGGGCCACATGAACGTGCTGCTGGCCGAAGCCGAAGTGCCGTACGACCAGGTGTTCGAGATGGAGGACATCAACGGCGAATTCGGCCAGACCGACGTGGTGCTGGTGCTGGGCGCGAACGATGTCGTCAACCCGGCGGCGAAGGATCCCAAGTCGCCAATCGCCGGCATGCCGATCCTGGAAGCGTACAAAGCCAAGAGCATCATCGTCAACAAGCGTTCTATGGCCTCCGGCTATGCGGGCCTGGACAATGATTTGTTCTACCAGGCCAATACGATGATGGTGTTCGGCGACGCGAAAAAGGTGATCGAGGACATGCTCAAGGCGGTGGAGTAACGCCTTTACCCGGCCGCGGCCACCTGGTCGCGGCCCTGGTGCTTGGCCTGGTACAGGGCGCGGTCGGCGTCCGACATGGCCGCGTCCAGCGTCGCCCCTAAAGCCAGGGTGGCCACGCCGATGCTCATCGTCACATGCAGCGCCGTGCCGTCGGGCAGCGGCGTGGGGGCGGCCGCCACCGCCGCGCGGATGCGCTCGGCCACCTTGCAGGCCTGTTCCAGGCTGGCGTCGGGGAACAGCAGGCCGAATTCCTCGCCGCCCAGGCGCGCGCATACATCGCTCACGCGGCCCGCCTCGCGCAATACCCGCGCCACCGTGCGCAGCACGGCGTCGCCGACGGCATGGCCATGGCGGTCGTTGATTTTCTTGAAGTGATCGAGGTCGGCCACGCCGACCGCCAGCAGGCCGCCGCCACGCGCGGCCCGCGCCATCGCCTGCTCGGCCTGCGCTTCATAGGCGCGCCGGTTCGGCAGCGACGTCAGCGCATCGCACAGCGCCTGCTGTTCCAGCTGCGCCAGCAGGCTGGCGTTCTTGGCCGCCAGCTCGCGCCGTACGCGCACATCGAGCAGAAAGGCGCCGAAGTAGCGCATGCCGTCGACCATGCCCAGGTCCAGCGCTTTCATTTCGATCGGGATCATCTGTGCATTGCGGTGACGGATGGCGAACTCGCGGATTTTGCCCAGCACGCTGGAGGTGCGCGAACTGCGGATATAGGCCATCACCATATCATCGTGCTGCGCGGCCACCGCATCGGGCAGCAGGCCGTTCAGGGTCTGGCCCAGCAGTTCGCCGCTGGCATAGCCCGACAGCGCCTGCATGGCGCCATTGATATAGCAGATGCGGCATTGCTCGTCGATGATGATGACGGCGTCGAGCGCGTCTTCCAGCAGGCGGGAATACAGTACTTCGGGAAGCGCGGCAGGGGAAGCCGCAGGCAAGGCATCTGTCATGGGGACGAGGATCCGGTTGAACCCCATTGTCGCATCGACCGGACGTTTACTCCATGCCGGTCTTGCCAGCTGTGACTTTTTCGCCCGCTTTGTCTTCAGCGGCGGCCGTACATCATCAGTTCCGCTAAAGTTTTGCGCGCCGGGCCGACGATATCCAATAGCCCCAGCGACAGACCCAGCACGCTCTGCGCCGGCGTTGATCCCGTAAAGATGCGCGCCATGGTGTCGGTCACGCGCACGGTGGCGCCCCGGTCGGCCTGGCGCAGGCCGGCATAGCGCGCCAGCCCGGCCGGACCATGGTCCTGCGCCAGCACGCGGGCCAGCACGGCGGCGTCGCGCAGGCCCAGGTTCAGGCCCTGGCCGGCCACCGGATGCAGGGTTTGCGCCGCATTGCCGATGGCGACCGTGCGCGCTGTCCCTGGCGCTTGCGCGTTCAGTCCCAGCGGATAGGCCAGGCGCGGCGTGGCATGCGTAAAACGCCCCAGGCGGCCGCCAAAGGCGTCGCCCAGGCGCGCGAGAAACGCCGCATCGTCGAGCGCCAGCAGTTGCTCGGCGCGCGTCGGCGGCACGCACCACACCAGCGCATAGCCGTCGTCCTGCGGCAGCAGCGCCAGCGGGCCGTCGTCGGTAAACCGTTCATAGGCGCGGTGCGCGATCGGCGCATCGACCTTGACCCAGGCGATGATGGCGCTCTGGCCATAGTCGCGGCTGACGGCGCGCTCAAGCTGCTGGCCAAACAGGCCGCCTTCGGCCTGCGCCAGCAAGCGTGCATGGATATCGGACACCACGCCGTCCTGTTCCAGCGCCACGGTGACGCCCTCGGCGTCTTCGGTGCTGCCGGTGACCAGCGCCGGGCGCAAGGTGGCGATGTCCAGCCGCGCGCATTCTTCCGACAACACGGTGACGACATCGCCATAGCGGGCCACATAGCCGAGCGCATCAACGCCATGTTCGGCGCGGTCCATCAGGCTGCGCCCGAAACGGCCGCGGCGCGACACATGGATTTCATGGATGGCGGTGGCGGCCACCGGCCAGGCGCCCGCTTCCTCCAGGATCTGGCGGCTGCCGTACGACAGGGCGATGGTGCGCGGGTCGCGCCTGGCCTGCTCGACCGACTTGGCGTCGATCAGGGCGATGCCCGGCGCGCTGGCGCCGCGCCGTACCAGCAGGGCGGCCAGCGCCATGCCGACCGGGCCGGCGCCGCAGATGGCAAGGTCAAACGAAGACGATATAGGCATGCGGTGGCTTCAATCCGGTGACATCAGTTGTTCGATTTCAGCCACGCTTTTCGGCGCCGAGCTGAAGATTTCATGGCCTTGCGGCGTCACCAGCACATCATCCTCGATGCGGATGCCGATGTTCCAGAAGTGTTCCGGCACGCCGGGCGCCGGGCGCACATAGATGCCCGGTTCGACCGTCAGCACCATGCCCGCTTCCAGCGGCCGCCATGGCTTGCCTTCGGCCCCGGTGTCGCGGTAGGCGCCCACGTCGTGCACGTCCATCCCCAGCCAGTGGCTGGTGCCGTGCATGTAGAACGGCATGTAGGCCTTGTCGGCGATGACGTCCTGCACCCCGCCGCTCTTCTGGCGGTCCAGCAAACCCAGGTCCAGCATGCCTTGCGCCAGCACCAGCAGCGCCGCTTCGTGGATCAGGCTTTGCCGCAGGCCCGGGCGCACCATGTCGAGCGACGCCTGCTGCGCCGCCAGCACCAGTTCATACAAGTCGCGCTGCGGCGCGCTGAAACGGCCGCTGACGGGCCAGGTGCGCGTGATGTCGGAGGCATAGCCATCGAGTTCGCAGCCGGCGTCGACCAGCAGCAGTTCGCCATCGTGCAATACCGCGTCGTTGGCGCTGTAATGCAGGATGCAGGCGTTGGCGCCGCCGGCCACGATGGAGGTATAGGCGGGAAACTGCGCGCCGCTGCGGCGAAACTCGTACAGCAGTTCCGCTTCGATCGCGTATTCATGCAGGCCGGGGCGGGTGGCGCGCATGGCGCGCACGTGGGCCGCGCTGGCAATCGCCGCGGCGCGCCGCATCACGGTTTGTTCTTCCGGGTCTTTCAGCAGGCGCATGGCATCGAGCATGCCGGTGATGTCATGTGCGGTTGCCGGTGGCGTGACGCCGCTGCGGGCCTTTTGCTGCACCGTATGGCGCCACAGCTTGACCTGCACATCGAGGCTGCCGCCCATCGGGTAGTAAATCGCCGGCGCGTCGGTCAGCAGGCGCGCCATCTCCACGTCCAGTTCCTCGATCGCAAACGCGGCATCGAAGCCGAAGGCGGCGCGCGCCGCTTCCGGGCCATGGCGAAAACCGTCCCAGATTTCACGCTCGGTATTCTTGGCGCGGCAAAACAGGATGGCGCGCGCCGGCGCGGTGCCGCTGGCGGCCACCAGCGCCAGCGCGCTGTCCGGCTCCGTAAAGCCGCTCAAGTAATAAAACGCGCTGTCGTGGCGGTAGGGGTAGTCGCAATCGCTGTTGCGGGCCACCTCGGGCGCGGTGGCCAGGATGGCCACGCTGCCCGGCGCCATCTGCGCCATCACGGCCGCGCGGCGCGCCGCGTGATTGGCCATCATGCTGCGGGCGTGCCTGGCTTGACGCCATTGAGCACGTCCAGCTGGGCCGGCGTGCCGACATTGGTCCACTCGCCCGGATAGATTTCGCCGCCAATGCGGCCCAGCTCGGCATACTTGCGCAGCAAATCGCCCAGGCCCGCATGGCTGCCGGGGGCGATGCCGTCGAACATTTCAGGCCGGTACACGCCGATATTGGCAAACGTCCATTTCGGCTCGCCCGTATTGTTGATCGCATACAGGGTCAGGCCGAAGTCGCCGTTCGGGTGGAAATCGGGATTCGGCACCAGGTAGGTCCAGGCGATATCGCGTTCGTCTTGCGGGTAGGGCGTGCCCAGCACGTCCTTGTCGGCCAGCACGTCGAGCACCTGCTTGAAGTCGAAATACGGGCAATAGATATCGCCGGAAATCGCCAGGAACGGTTCCTCGCCCAGCAGATGACGGGCCTGGGCGATGCCGCCGGCCGTTTCCAGCGGGGTGGTCTCGGGCGAATACGCGATGCGCGCGCCATAGGCGCTGCCGTCGCCCAGGGTTTCCTCGATCAAATGGCCCAAATGGGAATGGTTGATGACGATCTCGGTAATGCCGGCGCGCACCAGGTTCAGCACATGCCAGACGATCAGCGGACGGCCGCGTACTTTCAGCAGCGGTTTGGGGCAGGTATCGGTGAGCGGACGCATCCGTTCACCGCGGCCTGCGGCAAAAATCATGGCTTTCATGGAAATCTTTTCTGATCAGAATGTGTAACCAACCTGCGGCGCTTTATTTTCCAGCGCGTCGAGCAGGCGCACCAGCGGTTTCAATTCCGTATAGCGGTTGGCCGTCTTGCGCACGTAGTCGAGCACGGTTGGCAGGTCGCCCATGTACAGCGACTTGCCGTCGCGGTAGTTCAGGCGCGCGAACAGGCCGAGGATCTTCAGGTGGCGCTGCAGGGCCGTGAATTCGAAGTCGCGGTAAAAGGCGTCGATATCGGGATTGACGGGCAGGCCCAACTGCTTGGCGCGCTGCCAGTAGCGGATCACCCAGTCGAGCACCAGTTCTTCATCCCACTGTATGTAGGCGTCGCGCAGCAGCGAGGCGATATCGTAGGTGATGGGGCCGAACACGGCGTCCTGGAAGTCGAGGATGCCGGGATTGGGCAGGGAACCGTCGTTGACATGCATCAGGTTGCGCGAATGGTAGTCGCGGTGCATGAAAACTTGTTGCTGCGACAAGATATTCGCCGTGATGGCCTCGAACACCTTGTTCAGCTGGGTTTCCTGCACGTCGGTCAGGGTGGCGCCCAGATGCTTGCCGATAAACCATTCCGGGAACAGATTCATTTCGCGCAAAATGAAGGCGCGGTCGAATTCGGGCAGCACGCCCGGCTCGCTGGCCTGCTGGATTTTCATGAGCGACTCCAGCGCTTCGGCGTACAGTACGGCCGCGTTGTCGTGGTTCAGCGCGTCGAGATAGGTGGTGGTGCCCAGGTCGGACAGCAGCAAAAAGCCGTTGTCCAGGTCTTGCGCGACGATCTCGGGCACCGACACGCCGGCGCTTTTCAGCAGGCCTGCCACCTTGACGAAGGCGGGCACGTTTTCGCGCTCGGGCGGCGCATCCATGGCGATCAGGGTGGCGCCCGGCACGTTGGCAGCGCCCGGCAGCACGTCGAGCCGGTAGTAGCGGCGGAAGCTCGCATCGCTGGAGGCGGGGCGGGCCGAATCGGGGGCGACGAGGTTCAGCGTGGTCAACCAGGCTTTCAACAGGGTCAGGCGAGCGTCGGCCTGCGCCGGCGCGGTGGTGGAATTGGAAGAGAATGACATTAAGCGGCCTGTGGAATCGGGTTGATCGTGCGGATTCCCATATAATAAGGGATTCAAATCAAAAAATCGCCTGTCAATGGTGCTTGCCCCTTCGAATTCATGAGCTGGTTTTCGGCCTCCCCCTCTTCACAGCGCTGGGCTTTTGCCATCAGCGCGCTCGTCACCGCCACCGCGGTGCCTGCCCACGCCCAGAAAGCGCCCCGCCCGCATGTGGAGAAAGCGCCTCGCCCGGCGCATGTGGAAGAGCCGGAGGCGCCCACCGTCATGACGGCGGACAGCATGAGCGGCCGGCCGGAACGCGAGCTCAATCTCAATAATAATGTGGTGATCGAGCGGGGCACGACCACCAAAATGACGGCCGATACAGCTTGTTACAAACAAGTTGAAGACGAGTTCGACGCCGAGGGCAAGATCAAGATGTGGCGTTTCGGCGACTATTACACGGGCGACGTGATGAAGCTGAACATGGAGACCGGCAAGGGTTTCCTGCTCAACCCCACGTATCGCTTCGAAGTCGGCGGCGGGCGCGGCAAGGCCGAGCGAGTCGACTTCATCAACCAGGACGAAGCGACCGTCATCGACGGTACTTACAGCACCTGCGAAGGTCCGAACCCCGACTGGTACCTGAAGTCGAGCACCCTGAACCTCGATTCCGGGCGCGACGTGGGTACCGGCAGCAAGACCATCATCTATTTCAAGGACGTGCCGATCCTGGGCACGCCCGGCATCTCGTTCTCGCTGTCGGGCGCGCGCCGCTCGGGCTGGCTGGCGCCGACACCGGGCTTCAACTCGAAAAACGGCTTTGAACTGCTGGTGCCCTACTACCTCAATATCGCGCCGAACCGCGACCTGACCCTGTATCCGAAATACATACAGCGGCGCGGCATCCAGCTGGGCGCCGTCGGGCGCTACCTGGGCGAGACGGACGCCGGCCTGTACAGCGGCGAGACCGCGATCGAGTACTTGCCGAACGACAAGCAGACCAAGACCGACCGCTACATGATCAGGTCCAAGCATGAGCAGGCGCTGGCCGTGGGCTGGACCTATGGCTGGGATGTGCGCGAAGCGTCCGACAATAATTATCCGAGCGACTTTTCGAAAAACGTGGCCGGCGCCACCGAGCGCCAGCTGCTGCGCGAGTTGCGCACCGACTACCGCACCGAGGACTGGAGCCTGACGGCGCGCGTGCAGAATTACCAGGTGCTGCAGGACCCGGCCGCCGCGACCGACCCCAGCCTGACCGTCACGCGGCCGTATGACCGTTTGCCGTCGATTAACTTCCATGCAGGCAAATATGATGTCTGGGGCGGTTTCGACTGGACGCTCGACAGCGAAGTGACGCGTTTCGCGCACCCGACCCTGGTGCAGGGGACACGCATGGTGGTGGTGCCGCAGATCAGTTTCCCGATCGTGCGCCCCGGCTACTTCATTACGCCCAAGCTGATGCTGAACGCCAGCGCCTACCAGCTCGACAACAACGCCACCACCAAGGCGTCGTTCCCGAATACCTCGTTTTCGCGCGCGATTCCCACCATTTCGGTCGACAGCGGCCTGGTGTTCGAACGCGACAGCAACCTGTTCGGCGCCAAGGGTGGCACGCAGACCTTCGAGCCGCGGCTGTTCTATGTCTACACGCCTTACCGCGACCAGTCGCAGTTCCCGAATTTCGATACGGCCGACGCGACGTTCAACCTGACGCAGATCTTCACGGAAAACCGTTTTGTCGGCAGCGACCGCATCGGCGACGCCAACCAGGTGACGGCGGCCGTCGTCTCGCGCTTCCTGCAGGCCGATGGCGCCGAGCGCCTGCGCCTGACCTTCGGCCAGCGTTTCTACTTTGCCGACCAGCGCGTGCAGCTGGCGTCGACCACGCCGGTCAACCAGGCGCGCTCGGACATTCTGCTGGCCGCCACCGGCCGCGTGTCGGAAACCTGGACCGTCGACAGCCTGGTACAGTACAACCCGAGCGACAGCCAGCTGGTCAGTTCGACCTATTCGGTACAATACCAGCCGGGTCCGAAAAAAGTGCTGAACGTCGGCAGCCGTTTCCAGCGCGGCAGCTTCCGCAATGCCGAAGTGTCGGGGCAGTGGCCGCTGAGCGAGCGCCTGTATGGCGTGGGCCGGGTCAGCTACTCGCTGCTCGACCGCCGCCTGCTCGAAGGCCTGATCGGCCTGGAATACAAGGGCGACTGCTGGGTATTCCGCATGGGTGCGCAGCGTTTCGTGACGTCGGCACAGAAATCGTCGACCCCGATCTTTTTCCAGCTGGAACTGACTGGCCTGTCGAATGGCCTGGGCCTGGGCGCGAATGGCCTGGAAACATTTACAAAAACGATCCCTGGCTATCAGGCATTGAGCACGCCTATCCGTTAAGATGGGCGCTGCTGCCGCCGCCGGTGTTCCCGGCGCTGGCGCAAACCGGTTTTTTTATTCACCTGAACTCATGAGCGCTCTACACATTATGCGTAATGCCAGTATGCACCAACTCAAAATTGCCGCGGTTCTGTTGTGCGCCATGTCCGGCGCCACGACCAGTAGTGTCTGGGCGCAACAGGCCGCTCCTGCCGCCGCTGCCAAGCCTGCCGCCGCCAAGCCCGCGCCGGTCCAGGGTTTTACCCCGCCAGCGTCCAGCAGCGGCAAGACCATCGATTCGATCGCCGTCGTCGTCAATGACGATGTGATCACCCGCAATGAAGTCGCGGCGCGCATCAAGAGTGTGGAACAGCGCATGAAGGCGCAGAACGTGCCCTTGCCCGACCCTGCCGACCTGCGCCGTCAATTGCTTGAGCGCATGATCGTCGAGCGCGCACAGATGCAGCTGGCCAAGGAAATGGGCGTGCGCGTCGATGACCAGACGCTGGACCGCGCCATCGGCCGCATCGCCGAACAGCAAAAAATGACCATCCAGGACTTGCGCAACCAGATGGAAAAGGAAGGCACGCCGTTTGCCACTTTCCGCGAGGAAATCCGTGACGAAATCATCATGCAGCGCCTGCGCGAACATGAAGTCGACGCCAAGATCCAGATTTCGGACTCCGAAGTGGACAACTTCCTGGCGGCCGAAAAAGCCGCCGCCAGCGAGCAGGTCGAGATGAACCTGGCGCAGATCCTGGTACGCATCCCGGAAAATTCCAGCCCGGAACAGATCGCGGCCCGCCGCGCGCGCGCCGACGAAGTCAGCCGCCAGCTGCGCACCGGCGCCGATTTCGCCAAGATGGCCGCCACCTATTCCGACGCCAGCGATGCGCTGAGCGGTGGTGATATCGGCTGGCGCGACAGCAACCGCCTGCCGCCGCTGTTTACCGAGCAGCTGCTGAAGCTGAAGCCGGGCCAGATCACGCCTATTATCAAAAGCAACACCGGTTTCCATATTCTGAAGCTGGTGGACCGCCGCAGCGCGGCCGAAGCGCAGGCGGTGGCCGCCGTGCAGCAGACCCATGCGCGCCATATCTTGCTGAAAGTCACGCCGACCCTGTCGGCCGCCGAAGCCAAGCGCAAGCTGGTGGACCTGAAGGAACGCCTCGATAACAAGGCCGCCAAGTTCGAAGACCTGGCCCGCTTGTTCTCGAACGACAGTTCGGCGGCCAAGGGCGGCGACCTGGGCTGGCTGGCGCCGGGCGACACCATGCCGGAATTCGAGACCGCCATGAACGCGCTGAAACCGGGCCAGGTCAGCGAGCCGATCGAGACCAGCTTCGGTTTCCATTTGATCGAAGTGCTGGAACGCAAGAGCGACGACGTGTCGAAAGAAAAAGAACGCAACGCCGCCCGCAACGCCCTGCGCGAGCGCAAGCTGGAAGAAGCGACGGAGAGCTGGGCGCGCGAAGTGCGCGACCGTGCCTACGTCGAATTCCGCGCCGACGACCAGTAATGTCGACAGCAACTACACGGCGTCCGGCCATCGCCATCACCTGTGGCGAACCGGCCGGCGTCGGTCCGGAAATTTCGATCCGCGCGGCCTGGGCCATGCGCCATGAAGCGAACTGCATCCTGCTCGGCGACGCGGCCTATCTGGCGCTGACCGCCAGCCTGATCGACCCCGAGATCCGCCTGGCGGCGCTGTCGCTGCAGGCGGTGCGCAACAGCGGCCTGCCGAACTTCGGTCCCGGCCGCCTGGCGGTGATCGACATCCCCACCGTCAACAATGTGATTCCCGGCGTGCTCGACAAGGACAATGGCCGCGCCGTGCTCGACACGCTCGATGCGGCCGTCGAAGGCATACAAGCCGGCTGGTTCGGCGCTATGGTGACGGCGCCCTTGCAAAAAAGCACGATCAATGACGCCGGCATCGCCTTTACGGGCCACACCGAATACCTGGCCGACAAAACGGCTACCCGACAGGTGGTGATGATGCTGGCAGGCGAGCCCGGCCAGGGCCAGCCGGTGCTGCGCGTGGCGCTGGCCACCACCCATCTGCCCTTGAAAGACGTGCCGGCCGCCATCACGCCGGACGGCCTGGCCACCACGCTCGACATCATCCACGCCGACCTGCGCAGCAAATTCGGCATCGCCGCGCCGCGCATCCTGGTCACCGGCCTGAACCCGCATGCGGGCGAGGGTGGCTACCTGGGGCGCGAGGAGATCGACGTGATCGCGCCGGCGATTGCCGCCGCCCAGGCGCGCGGCATCGATGCGCGCGGCCCGTATCCGGCCGATACCCTGTTCCAGCAGAAATACCTGGCCGATGCCGATTGCGTGCTGGCCATGTACCACGACCAGGGCTTGCCGGTATTGAAATACGCCACCTTTGGCCGCGGCATCAATGTCACCCTGGGCCTGCCCCTGATCCGCACCTCGGTCGACCATGGCACGGCGCTGGACGTGGCGGCGCAGGGCCTGGGCCTGGCCGACTGCGGCAGCATGCAGCAGGCCTTGCGCACGGCGCACGACATGCTGCATGCCAGCAACCAGACCTGAAGCAGGAGCGTAGGTCGGGTTAGCCGGCACGGCGTAACCCGACACTGCCCGCTCAACCAATCCCGCCGGCCCGTGCCGGCTTTACCGCATTGATAGAAAACAGACTATGAAACACGTTGCCCGCAAACGCTTTGGCCAGAACTTCCTGCATGACCGCTTCGTCCTCGACGACATTACGGCCGCCATCGCGCCGCAGCCGGACGACGCCATGGTCGAGATCGGCCCCGGCCTGGGCGCGATGACGGAGCAGCTGCTGCGCCACCTGAAGCAGATGCACGTGGTGGAACTGGACCGCGACCTGATCGTGCGCCTGGAAAAAACATTTAATCCTGCCAAGCTGACGATCCACTCGGGCGACGCGCTGAAATTCGATTTCGCGCAGATTCCGGTGCCGGAAGGACAAAAACTGCGCATCGTCGGCAACCTGCCGTACAACATTTCCAGCCCGCTGCTGTTCCACCTGGCGGACTTCGCGCCGCTGGTGCTGGACCAGCATTTCATGCTGCAAAAGGAAGTGGTCGAGCGCATGGTGGCCGAACCGGGCAGCAAGGCCTATGGCCGGCTGTCGGTGATGCTGCAATGGCGCTACAAGATGTCATTGCTGTTCATCGTGCCGCCGACGGCCTTCGATCCCCCGCCGAAAGTCGAGTCCGCCATCGTGCGCATGATTCCCGTTGAACAACGTTTGCCGTGCGACCAGGAAACCCTGGAAGCGGTGGTCATGAAGGCGTTTTCGCAGCGCCGCAAGGTGATCCGCAACTGCCTGGCCGGCATGTTTACGGAAGAGCAGATCATCGCCGCCGGCATCGACCCGACCAAGCGTCCGGAAACCGTGGGGCTGGAGCAGTATGTGGCGCTGGCGAATTTGTTGAAAGCGCCGGCCTGATCAGAACCACTGATCCACCTGCTTCAAATCCTGCTTCAGCGCCAGAAAGCAGTGATCGACATGGTGGTTGCGGCTGATTTCATTGCGCCGCATCAGCGCGATCTTGCGCTTGCAGGTGGGCTGGCGCAGCGGCGCCACGTGCAGGTCGTCGTCGTTGAGAAACGTCGTGTACAGGCTGGGCATGACGCCCACCGCGATGCCTGCGCGCACCACGCCGTACAGCGACTCGCTGTGCACCATCTGGTACAGGGACGACGGGTGCAGGCCATGCTGGCGCAGCGCGCTCGAGGCGAATTCCCAGATGCTGCCCTTGGTGAATACCACGATCTCCTGGCCCGACAACTGATCCCAGCGCACTTCCTGCAGCGCCGACAGCGCATGGCTGCGCGCCGTCACCAGCACCAGCTCGTCTTCGAACAGGCCCACCGTTTCCAGCGAGACGGCGCCCGGCACTTCGATGCCGACGCAAAAGTCGAGCTGGCCTGAATGCAGCGCCTGCAGCAGGCCGTCGTTGGGCATGTCCGATAACATGATTTCCACTTCATCGCCATGCTCTTCGTTGTAGCGCGCCACCACCACCGCCGTCATCGCCATCGCCGACGGGATGGCGCCGATGCGGATGCGGTGCCGTCCGCTGCCGATGGCGCGCTGGATATCGGCAAAGGTATTGCTGGCCGTATTCAATAAATGGATGGTGTAATCGAGCGCCAGCCTGCCTTCGCGCGTCAGTTCCAGCTGGTGGGTTGTGCGGTTAAACAACTTATTGCCCAACTGATTTTCCAACAGCTTGATCGAGGCGCTCAGCGCCGGCTGGGTCACGCACAGTTCCTGTGCAGCCTTGCTGAAGCTGTTTACACGGGCTAGCGTGGCAAAAGCTTGTAAATGACGTAAGGAAATTTTTTTATTCAGCTCATGCATGGATCTGTTTATCAAAAAAAGTAATGGATTTATAAAAATAAACAAATTTTCTTATCCTGCAATTTACCATATTCTGAACTGGTCTTGCCTTGTTATGAAAGCAACATTTTCCCGCAAGCCATGGAATGGCGCACCGTCACCAGCGGCTGCAGCCACGCCTGCAGACAGTACAACTCAAAAAATAACTCAGCGGATAACTTGAACAGGGCGGCGGCAATGAACAAATGGATGACGGGAACGATGGTGGTGGGTGGCTTGCTGGCGGCGCAGGGCGCAGCGCAGGCGCAAAGCAGCGTGCAGGTGTATGGCCTGATCTCGGCCGGCATCGGCTACACCTCGGATGAAAATGGCCGCAACCTGACACATGCCCTGAGCGGCACCAACCAGAACCCGCGCATCGGCTTTCGCGGCCAGGAAGACCTGGGCAATGGCAACAAGGCGCTGTTCGTGCTGGAAAATGGTTTCAATGTGATGACCGGCACGGCCGCGCAAAGCGGGCGCCTGTTCGGCCGCCAGTCCTTCGTCGGCTTGTCCAGCAACGACAAGGGCACCTTGACCCTGGGCCGCCAGTACGAGGCCGTCAAGGACCTGCTGGGCCCGGTGGTGATCGCCAGTAACGGCGTGCATATCGGCGACAACGACAATGGCTACAACAACCTGCGCGTGCAGAATGCCATCAAGTATGTCAGCCCGACCATCAGCAATGTTGCCTTCACCGGCCTGTACGGTTTCAGCGAAAACCCGGAAAGCTCCAGCCGCAACCGCGTCTACAGCGCCGGTGCGCAGTACAAGGCCGACGCGTTCAGCTGGGCGCTGGCGTATTCCAAGCTCGACCATCCGAACGCGGCCGAATCGCCGAACGGCGCCATCGGCAACGACTATGGCAGCTCCTTGCTGATCTTTAACAAGAGCGCGGTCAAAGGCGTGGGCGTGGACAGCCAGGCCATCGTCGGCACGGGCGGCTTCTATAATGTGGGCAAGACCAAGTTCGGCGCGCTGTACACCAATGTGCGCTACCACTATATGGACCAGAGCAATCTGACCCTGCAGAACGTGGACGTGAACCTGAACCACAAGCTGACGGAAGCGTTGAACCTGGGCGCCTCGTATTTCTATACCACCGGCAAATACGACGTGATCAACAAGACGCCGAAATGGCACCAGGTCAACTTTCAGGCCGATTACTTCCTGTCCAAGCGCACCGATGTGGCCATCACCTGGAGCTACCAGAAGGCGGCCGGCGACGCGACGTTCGCGCGCGTGTTCGGCTTCGGCGCCTCGTCCGGCAAGACGCAAAGCGTGCTGATCCTTGGTATGCGCCATTATTTCTGACATCTGTCCCATCTTTACCGGCGCTGCCCGCCAGCGCCGTTCCCTGAAAGGAAGCATCTTGAAAACATCCCTCCTGCTGGCCCTGAGCCTTGGCCTTGCCGCGAACGCCGCCCACGCGGAAAAACGCGAGCTGGTCATTTCGGCCTATCCGATCGCCCAGCCCTTGTTCATGAAGTATGTGTACGAGCCGTTCAAGGCCAAATGCGGTTGCGATATCAAGGTGGAAACGGGGAACAATGCCGACCGCATCGCCAAGCTGGTGGTCCACCGCAACAACCCGGTGATCGACCTGGTGCTGCTGTCGGACTCCGGCATGCTGGAAGCGGCGCAGAAGGGCGTGATCCAGAAGATGGATTATGCGAAATTGACGAACTACAGCCAGCTGTATGACGCGGCGAAAGACCCGATCGGCGGCAATTTCGCCGTCGGCTATACGCTGTACTCGGTGGGCCTGGTGTACCGCACCGACAAGATCGCCCCGCTGACGTCCTGGAAGGACCTGTGGCGCCCCGAACTGAAGGGCCGTGTGGCCTTGCCTGACGTCAGCACCACGCAGGGGCCACTGATGCTGCGCATGGCCGATGCGACCTGGGGCGGCAAGACCGACGACTACGCGACCGGCTTTGCGAAAATCGTCGGCCTGAAGGGCAATGTGGTGACGTTCTCGAAAAACAGCGCCCAGCTGGCCGCGCTGTTTGCCCAGGATGAAATCTGGGCCGCCCCGGTGGCGCGCTTTACCTGGTCGCAGATGCTCAAGACGGGCCTGCCGCTGAAATGGAGCATCCCGGCCGAAGGCCAGGCGGCCGGCATGAACGTGATGGGCATCGTCGCCGGCTCGAAGAACGCGGATCTCGCCTACCAGCTGATGGATTTCTGGCTGTCCAAGGAAGTGCAGACCCAGCTGGCGACCAACCTGGTCGACTCCCCCGTCAACAAGGACGTGCGCCTGTCGGTGGCGGCCGCGCAGTTCAATACCTATGGCCAGGACCAGATCAATTCGCTCAAATTCGTCAAGCCATCGGTCATCCTCAAGCAGCGTTCCGGCTGGATGGAGCAGTGGAACAAGGCCATGAGCAAATGATGTTGATTTTCCTGGCAACGCTGACAAAAGGTTCTCATGTTTGCTGATCCGAAAAAACGCACCGGCTTGCTGCTGGTGCTGCCGGCGCTGATCTTCATCGTCGTCTGCTTCCTGCTGCCGGTGCTGGCGCTGCTGGTCGACGCCTTCCGCGTCGGCGACGGCCTGCACTGGGGCGTCGACCGCTTCGTCGAGTTCTTCTCGCAGGAATTCAACCGCACCATCTTCTGGCGCACCCTGCGCATCGCCGCCATGGTGACGCTGGCCTCCATCATCCTCGGCTACCCGGCCGCCCAGGCCGTGGCGCGCGTGTCGCCGAAGTGGCGCGGGCTGGTGGTCGGCATGATGATTTTGCCGCTGATGGTCTCGCCGATCGCCCGCACCTACGCCTGGATCGTGCTGCTGGGCCGCAACGGCGCCGTCAACGCGGCGCTGGTCAACATGGCTTTTACGGACGAGCCGCTGCGCTTGCTGTTCAGCGAATTTGCCGTCTTCGTCGGCCTGCTGCAGCTGCTGCTGCCCTTGATGCTGATGTCGCTGGCCGGCGCGCTGGAAAACCTGCCGCGCGACGTGGAACCGGCTGCCGCCACCCTGGGCGCCAATCCCTGGCAGGTGTTCTGCAAGGTCACCCTGCCGCTGACGCAGGAAGGCCTGGTGGTCGGCGGCACCCTGGTATTTACGGGCTGCGTGACGGCCTATGTGACGCCGGCCCTGCTGGGCGGCACCAAGGTGCTGATGCTGGAAACCCTGCTGTATCAGAAGGTCAGCGTGGAGAGCGATTTCGGCGCGGCCAATGTGATTGCCGTGATCCTGGTCGCCATGACCTTGCTGGTCAACGCCGGCCTTAAACGCATTTCCTCGAGTCGGAGTTCGGTATGAAAGAAAGCTATTTTTCCCGCGTGGTGCTGTGGCTGGTGTTCCTGTTTTTGCTGGGACCGTTCGCCATCGTGCTGCTGGCGGGCTTCTCCGGCGGCGAAACGCTGGCCTTCCCGCCCGAGTCTTACTCGCTGCGCTGGATCCTGGAAGTGTGGGCCGCGCCCGAGTTCCGACGCGCCTTCCAGACCAGCCTGGAGATCGGCCTGATCGCCACCATCATTGCACTGGCGCTGGGCATTCCGGTCGCGTATGCGTTTTCGCGCATGCCGCCGCCCGGCATCGGCGCGATCCGCCAGGTGCTGACGTCCCCCTTGATCATTCCGGCGATCCTGGTTGGCCTGGGCCTGCTGCACCACCTGGTATTGACGATCAATGCGCCGGTGTATGCGGGCCTCTTGATCGGCCATATCGCGCTGTTGATCCCGTATTCGGTGCGCGTGGTGTACGCCAGCCTGGTCAACCTGCGGGTCGATATCGAGGACGCCGCCATTACCCTGGGCGCCTCGCGCCTGCGCGCGTTTTTCATGATCGTGCTGCCGAATATCCGCAACGCCGTGATCGCCGCCTTCTTCCTCGCCTTTGTCACCTCGTTCAACCAGGTGCCGGTGTCGCTGTTCCTCACGGGACCGGGCATCAGCACCTTGCCGATCGAGATGCTGGGCCATATGGAAAACAGTTTCGATCCCTCGATCGCCGCCCTGTCGACCCTGCTGGTCCTGTTCACCATGGCCTTCGTGATGGTGACCGAGAAGGTCCTGGGCATTTCAAAATACATGTAAGGCACACCACCATGAGTTATCTGGAACTGCACAAGCTGAACCTCGGCTACGCGAAGAACACGACCTCCGTGAAGGACCTGGACCTGCAGGTGGAGCAGGGCGAACTGATTTCCCTGCTGGGCCCCAGCGGCTGCGGCAAGACCACCACCATGCGCGCGATCGCCGGCCTGATGCCGCTGCAGTCGGGCCGCATCGTTTTGAATGGCCGCGAGATCGGCAAGCTGGCGCCCAACAAACGCAATATCGGCATGGTGTTCCAGTCGTATGCGCTGTTCCCGCACCTGAACGTGTACGACAATATCGCTTTTGGTTTGCGCCTGCGCAAGGTCGCGCCGGCGCAGATCAAGAGCAAGGTGGAAGCGGTGATCGCCGCGGTGGGACTGACCGGTTTCGAGACCCGCTTGCCGGCGCAGATGTCGGGCGGCCAGCAGCAGCGCGTGGCGCTGGCGCGCGCCATCGTGGTCGAGCCGGCGCTGTTGCTGCTGGACGAACCGCTGTCGAACCTGGACGCCAAGCTGCGCGTGCAGATGCGCGCCGAGCTGCGCCGCATCCAGCGCGAGCTGGGCATCACGATGCTGTACGTGACCCACGACCAGGAAGAAGCGCTGGCGCTGTCCGACCGCATCGTTGTCATGAACGGCGGGCGCATCGAGCAGCTGGCCGCGCCGGAAGCCGTGTTCAACACGCCGTCGACGCGCTTTGTCGCCAACTTCATGGGCTTTGAAAACCTGTTCGACTACCGCGACGGCGCGCTGCACCACGCGGGCGCCAGCCTGCCGTACCCGGCGCCCGTCAACGCCGGCACCAGCGTGCTGGGCTGGCGTCCGGACCGGGTGCGCGTCTGCGCGGCAGACGATGCCGCAGGTCAATACCCCGGCACCGTGCTGGCGCGCGGCTTCCTGGGCGACACCGTCGAATACCTGCTGCACACCCCGCTGGGGCCCGTCAAGGGCATCTGCGCGGCCGGCGGCGCGGCCTGGCGCGAAGACACGGCGGTCTCCTTCGTGCTGCCGCCCGACAGCGCGCTGTGCCTGGCCGAGTGAGGAAGACCGCCATGGACAAACCCCTGAAAAAAATCTGGCTCGACACCGACCCCGGCTTCGACGACTGGCTGACCATGCTGCTGCTGGGCAGCAATCCGGAGGTCGACTGGCTGGGCGTGAGCATCGTCACCGGCAATGCGCCGGTCGACATCACCTATGACAACGCGCTGCGCATCAAGGCGCATGACGGTTTGAGCGTGCCGGTCTACCGCGGCTGCGAACAGCCGCTGGCCGGCGCCATCGAAACGGCGCAGCGCATCCTCGGCGACAGCGGCATGCCGACCACGGGAGCCATCCTGCCGCCCGGTGCCGCCGTGGACGCGCCCGGCCATGCGGTCGACGCCCTGATCGCCGCCGTGCGCACCCATCCGGGCGAGATCACTGTGATCGCGATCGCACCGATGACCAATATCGCCACCGCACTGGCAAAAGCGCCCGATATCGCCGGCAAGATCGTCGAGATCATCCTGATGGGCGGCTCGACCGACCAGGGCAACCATACGGCGGCGGCCGAATTCAATATCTATGCCGATCCGGAAGCGGCCGATGTGGTCTTCAGGGCCGGCATCCCGCTGCGCATGTTCGGTTTGAACCTGTGCCGCCAGCTGCTGGTGACCAATGTGGAAGTGGAGCGGCTGCGCGCGCTGGGCACCGCGCGCGCCACCATGCTGGCCGGCTACCTGGAAGCGTATGTGCGCATCCGCAGCAGCGACGGTTCCGTGCCGATGCCGATGTATGACCCGGTGGTGGCCCTGTACCTGGAAGCGCCGGAGCTGTTTCAGTTCCTGCCGGCCCACGTCGCCATCGAACTGAAAGGCGAGCTGACGCGCGGCATGACGGTGTGCGAATTCCGCGTGCCGCGCCGCGCCCCCGTCACCACCCAGGTGGCGCACCTGGCCGACGGCCCGGCCGCGATTGAACTCCTGATGCAACGGCTGTCGGCCATCCTCGCCTGACGCCGTTACGCCTACCCTTAGCCTTTACACGAAACGACTCATGTCCCATTCCGCTTTGAGCATCGAACAGTTTGTCCGCGCCATCCCGAAGGTGGAGCTGCATTGCCATCTGTTCGGCACGGTGCGCCAGGCCACCTTCCGCAACCTGGCCGCCAAGACGAACAATATCGTCACGCCCGAGGAAATCGATGCCTTCTATACGCGTGGCGAGAAACCGGTGGGCGTGCTGCGCGTGCTGCGCGCGCTCGATGCGCACCTGATCGTGGCGCCTGCCGACCTGTACTGCCTGACGTATGAATACCTGGAAGACGCGCACGGCCACGGCGTGGTATATGCCGAGTTTTTCTGGAACCCGACCGGCACCGTGCGCGTGTCGGGCATCCGCTATGAGGCGGCGCAGGACGCCATCGTGGCGGCGATCCGCGACGCCGAGCGCGATTTTGGCGTGATCGGCCGCCTGATCCCCAGCATCGACCGCGAAGCATCGCCCGAAGAAGCCGTGCAGATGGTGGAATGGATGAAGGAGCACCGCGCGCCGGAGGTGATCGGCATCGGCATCGACTACCGTGAAAACGATAGGCCGCCCGAACTGTTTTTGCAAGCCTACCGCGCCGCGCGCGAGGCCGGCTTCAAGTGCACCGCGCACGCGGGCGAATTCGGCATGCCGTGGATGAACGTGGCCACCGCCGTCGACGAACTGCACGTCGATCGCATCGACCATGGCTATACCATCGTCGACAACCCCGAGCTGGCCCGCCAGTATGCGGAGCGTGGCATTGTATTTACCGTGGTGCCGACCAATTCCTACTACCTGCGCACCCTGGCGCCCGAGCGCTGGGCGTTTGACCATCCGATCCGCGCGATGGCGCAACTGGGATTGAAGCTGCATCCGAATACGGACGACCCGACCCTGCACCATGTGACGCCGACCGGCGCCTGGCTGATGATGCGCGAGTTCGGCTTCGGCATCGACGACATGCGCGGTTTCATGTTGAATGGCCTGGACGCGGCGTGGATAGACGAGGCCACGCGGCAGGCCTGGCGCATGGAATTTACGGCGGCCTTCGATGCATTGCGCGCGCGCGTGGTGGAGTAATTGGAGGCGTTGGGGCGGGGCATGTCGGATTACGCCTTCGGCTAATCCGACCTACGGCCCTGGCATTGTTGACGCATCCATGACCGCATCACGCCAGGCAGCGTAGGTCGGATTAGGCCGCAGGCCGTAATCCGACAACATGGTTGACGCCTGCCTGCGTGGCATCACGCCAGCGGTCCAGGCGCCCGCAGCAGCGACGGAAACGCCCGCTGCGGGCAGGCCTGGCGTTCGCACACCTTGCAGCCGGTGCCGATCGGCGTGGCGCCCTGCGGGTCGCGCAGGTCGAGTCCCTTGGAATAGATCAGCCGGTGCGCCTGCGAGATATCGCAGCCCAGCGCCACCGCAAAGGTCTTGCCGGGCGCCCTGAAGCCCGGCGCGCCGGTGCTGACCTGGCGCGCGATCCACAGATAGGTACAGCCGTCGGGCATGCTGGCCACTTGCGTCAGTACCTGGCCCGGATGGCTGAAGGCGTCGTAGACGATCCACAGCGGGCAGGTGCCGCCGACCCTTGAAAAGTGAAAATCGGTGGCCGACTGGCGCTTTGAGACATTGCCGGCGCGGTCGACGCGCACAAAGAAAAACGGCAGGCCGGCCGCTTCGGGCCGTTGCAGGGTACTGAGGCGATGGCAGACGGCCTCGAAGCCCACGCCGAACTGCTGCGCCAGGCGTTCGATATCGTAGGCGCGGCTTTCGGCCGCCTGCAAAAAGCGCTGGTACGGCATCAGGAGGGCGCCGGCAAAATAATTCGACAACGCCAGCCGCGCGCTGCTCTGCGCGCCGGCGCCGGAAAACTGCGCGGCCAGCACCAGCGCATCGATCAGCGCGCTGTGTTCCAGCAGGCTGATCTGCGCCGCCATCTGGAACGCGCGCTGGCCGCCTGTCAGCGTGTCGGGCAGCCACAGGATTTTCTGCTGCGCGTCGTAGCGGTGCTTGCGCACCATGCCGGCGTCGCCGTCGGACAGTTCAACACGGATGCCGTGCCGCTCCAATAACCTCGCCTGCAGCGCGTCGCGCATGCGCAGCTGCGGGACGAGTTCACCGGCCACCAGCTCGGCCGCCCGGTCCAGTTCATCGATATAGTTCTGGCGCCGGTTCAGGTATTCGCGCACTTCTTCATCGGTCGAGGGCGCCAGCGCCAGGGTGCTGTCGCCGCGGCTGCCGTCGTCCAGGCGCGCGGCCAGGGTATCGGCCCGTTCCGCCATCACGCGGTAGCGCCGCTGCAGCAGCAGGATCGAACGCGCCAGGTCGGGCATGTTCTCCACCAGCATTTTCAATTCCGCCATCGAGGTCGGCGGCGCGTCCGGCAATTCGCCGAAGACATCGCGCACATCGGCCACCAGGCTGGCGCTGTCGTGCTCGGAAAAGATCTGCGGATCGACATTCAACACGCTGCCGATGCGCAGCAGGATAGGCACCGTCAGCGGGCGCTGGTTGCGCTCCATCTGGTTCAGGTAGCTGGGCGAGATGCCCAGCGACTTGGCCAGCGCCGCCTGCGTCATGCGCCGCTCCTCGCGCAGGCGCTGCAGGCGCACGCCCATGAATACCTTGGCCATTGTGGTCTCCTGTGGAGTCTGTAAATTTGCAATCTTCGCAGATTAACAGAACTGGCTTGGCAGATGCTCGCATTTTCACGCCTTGTACGGCGCCGCCATTGTGCGAATAATGCAAACACCTTATTCCATAAAACCCAGGAGACCGCGTGACCCATCAAGCTGCTGTTCCAACCGTCCCCCTTTTGATCAACGGCGAGTGGGTGGAGTCCACCACCACCGTCTGGCGCGATGTCGTCAACCCGGCCACCCAGGAAGTGCTGGCCCGCGTGCCGTTTGCCACGCCGGACGAAGTCAACGCGGCCATCGCCTCGGCCCAGCGCGCCTTCAAGACATGGCGCAAGACGCCGATTGGCGCGCGCGCCCGCATCTTTCTGAAACTGCAGCAGCTGATCCGCGAAAACATGGCCGACCTGGCCGCCACCCTCACCATGGAACAGGGCAAGACCCTGCTCGACGCGGAAGGCGATGTGTTCCGTGGTCTGGAAGTGGTGGAACATGCGGCCAATATCGGCACCCTGCAGATGGGCGAATATGCGCAGAATGTGGCCGGCGGCGTCGACACCTATAGCGTGCTGCAGCCGCTGGGCGTGTGCGCCGGCATTACGCCGTTCAACTTCCCCGCCATGATCCCGCTGTGGATGTTCCCGATGGCGATCGCCTGCGGCAATACGTTTGTCTTGAAGCCGTCCGAGCAGGACCCGCTGGTGACGGAAAAGCTGGTGCGCCTGGCCTTGCAGGCGGGTATTCCGGCCGGGGTGCTGAACGTGATCCATGGCGGCGAGGACGTGGTCAACGCGCTGTGCGACCATCCCGATATCAAGGCGATCTCGTTTGTCGGTTCGAGCAAGGTCGGCACCCATGTCTACCAGCGCGCCAGCCTCAATGGCAAGCGCGCGCAGTGCATGATGGGCGCCAAGAACCACGCCGTGGTGCTGCCGGACGCCAACAAGGAGCAGACCCTGAACCAGCTGCTGGGCGCCGGCTTTGGCGCGGCCGGCCAGCGTTGCATGGCGGCCTCGGTGGCCGTGCTGGTGGGCGAGGCGCGCGACTGGCTGCCGGAATTGTCCGCCAAGGCGCAGACCCTGACGGTGGGCGCCGGCAAGGACAATCCGGACCTCGGTCCCGTGATCTCGTGCGCGGCAAAAGAACGTGTATTCGGCCTGATCGCCAGGGGTGTCGACGAGGGCGCCACCCTGACCCTGGACGGGCGCGACGTAAAAGTCGATGGCTATCCGAACGGTAACTTTGTCGGCCCGACGATACTCTCTGGCGTGAAGCCCGGCATGGTCGTGTATGACCAGGAAATCTTCGGCCCGGTGCTGATCGTGGTCGAGGTCGACACGCTGGACGAAGCGATCGCCCTGGTGAACGCGAATCCCAACGGCAATGGCACGGCGCTGTTCACCCAGAGCGGCGCGGCCGCGCGCTACTTCCAGGAAGAAATCGACGTGGGGCAAGTCGGCATCAATGTGCCGATTCCCGTGCCTGTTCCCCTGTTCAGCTTTACCGGTTCGCGCGGCTCCAAGCTGGGCGACCTGGGGCCGTTCGGCAAGCAGGTGGTGCTGTTCTACACGCAGACGCAGACGATTACCCAGCGCTGGTTCACGGACTCGGCCTCGGTGGGCAAGGTCAATACCACCATCAGCCTCAAGTAAGGAGCGGCCATGGACTTTGAACTGAGCGACGAGCAGCGCGAGTTCCAGGACGCCGCGCGCGCGTTTGCCGCCGGCGAACTGGCGCCGCATGCGGCGCACTGGGACGCGGAGTCGATCTTTCCCGTCGAGACGATTGCGAAAGCCGGCGAGATGGGCTTTTGCGGCCTGTACACGCCGCAGCGCTGGGGCGGCCTGGGTTTGAGCCGCCAGGATGCGGCCATCGTCTTCGAGGAGCTGGCCGGCGGCTGCACCTCGACCACGGCCTATATCACCATCCACAATATGGCCACCTGGATGCTGTCGCGCTGGGGATCGGAAGCCTTGTGCGACTCGTGGGTGCCAGAGTTGGCCGCCGGCCGGAAACTGGCCAGCTATTGCCTGACGGAACCGCAGTCGGGGTCCGATGCGGCGTCCCTGCGCACCAAAGCCGTCAAGGATGGCGACCATTATGTGCTCGACGGCACGAAAGCGTTTATTTCCGGCGCCGGCCAGACGCACATGCTGATCGTCATGGCGAGAACAGGTGGCGAAGGCGCGGGCGGCATTTCGGCCTTTGCCGTGCCGGCCGACCTGCCCGGCATCGTGTACGGCAAGAAGGAAGAAAAAATGGGCTGGAACAGCCAGCCCACGCGCATTATCAGTTTTGACCAGGTGCGCGTGCCGGCAGCCAACCTGCTCGGCGCGGAAGGCGAAGGGTTCAGCATTGCCATGAAGGGCATCGACGGCGGGCGCATCAATATTGCCGTGTGCTCGGTGGGCACGGCGCAGGCCGCCTTGACGCGCGCCCAGGGTTACATGCAGGAGCGCAAGCAGTTCGGCCGCGAGCTGGCCCAGTTCCAGGCCCTGCAATTCAAGCTGGCCGACATGCTGACGGAACTGGTGGCGGCGCGCCAGATGGTGCGCCTGGCCGCCTGGAAACTCGACCAGCAAAGTCCGGACGCGTCCGCCTATTGCGCGATGGCCAAGCGCTTCGCCACCGATATCGGCTTCAATGTCTGCAATGAAGCGCTGCAGCTGCATGGCGGCTATGGTTATATACGCGAGTATCCGCTCGAGCGCCATGTGCGCGACACGCGGGTACACCAGATCCTGGAAGGGACCAATGAAATCATGCGCCTGATTATCGCGCGAGCGATCCTCAAGGATGGCGCCACGGAGACTTTACGATGACCAAGATTTACAGCAACTTAGTAGTGGAACGCCACGACCATGTGGTGCAGATCACCCTGGACAATCCACCGGCCCATACCTGGACCCTGGCCAGCCTGGGCGCGCTCAGGGAGCTGGTGGCCGACCTGAACGCCGACGACCAGGTGTACGCGCTGGTGATCACCGGTGGCGGCGCCAAGTTCTTTTCGGCCGGCGCCGATTTGAAACTGTTTGCCGACGGCGACAAGGACATGGCCTTCAATATGGCGGCCGCGTTTGGCGAGGCGTTCGAGGCGCTGTCGGCATTCCGTGGCGTCAGCATCGCCGCCATCAACGGTTACGCCATGGGCGGCGGACTCGAATGCGCGCTGGCCTGCGATATCCGCATCGCCGAAGAGCATGCGCAGATGGCCTTGCCGGAAGCGTCGGTGGGCTTGCTGCCCTGCGCGGGCGGCACGCAGATCCTGCCGTGGCTGGTCGGCGAAGGCTGGGCCAAGCGCATGATTTTATGTGGCGAGCGGGTGGACGCGGCCAAGGCCTTGTCGATTGGCCTGGTCGAGGAAGTCGTGCCGACCGGCAAAGCGTTGTCCACCGCGCTGGCGCTGGCGGCCAAGGTGGCGCGCCAGAGTCCGGGCAGCGTGGCGGCCTCCAAGTCGCTGATCCAGGGCGCGCGCAGCAAACCGTTGGCGCAGTCGCTGCCCGATGAACGCACCCTGTTCCTGGGCCTGTTCGAAACGCAGGACCAGAAGGAGGGCGTGCAGGCCTTTTTGGAAAAACGCACGGCGGAGTGGAAGAATGGTTGAGACTGTAAACATTGAAGAGCGCGCCTGCCCCGGCGGCATGAAGCTGGGCGTCATCACGCTCGACGCACCGAAGTCCCTGCATGCCCTGACCCTGGAGATGATACGCGCCATCGACGGCGCGCTGCTGCGCTGGGCGGATGACGCGCAGATTGCTTGCGTGGTGCTGCAGTCGTCGACCGACAAGGCCTTTTGTGCCGGCGGCGACGTGCGCAGCCTGCGCACGGCCGTGGTCGAGCAGCCTGGGGTGGTGCCGAACCCGCAGGCGCTGGCCTTCTTTGCCGAGGAGTACCGGCTCGACCACCGCATCCATACCTATGCGAAACCGCTGCTGGTGTGGGGCGGCGGCATCGTCATGGGTGGCGGCCTGGGCCTGATGGCGGGCGCCAGCCACCGGGTGGTAACGGAAAGCACGCGCATCGCCATGCCGGAAATTACCATCGGCCTGTTCCCCGACGTGGGCGGCAGCTGGTTCCTGGGCCGCATGCCGGGGCGCAGCGGCCTGTTCCTGGGGTTGACGGGCGCGCCGATGAATGCGGCCGATGCGCTGTTCGTCGGCTTGGGCGATTATTTCCTGCAGCAGGAGGCGCGCGCCCTGGTGCTCGATGCGCTGGCGCTGGCGCAATGGCAGCCTGAAGCGCAAGCGAATCACCAGCAGCTGGACCGCTTGCTGCGCGCCCTAGCGGCGCCCGCCTCGCTGCTGCCTGCCTCGCCGGTGCGCGCCAATTTCGACGCCATCGCCGCGCTGACGCAAGCACCGACCTTGCAAGAGGTGGTGGCGGCGATTGCCGCCTACGAGGGCGAGTCCGCCTGGCTGCAAAAAGCGGCCCACTCGCTGGTCAAGGGCGCGCCGAGTTCGGCCGCCCTGGTGTGGGCCATGCGCGAGCGCACACGGCACCTGAGCCTGGCGCAAGTATTTCAACTGGAACTGATCGTGGCGGTGCAGTGCTGCGCCCATCCCGACTTTGCCGAAGGCGTGCGCGCCTTGCTGATCGACAAGGACAATGCGCCGCAATGGCGCCCCGCCAGCTTGGGCGAACTGGACGACCGCTACCTGGACGGCTATTTCCAGGCGCCATGGGCACAGCATCCGCTGGCCGACCTGGCATAAGACAAACAAGAGGAGACACCATGCAACATATCGCCTTTATCGGCCTGGGCAACATGGGGGCGCCGATGGCGCGCAACCTGGTCGCGGCCGGCTTTCATGTATCGGTATTCGACCTGGCGCCGGAGGCCATGGCCTCGCTGGTCGCCGCCGGCGCCACGGCGGCGGTGTCCGCCAGTGCGGCGGTGCAGGCGGCCGACGCCGTCATTACCATGCTGCCGGCTAACAAACACGTGCAGGAGCTGTACCTTCTTGATGGTGGCGTGCTCGACTCGGCCAAGCCGGGCGCCCTGCTGATCGACTGCAGCACGATTGCCGCCGAGGTGGCGCGCCAGGTGGCGCAGGCGGCCAGCGCGCGCGGCTTTGCCATGCTGGACGCCCCCGTGTCCGGCGGCACGGCGGGGGCGCAAGCCGGTACGTTGACCTTTATCGTCGGCGGCGAAGCGGACGCCTTGCAGCGCGCCCGTCCGCTGCTGGAAAAGATGGGCAAGAATATTTTCCATGCGGGCGACGCTGGCGCGGGCCAGGTGGCGAAGATTTGCAACAACATGCTGCTGGGAATCTTGATGGCGGGCACGGCCGAAGCGCTGAACCTGGGCGTGGCGCACGGGCTCGATCCGTCCGTGCTGTCCGACATCATGGCCAAGAGTTCGGGCCGCAACTGGACCCTGGAAGTCTACAACCCGTGGCCGGGCGTGATGGACACGGCGCCCGCGTCACGCAATTACAGCGGCGGCTTCGGCACGGCCCTGATGCTGAAAGACCTGGGCCTGGCCCAGCAAGCCAGCCTGTCGGCCAGCGCGGCCACGCCCCTGGGTGGCCTGGTGCGCCAGTTGTACCAGCTGCATGCGCAGGCCGGCCATGGCGGCCAGGATTTTTCCAGCATCGTGCAACTGTTCCATGGCGCGCCGGGCAAGCCTGCCGCCGCTTGATTATTTTTGGGCAAAAAAAAGCCCGCTGGTAAAAGCGGGCTAAATCCAATTCTTGGAAGAGTTGGAGGAGACAGATGCAGTATGCTGCATCGCCACATATAACTCCAATTTATCTTTCAAATACCGAGTATACGAATTGGTGATATCTGATTGTGTGCCGGCCGATCAAGGCGTGGTGCAGACGATACGGACGCTCTCGACTTTTGCCTCGCCCATGATGCCGACGCCGGTCGACAGTCCGGTGGCGGGATTGGTCGCCACCGTGCAGGTCTGTCCGACCGGGCTGGTGATGACGCTGATGCCGTAGGAATTGCCATCGGCCACCGAATCGGGCATGACAAAGGTGGCCGTTGCCTTGGCCACCGTCAACTGGGCTGCAGTGCTGCCATTGCCCAGTACCAGGCCGTCCACCGTCTGGCCGGTGATGGTGCCGCCGACCGTATAGGCGTTTTGCTGGCAGCTGACAGCTGCCTGAATGCTGACATACAGGCCTGCCGAGCCGGTGCCGCCCGATACGCTGCAATTCATGTGCGCCGGCGGCGTTTTCACCGTGATGGTGTAGTTGGTGCCGTAGTCGATGCGCTTCGGGAACGTGAACGTGGTGGCGCCGACGGCCGGCGACACGGTGTCGCTGCCGTTGGCCAGCACCAGGCCAGCATTGCTCAGGCCCGAAATGGTGCCCGATACATCGTACGAGGCCTTGCCGCCGCAAGCCGCCAGGCCGACGGTCAGCAACAGCGCGGCGAGAGGGCGCAGGCAGGATGACTTCATGTATTTCTCCAAAAGGGTGTTCACGGATCGCACGGCTTACTTCGGTGCGCAGTTGAGTGCCAACGAGCTGACGGGGCCGGAGCCCATGACGCCAACGATATCGTGGCCGTCGGGGCTGGTCGAGCCCTGGAATTTGCAGGTCAGGCCGGCCGGCTGGCTGGAAATGGACAGGTTATAGGTGGAACCGTCGGCGACCGCCGGGAAGGTAAAGGTCAACGCTCCCTGCAGCGGGCTGATGCTGCCGCTGATGCCATTGACCAGGGTCAGGCCGCTGGCGTTCAGGCCGGTGATCGAGCCGCCCAGGGCATACGTGTCGGTAATGCAGGAGACATAGGCGGTCGAGACGGAATAACTGTTCGCCTTGCCGCTGCCATTGGTCATCGTGCAAGTCGCTCCCTTCGGTTGCTGCTTGATCTTGATATCGTAGCGGTCTTCGGACTTGATCAGGTTGACGAACACAAAGCTGCTGGCGCCCGCTGTCACGGGCAGCTCTTCGCCGCCATTTTGCAGAATCAGGCCGGTCTTGGCCAGGCCGATCACCGAACCGCTCAAATACATATTGCCGCCGCTGCCGCCGCAGGCTGCCAGTGTGGCAGCGCAAGCCGCCGCCAGCATCGAGCGCAGGTATACATTTTTCATACATTCTCCAAAACGAATTAGGTAGGGTAGCGCAACACGGACGCTGGCGCCGCATTGGAATGGCGCCTATTTTAGTCTATCTGGCAAGGCGATTGATCTTGCCTTGTATCACCCTGTAACAATTTTTCCCGCGCCAGCCCTGATTCGTCCGCATATGCGGCGCCAGCCGGCATGCCGCGCCCTGCGATCGGTGCGACAATAGGGCTTGCCTGTGCCCTGATAATGATTGCCGCCATGACCACTACCGCTGTCCACACCGTTGTTCCGCCGAAGGCCATCCTGTTCGATCTCGACGATACCTTGTGGCCGATCGCGCCCGTGATCGCCGCCGCCGAAACCCTGCTGCACGATTGGCTGGCCAGCCACGCGCCCCGGGTGGCGCAGCAGTTTTCCATCGAGGCGCTGCGCCGGCACCGGCTCGACATGCTCAATGCACAGCCGCACTATCACGGCAATCTGATCGAGTTGCGCCGCGCCGGCCTGCTGACGGCGTTCGCCGCGGCCGGTGAAGATCCGGCCCTGGTCGATGACGCCGTCAGGCAGTTCCTGGCCGCCCGCAACCGGGTCACGCCGTATGACGACGTCTTGCCCGGCCTGGCCTGGATGCAGCAGCGGCTGCTGGTCGGTTCGATCTCGAATGGCAATGCCGACCTTGAAATTATCGGCCTGGCGCAGCACTTTACAGTATCGATCGCCGCCAGCGAGTTTGGCGTGGCCAAGCCCGACGCGTCGATTTTCCTGGCCGGCTGCGAAGCACTGGGCGTGGCGCCGCACGAGGCCGTGTATGTGGGCGACGATCTGTATTTCGATGTAACGGGGGCGCAGGATGCGGGCATGCGGGCCGTCTGGATGAACCGGCGCGGCAGCGACGCCCACCTGGCGGCCGGCGTGCGGCCCGACGCCATCTGCGCCAACTTTGATGAATTGCTGCTCTGGCTGCAGGCGCAACTGGAAGATTGATCGCCGTTGCGCGGGCGAACGTGCATAATGGCTGCTGTTGCTGCAGCGCCGGCGTTCGCCTGTTGCATGCCAGCCTACTTGTATAACTGAAAACACCATGCAACTCGAACTTCGTGCCCAAACCCTGCTGAAAGCCCTGGTCGAGCGCTATATCGCCGACGGCCTGCCGGTCGGTTCGCGCGCCTTGTCGAAGATTTCCGGCCTCGACCTGTCGCCGGCCACCATCCGCAACATCATGGCCGACCTGGAAGAGCAGGGCTATGTGTCCAGCCCGCATACCTCGGCTGGCCGCATTCCCACGCCGCGCGGCTACCGCATCTTTGTCGACACCCTGCTGACGGTCCGGCATCTGGACGAGCACATGGTCGACTCGCGCCTGCGCCTGCAGACCCAGCAGCCGCAAAAAACCATCGCCAACGCCGCGCAGATGCTGTCCTCGCTGTCGCAGTTCGCCGGCGTGGTCCTGAGTCCGCGCCGTGAATCCGTGTTCCAGCAGATCGAATTCTTGCGCCTGTCCGAAAAACGCATCCTGCTGGTGATCGTCGGGCCGGGCGGCGACGTGCAGAACCGGCTGCTGCTGACGGAAGCGGACTATACGCCGTCGCAGCTGATCCAGTCGGCCAACTATATCAACCAGAATTATGGCGGCCTGTCGTTCGACGCCGTGCGCGTGCGCCTGCAGGGCGAGCTGCGCCAGTTGCGCGACGATATGGGCAGCCTGATGCAGGTGGCGGTCGAGGCGGGCAGCGAAGTGATGGCCGACCATAGCGACGACATGGTGATTTCGGGCGAGCGCAACCTGCTCAGCGTGAGCGATCTGTCATCGAACATGAGTTCGCTGCGTCAGCTCTTCGACATGTTCGAGCAGAAGACGGGGCTGATGCAATTGCTCGATGTGTCGAGCAAGGCCACCGGCGTGCAGATTTTTATCGGCGGCGAATCGAACCTGGTGCCGATGGACGAAATGAGCGTGGTGACGGCGCCGTATGAAGTCAACGGCAAGATCGTGGGAACGTTGGGAGTCATCGGACCGACCCGCATGGCCTACGAGCGGGTCATTCCGATTGTCGATATTACGGCCAAATTGCTCTCAAATGCATTGAGCCATCATTAAGGCCGTAGCAGCGTTGCGTCAGGCTGGCCGGTGCGGGCAGGCTGGCTTGATGCAGTTGCCATAGATGGCCAGCGCGTGTTCGGCAATCTTGAAGCCGCGCTCTTCAGCCACTTTCTGCTGGCGTATTTCGATCGACTCGTCGAAGAATTCTTCGACCCTGCCGCAATCGAGGCACACCAGGTGATCGTGGTGCGAGCCTTCATTGAGCTCGAAAATGGCCTTGCCCGTTTCAAAATGGTTGCGGTTAAGCAATCCAGCTTGTTCGAACTGGGTCAGGACACGGTAGACAGTTGCCAGGCCGACGTCCATATTGTCGGCCAGAAGAATTTTATAGACGTCTTCCGCCGTCAGGTGGCGTACCGGGCTACTCTGGAAGATATCGAGTATCTTCAGCCGTGGCAGGGTGGCTTTCAGGCCGCTTGCCTTGAGATCACTAGGATTGTTACTCATGTTTGTTGCTCGTATGTGGGTCAGGTGCTTTATCATATAGCGTTTTGTCGGCGAGTGCCAAAATAAGCATTTTTGGGTGGACCAGTCACTCCTGGCGTTTTGTTCATCAAATTGAGGTCATTTATGCGCGTCACACCGGCTGTATTGCCATCCTTGCGTCACCGTATTTCATTCCGAGCACCGGTCGTTGCAGGCCTGGTTTGCGTTGCGCTGATGGCGACCGGCTGTGCCAGCCGTGGCATCCTTGGTGAAAAACCGGCGATCACCCAGAAAGAAGGCAAGGAAGTCGTGCCCGACCAGGGCGCCCAGACCACGACAGTTACACCGCTGCAGAAATTCATGTGGTTTTTCTCGCCATATCGCCCGGACATTCAGCAAGGCAACTTTGTCTCCGAAGAGATGCTGGCCCAGCTGAAAGAAGGCATGACGCGCGACCAGGTGCGTTTTATCCTCGGTACGCCTTTGCTGGCCGACCTGTTCCACGCCGACCGCTGGGATTACCCGTTCCGCCTGGCCCGCGGTAGTGGCGAAACCACCAGCAGCCGCGTGGTCGTCTACTTTGACAAGGAAGGCAAGGTCGCGCGCTTCGAAGGCGGCAACCTGCCGACCGAAAAAGAATATATCGACCGCATCGCCGGCCCGTCGCCATTCGCCAAGCTGGCCAAGGCCGGTGCGCCGGCCGCCGTGGTGCCGTCGCCGGTGGCGCCGTCCGCCGTGCCGGCCAACCCGGACAATACGCCGGCGATGATCCCGGTGACCAAGCCCGTCGTGACGCCAGCCGCGACGCCGGCCGAGCCGGCACCTGCCCCCACCAAATAAGTTGCTGTACACATTAAAATGACTGAACTGAAAATTGCAATCGCCGGCGCCAGTGGCCGCATGGGCCATATCCTGATCGAAGCCGTCGGCAACGCGCCCGACGCCGTGCTGGCCGGCGCGCTCGGCCGTGCCGGTGCGCCATCGATCGGCCAGGATGCCGCCGCTTTCCTCGGCAAGCCGGCCGGCGTGGCGATCGAATCCGAGCTGGCCAAAGGCCTGGCCCATGCCGACTACCTGATCGACTTCACCCGTCCCGAAGGCACTTTGCAGCACCTGGCGTACTGCGCCGAGCACGGCATCAAGATGATCATCGGCACCACCGGTTTCGACGAGGCCGGCAAGGCGGCGATTGCCGCCGCCGCCGAAAAGACCGCCATCATGTTCGCGCCGAACATGAGCGTGGGCGTGAACGTCACCATGAAGCTGCTGGAACTGGCCGCGAAAAGCTTGTCCGAAGGCTACGATATCGAAATCATCGAAGCCCATCACCGCCACAAGGTCGATGCGCCGTCGGGCACCGCCCTGCAAATGGGTGAAGTGGTGGCGGGGGCTTTGGGCCGCGACCTGAAGGAATGCGCCGTGTACGGCCGCGAAGGCGTGACGGGCGAACGCGACCCGTCGACCATCGGTTTTGCCACCATCCGCGGCGGCGATATCGTCGGCGACCATACGGTGCTGTTTGCCGGCATCGGCGAGCGCATCGAGATCAGCCACAAGTCCAGCAGCCGCGTCACCTACGCCCACGGCGCCCTGCGCGCCGCGCGTTTCCTGGCCGACAAGCCTACCGGTCTGTACGACATGCAGGACGTGCTGTCGCTGAAGAACTGAGGAAGACCATGGCCACTGCCATCCTGAATGGAAAAGCAATTACCGACGAAGCAAGCTTTCACGCGCAATGCGTGCAGGCCTTCGGTTTCCCTGAGTTTTATGGCAACAGCATGGACGCCTGGGTCGATTGCCTCAGCTACCTGCGCGACGAGGACGGCATGAGCAAATTTCGTTTGAAGCCGAACGAAGTGCTGGAGATCGTGGTGCAGGATGCCGACACGCTGAAGGCGCAGGCGCCGGACCTGCTGGAAGAAGTGACGTTCTGTATCGCCGGCATCAACGAGCGCTATGAGGATTATGGCGAGAAGCCGGCGTTGAAATTGATACTCAAGTAAATCACCGTAGGTCGGATTAGGCCGCAGGCCGTAATCCGACAACACCACCGGCGCCAACAATGTTGTCGGATTACGGCGCTTTGCGCCTAATCCGACCTTGTATTATTCCTCTCATGCGGTTGGTGGTGTTGCGAACAACATCGACCGCTGTCAAAATTCTCGGTAGGCATATCAAGACCGGGTAACTGGATGCCGTATCCGCCCTTAGGCTCAAAGCCAGCGATGTAGATCTCGCACC
>NZ_JAFCTQ010000024.1:0-107537 GCF_049896105.1 Janthinobacterium sp. PSPC3-1 | reverse complement strand
AGTTGTTGAGCGAGGTGGAATCCTTGATGAAAGGTTTCGGAACTGCATTCACAATAAATTTCGTCTGACTACTTAGCAGCAGAAGGATCATACCCAACTTGGCTATAGATAAATTCTCGAAGCGCTTTGCCTGCAAGCAGCCGGTAGTTCTTCTTCGCCTCTTCTTTGATGTTTGCTCCAGCATCAAAGGAATAATACTCAAGTATCGCCAAGCAAACCACATCGGGGTAGGCGTAAAAAGCAACACCACTGCGCTGTTTAATTTCGATATATGGGTGTTCGACAGCATCTCCATGGGAGATGATTATTTCCCGTATTCTCAAAGATCGAGACTGCTGTACCGGCTGGGACCATTCGTCGTTTATGCCTTGGATAACACTGTGATTTACGCCGCATAATCGCGCTAGTCCGCGAAGGGTTAAGAATGGCGTTCCGTCCGAAAGGACACCCATACCAACACCATCAATCTCGATCTGCTTGTTTATGCCCAAATCCAGGGATCCTTGGCCGGACATCTTGGAGGGCATAATCGAAGGCAACTTACTGATTGTATTGCTCATTTTTCTGGCTACCTGAGGTTGTTTCTATCGGTGGAATTCCGCTTGCAGCGGAATGTGAGAAATTGGTTTTGCTTGTTCGGTGGAATTGGCTCGATCATAGCCGTCCGCTACTGCGATGGCAGTTATGAGGGCTTGCTTGGCCTTGTCGACGCTTAGATTAGTTGTAATTGGGTGCCTTCATCTCATCAGCAGCACACCCGCCGCCGGCTAAGTGATGCCGTGGGTATGTTTTTTGCGTAGGTGGGCTATTTCGCGGCGGTACTGACCTAAAACGTGCTACAAGTTCTGCGCTTGCATTGACTTAATATCTTTAGCGCAATCATCGAAATTGTTAAATGTATAGACGATTTTAGCGTATGCGTTAGAACTGTCCGAGGCTTGGGCGGTGACTTCGACCGCCCTTAATTCGTTATGCAATGGGGCTGCCGCTTTACTTTCCCATGTGTATCCATAAATGACCGAATCATCTTTTAGACCAATCATCCACATATCGGGATTTCGCTTAAATGTCCCGCTGCCAACATAGTTTGTTTTAACGGGGGTGTCGCCATATTTAATTTTCAGGGACTCCGCCAGCCGATCAACTGATGCCTTGACCTGATCGCCCGAGTCATTAGCCACTGCAACAGGAGTTGACGCCACAATTCTGCATAGACCGCTACGTTTTGTTGCAAGAACGATGTAATCAACAAGACCCTCGACAGGCCTAGGTGGAATGCCTGCATAAACATTTGATGCGGTTTCTGCGGCCTTAAAGCCAAACGCTCCCGTCAATTGCTCGGTCGTCACCCCTTTGGCTAATCCAAATGGGCCTGCTAATATGGCAATATTTTCCATTGGCGGGTTAATCTCTTGTGTCTTCGCGGCGAGGGCTATGCTAGACTCTTCCCGACTTTTATTTGCGGGCTTATGATTGTCGCACCCGAACAGCAGCAAGGTTGCTGTGGTTATGCATATTTTCAGAATGGATGAATTGGTCACTATCGGTTCCAGTACCAGCAAAGATATGCCGTTTCTTTATTGAATTATATAAAATATTGATAATAGGAAATCTAGCGAATTGTTGCACTACTTCATCAGTCGCACACCAGCTTTTGGCGATGCAATCCCATCAATTTACCCTTGCGATAGAACATGATCTCTCGCGCACCGCCACCCCGGCACGCAGCCTTATAAGCACATGTCGTGACCATCTGAAGACGCTTCGCCTCGGGCTGCTTCTCGATGGCATATGTCCAGTGCACGGTCAGACGGCCGCCCTCCATGACCAGCCGACGAGCTTGCTGATTGCGACCTGGACGTCCTGAGCAGCTTTCCTATTACAGGACTTCGGATTCCTTTGCGCAACAGGCGCTGGCTGCTCTCATGGCGCTGGGCCTGAGAAGTGCGGATTCTTCATTTACTATTTCAACCATCGTCTTAATATTATCGTTAACTCTGGATTTTTCAAATGGGTTTCCAAATACAAATGTTTTGTTATCACCACGTCCGCACAATGATACTTTGTTGTGATCCTCGCCATCTGTTCTATCTTTGAAAAGGTACACGAGCGCAACCAATCCGTCGAAATAGAACCTTACATAGGGAACATTTCTCTCTCCAATCTCATCGTCCGTTGCGATGTTGACTTCTTCTGATAGTGGCACTCTGTTGTGCTTTACCCCGATAGTTGTGACTTGATAAAGATGTACTGGGTAGTCCTCAACTTGGCCAATATTTTTATTTAAGACACGTAAGCGGATGTCTTCTAATATCTCTGGTGCAACTTGTACATGCTTGAATTCTACTCTATTGGTTGTTGCAGCACGCCAGAGTAGGCTCAGAAAGAATAATTGTAGGGCAGGCGCATTTTTAATTGTTATCTGGCGTATGTTTTGATCGTCTGCTGTACCGACATCAAAATCAGCTTGAAGTTTTTCTGCACCCCCCCATGATCCCCAAATTAATAAATTTTCCCGCAGGATTCTTATCGCTTTTGTGTCAATATCTGCAAGTATTTTTTCACCTTCGTGTGTGCACAGTTCCAGGTCGAACCAGCTATCGAACCTTTTCTTTATGCCCTCACCAATTCCAACCTCTACTAAACGCTCGCCAGTTAAGCTCAAGCGGGTAAGCGCTTTTGGCAAAAGATGGGATCGCGCAAAACGCCCCCTCTTTTTGGTAAGTTTGCATAAATCTGTAGTCATTTCTCAAACCTATAACAGGAACGCCATGTGAGCCAATCTGTGTGTCGCCGTGATTTTAATTTGAATAACGATATTTGATTTCTCATCTATTTGCAATATGCATTGTGAAAAAATTTTTAACCGCTTAGAATGAAGGAATTCTTCCAGCACTCCGCGCCTAGCCGAGAGCTGGGACTCGCGATTTTACCCTGTGCCCCGTTGGTTGAGGTCGCTTGGAGATTTATCGCTCACCACGCACTATAGCCAAGGGGCAAACACTGGCGCCCGCTCATGCGGGCTTTTTCTATTGCGCGCCACCTTCGAGGCCGCCATGTCAGAAACCATTCCTTATTCACGCTACGTCGCCGGCGAGTACTTGGAGCGCTGCAAGCCGGCGCCCGACCTGCTGCCCACGCAGGATGAGGTGCGCCGCGAGTTGGGTTGAACCCTGATCACCGCTGAGCGTCAGGCGCATGCCAAGCGCGACGAACAAAACTGAACTATCCAGATGCGCGCGCGCATGCCACCGCAGGCCTGAAATGGCGGTGCACCATGAATTAACGAAGAATTCAACCCCCAGCGCCGCACGGCGCAATGTGATGGCGACTTACCGCGCATTTAGCCATCGGCGCAGTGGGTAGTTTTTCACTGGCGAGGCCTTAGCGCATCAATCAGCCTACAACCATGGAATCACCAAGATCTGCCAACAGCTGTCGACCGGACAAAGTCTAAGCCGGGACAAAGAAGCCCGCAGGATACGCCGAGCAGGCCGCAGCGCAACAGCTGACGGACTTTGTACCTCCCGCAATTCGGCTGCAGACGCTGTAACTGGCAACCAGATTTCGCGGGCTTAGCTCAATTGTTGAGCGGAAGCCTTCCAAGCTTTCCATGCGGGTTCGATTCCCACGCCCGCTCCAGTTTCCCTTGCCCGGCACGCCGGGTTTCGCCGCCTGCTGCATCACAGCGATGATGTGGCGTGTCCATCACTGCAACCACCATCACGGCCGCCCAAGCGACTCAGCTGCGGTAAGCCTCGGGCCAGGGCGCGTTTCCCTCAAGCTAACTGTGGAGTAGGTGGATCTGCTTTGCAAGGCGAATGCGCCGAAGTGGGCTGCATGGAGGTGATAGCGAGGGCATTTCTAACGCTGCATAGCGATTAAGCCGAGAACTGTATTTCGTTTCGTACATGGAGCTCTCCAGTTGTTGTATCGAGAACCAATTCTATGAGCTTTTCGCTGCTTAAAATTTAATCAGTAGCTCAAATCAATTTTGCGTAGGTGTATTTGCCGCTAATCTGCCAGCGCGCTTCATTGGCAGGGCTTGAAGAAATGGGCGCAGTCGCCGACGTAACAAAGATCCAGACGACTTCGGCCGCGATGCGCCGCGGCGCCTGCTGGAGGCGGGCGGTGGCTTCATACCATGACATAATTCACATTCAACAACATTGGAGGTAATTATGAATTTTGGAAATATATCCCAGGACAAGTGGCAAATTTTCCGCGATCTAGCGCCAACTATGGGCCGCATTAACGCCAGAAGCGATGCAGTGATTAATCTGCTGATTGCCTCGTGTGTTAAGCAAAGGACCTTAAAGGAGGCGCAAATCCTTGTAAGTAAGTCAGAAACTCAGCCTGAGCTAGCTATACTTAGCACACCTTTTGGCAAGGGGCGACTCGTTCGGTCTTGGAAGATAGGCGGCAAGGAGTTGGTGGGCCTTATTATTTGCGAGCGCGTTTGCCGAGACAAGTATGACCAAACGTATTGGGAGCCGGTGTGGGCGCTGCATATTCCGCAGTTTGAGGATCCTTTTACCGGAACTGGTGACGGTAAGTTGACCATAAAGCTAAACGATAGCTTCGAAGATGATCAATGGCATGGCGTCTTTAGCGCCATCATGTCTATGACATACGGCTTAATCGAAGGGCCGGTTTTGGAGTAAGAGTGATCTTCGAAAAGTTTAGCCGCCTTATGGCGGCTTGTCATTTAGTATATCTCATTTGTAAAGCCGCGAGGGAGTATGGGGCGCAAATCGTCGCTGACAGACAAGCAGTGGGCAGCGATAGGGCAACGTCTTCTCAAGGGGGAGGCGGCACGAGCGCTTGCCAAGGAGTTCGGCGTATCCGAAGCTGCGATCAGGAAACGCTTTGGTGCGCAGACGAAACAAATAAAGACATTGCAAATCAATTGGTTGTGGCAGAGTCAGCATCTAGCGCGCTACCGATTGGTGCGCATATAAGTGCGCACACGTTGGCCGACGAGTTGAAAGAAATCTCTATGCACTTGGCCGGCGCCGCACGATATGGCGCTGCCACCTCGCACCGACTGCCCGACATCGCTCACCACAAGGCGGGCGAGATCGATGACGCCGAGCCGCTGGACGACAAAAGCCGCCTGGCACTGGGCGATATCGCCGTGTTGACCAAGATGGCCAATGGCGCTGCCGAGATCGGCCTGAACCTGCTGAAAGCCAGCAAGGAAGTGAAGCCGGACGACGACGCGCCTACGCCTGTCGGCATCACCTTCGGCGTGAAAGACGCCAAGCGCCATGACGACAATCCAGTTTGACTTAAACCTCCAGCAATAGAGCTTCCTGCAGCTGCCGCACAAGTTCAAGGCCTACGTGGCCAGGTTCGGCTCGGGCAAGACGTTTGTCGGCTGCGCTGGCATCTGTATCCACCTTTAGGAGTGGTCAGGCATCAATCAAGGCTACTTCGCGCTGATCTACTCGCCGATCCGCAACATCTTCTACCTAACTCGTCCTGGAACAAATTGATACTTTCACGGCTGCGCGCCCCGTGTCATCAAATCTGCCTCAACCCCCCATCCACAAACAACTCAATCCCATTCACAAAACTCGCATCGTCCGACGCCAGGAACACCGCCGCTTTCGCGATCTCGTCCGGGTCGCCGACACGGCCCATCGGGATCAGGGATGCCAGGTGGTCGAGGAAGACTTGCTGCTGGCCGGCGTCGTGGCCGACCAGTTCCACCAGGCCTGGAGTCTTGATCGGGCCGGGGCTGAGGGTGTTGACGCGGATATCGCGGCCTTTCAGGTCGAGGATCCAGTTGCGGGCAAATGCGCGCACGGCCGCTTTGGATGCCGCATAGACGCTGAATGCTTCGGTGCCGCCGCTTGCTGCGGTGGAGCCGGTCAGTATCACCGACGCGCCCTTGCCCAGCAGTGGCAGGGCAGTCTGCACGGTGAACAGCGTGCCTTTGACGTTGCGCGCAAAGGTGTCGTCGAAGTGCTCTTCGGTAATCTGGCCCAGCGGCAGCAGGGAGCCGCCGCCGGCGTTGGCGACCAGGACGTCGAGCTTGCCGTGTTTTTCCCTGATGCGGTCGAACAGTGCCTGCAGTTGGGCGATGTCCTTTGAGTCGACGCGGGCGCTTTCGGCCGTGCCGCCGATGGCTTGCACAGCCGCATCGAGCTCGGCCTGGCGGCGGCCGGTGATGTAGACGTGTGCGCCTTCGCTCACAAAACGTTTTGCAATGGCCAGGCCGATGCCGGTGCTGCCGCCGGTGATGACGGCTACTTTTTCTGCAAGTTTCATGCTGTTTTTCCTTGATCTGGTGAATGGGGACGGATGCAGTGTGCCTCGCGACTGCCGCCGTGATAAGACAGGCGGCGCGCATATCAGCTATGCTTCAGTAGCATGAATTGATCGCAGGGGGATGTAGAAATGGATAAATTGCTGTGGATGCAGTGCCTGGTGCGCGCTGTCGAGACGGGCAGCTTTTCGGCGGTGGCGCGCGAATTGGGCATAGGCCAGCCCAATGTCAGCCGGCATATCGCGTCGCTGGAAAAAGCGCTCGATACGCGCTTGCTGCATCGCTCGACGCGCCAGCTGGTCGCCACGCCGGAAGGGCAACGCTATTATACGCAGGCACGCCAGGCGCTCGATCTGATCGCGCAGGCCGACGCCGATGCGCGCGGCCAGCACAAGCCCCATGGCTTGCTGAGGGTGTCGTGTGCGCCGACCTTGGCCACGGAGAAAATTATCGGGGCGCTGCCGGATTTCCTCGCGCGCTATCCCGATGTCGAGGTCGAGCTTCGGCTCGGCGATGATTACATCGATCTGGTGGCGGAAGGCGTCGATATCGCCATTCGCGGCGGTGTCCTCAAGGACAGTGCGCTGCGGGCGCGCCGTGTCGGCACCTCCGAGCGGATTTGCGTGGCGAGCGCGAAGTATGTGGAAAAACATGGCGTGCCGCAGCAACCGGCAGATCTGCTGCGGCACCAGTGCCTGATCTATACCCTGATGACGGGCGCGGGCGGCTGGCCTTTCAAGAATGGCGAGGTGCAGGTGCAAGGCCGCTTGCGCCTGAACAGCCTGGAAGGCATACGCAAAGCCGTGATGCAGGACATCGGCATCGCCTATTTGCCGTCGTGGACGATTGCGGAGCAGCTGCGTAGCGGCGAGCTGCGCGCGTTGCTGAGCGAGCATGCGGCTGGGCGCACGCCGCTCAATGCGGTGTACGCCGCCGAGCGCTTGTTGCCACGGCGTGCCGCCGTGTTCATCGATTTTATCAGCGCCGTGTTTGCGGCCACGCCCGGGCTCGACGGCAACACGATAGTTTGACCGTGTTGCGCTTGTTTCAGCGCGCCTGGTTCCTGCTCCCGCTCCTGCGCACGGTCGTCACATACGTCGGCAACTCCCACGCGCCACCTGGCGCCACCAGCCGGCACATGCCCGTGGTCGATTCTTTGGTCCAGACGAATTGCTTGCCATCCCAGGTATGGATGCTCGAACTCCAGCAGTCGCCCAGGCCGCGACCTTTATGCGACGCGGAAATCTCGCCCTCGTCATAGCCGCTGGCGTCGCCGCCGGCGCTGACCGGATCAAACGGTGGCGTGGCATTGACCACCCAGAACATGCCGGATTGATTGTAGGCATAGGTCTCGCAGACCGTCGACACGACCAGCTTGGTGCGTGACAAACGGTGCACGCTAAGCTCGTTCGCTTTCTCTCCGTCTTCGGACGGGTACAGCCCTTCACAGTCTTCCCGGGAGGCCGTTTTCCGCAGTTCTTGCAACAAGGCGGCACGCTGGACGCCCGGTAATAACAGATCCTTGTCGTTGTGCTGCGGCACGGCAGCGGCGATAACGACCGGCGCGATACTGGGTTGCAGTACGCCGGTTTCTGCGTTGCCGCCTTTGCGCACCAAGGCGCCGGCGGTACCGATGCGGCCCTGGGCTTCGTCCATTTTCAACAGCACGGCGCTGGCGCCGGCGGTGGACAAGGTCCAGTCCTGCTTGCCACTTGAAAATATCACGCTCGACGACTGCAGCAGCGCCGGCAGGATGACGGCCAGCGTTGCGCCGTTCAGGGGGCTGGACTGCGCGCCAGGGACCAGGTCGATTGTCCCGAGTTTGCGTCCACCTGACTTGATCACCAGATGACTGACATTGGCGGCCAGCGCCACATCACTCTCGGCGTAGGAGCCCAGCTGGATTTTTGCACTGACCGCCTGTTTCGCGCCCGCGTCGCGCATCAGCAGCAGGGACACGGCCGGCTCGGCCCCTTCGACCTGGTAGCCGGCGGCGCGGCAGGTGCCGGTATTGTCGCAGGCCAGTTCCCAGTCCTTGTGCGAGAAACCGATGCCCGGCTTGTCGGCGGCAAGGCCGAGGCCGGGCATGGCGGATGCGCCGGTCAACAACATGATGGCCAAGCCTGTCTTCATTTCAACTCTCCTGACTGTTCGATCCGCATTATAGGATGGGATGGCCTGGACCCCGAACGACAATGGCGGACACGGAACGGGCGTCAGGGATCAAGGCTGGGCCGGATCGAAATGCTTGCCGATGCCCATCCAGCACTCGAAATAATCGGCTTGCAATTGCGGCGAGGCCAGCGCGTGGGCGGTCGGGCACAGCACGCTGCGCGTTTCGAACATGAAGGCCATGGTGTTGTCGACCTTTTGCGGCACACTGGTGTCGATGCTGCTGGCCTTGTCGAAGGTGCCCGAGTCGGGGCCGTGGCCGCTCATGCAGTTGTGCAGGCTGGCGCCGCCCGGGCGGAAACCGGCGGACTTCGCGTCGTACTGGCCGTGGATCAGGCCCATGAATTCACTGGCCACGTTGCGGTGGAACCAGGGTGGGCGGAAAGTGTCTTCGGCCACCAGCCAGCGTGGCGGGAAGATGACGAAGTCCAGCGTATCGACGCCGGGCGTGTCGCTGGGCGCCTGCAGCACCAGGAAGATCGACGGGTCGGGGTGGTCGTGGCTGATCGAACCGATGGTGTTGAAGTGGCGCAAATCGTATTTGTAGGGCGCGTAATTGCCGTGCCAGGCGACCACGTCCAGCGGCGAGTGGCCGATTTTGGCCGTCCACAGATTGCCGCAGAACTTGGCCACCAGTTCGAAGTCGCCTTCGACGTCTTCGTAGGCCGCGCACGGCGTCAGGAAGTCGCGCGGATTGGCCAGGCCGTTCGAGCCGATCGGGCCCAGGTCGGGCAGGCGCAGCAGGGCGCCGAAGTTTTCGCAGATATAGCCGTGCGCCTCACCGTCCGGCAGCAGGGCCTGGAAGCGGATGCCGCGCGGGATCACGGCGATTTCCTGCGGTTCGAGTTCGATCACGCCCAGTTCGGTGCGCAGCTGCAAGCGGCCCTGCTGCGGCACGATCAGCAGCTCGCCATCGGCCGAATAGAAGTAGCGGCCCTGCATGTCGCGGTTGGCCGCGTACAGGTGGATGGCGCAGCCCGATTGCGCCGCCGCCGAGCCGTTGCCGGCCATCGTCACCCAGCCGTCGATAAAGTCGGTGGGTTCCACAGGCATCGGCAGCGGATCCCAGCGCAGCTGGTTCGGCGGCGCCTCGACGTAGTCGAAATCGGCGGCGATGCGGCCGTTGTCCAGGCGCTGGAACGGCCGGTGCATGGCGGCCGGGCGGATGCGGTACAGCCACGAGCGGCGGTTATGGCTGCGCGGCGCGGTGAACGCCGTGCCGGACACCTGCTCGGCATACAGGCCGTAGGCGGCACGCTGCGGCGAGTTGCGGTGGGCGGGCAGGGCGCCGGGCAGGGCCTCGGTGGCGAATTCATTGGCAAAGCCGGATTGGTAGGGCGCATTCATTGTTTTTGTCTCCATTGTGATGGCAGGCCCTACTCTAGAACGTGGGATAATATTTGACGAGATAAATAGGTGAATACAGAGTATTTACAATATGAATAGTCCCCGCTTGAAAGCCTCGCCATGATCGATGTGCGCAATATCGACCTGAACCTGCTGGTGGTGTTCCACGAGGTGTACCGCGAACGCCAGATATCCAACGCGGCCAGGCGGCTGCGCCTGAGCCAGTCGGCCGTCAGCAATGCGCTGGGGCGGCTGCGGCGCACCTTCGACGACGAATTGTTCGTGCGCACGGCGCAGGGCATGCAGCCCACGCCCTATGCGCAGCTGCTGGCCGAGCCGGTGGCCGGCGCGCTGGCTACGCTGGCCGAGGCCTTCAAGCCGCCGCAGGCATTTGACGCCGCCAGCAGCGCGCGCCATTTTCGCCTGGCCATGAGCGACGTCGGCGAAGTGTATTTCATGCCGGTGCTGGTCAAAACGTTGCGCCAACTGGCGCCGCAGGTGCAGGTCAGCACCGTGCGCGCGGGCGCCATCGATATCAAGACGGAAATGGAAGCGGGCCGGGTTGACCTGGCGATCGGTGCGTTTGACGACGTCTCGGGCGCGCTGTACCAGCGGCGCCTGTTCGAGCAGGCCTATGTGACGATGTTTCGCAAGGGCCATGCGCTGGGGCGCGGCAAGCCGACCCTGAAACGCTTCCTGGCGCTGGAACACCTGGTGGTGGCCTCGTCGGACAGCCCCTACGATAAAGTCAACGCGCTGCTGGACAAGGCCGGCGTGCGCGCCGCCACCAGTTTCCAGGTGCCGCATTTCACGGCCGTGCCGTATATCGTCAGCAGCACGGACCTGGTGGTGACGGTGCCCGAAAAGCTGGCGCAGCGCGCGGCCGCGCCGTTCAACCTGGCTTACCTGCGCCCGCCGCTGCACTTGCCTTCGCTGCAAACGAATATCTTCTGGCACCGGCGCTATACCCAGGATGCGGGCAACCAGTGGCTGCGCAATCTGCTGGCCGACACGTTCGCCGAATAGGGCGGACTGTGCATTACTATACGGTTTTGCTTATCAGGGAACACCATGGCCATCCGCGTACATCATCTGAATCAAAGCCGCTCGCAGCGCATTGTCTGGCTGCTCGAGGAACTGGGGCTGGACTATGAACTCGTGCGCTACCGGCGCGACGCCGTCACCCATTTCGCGCCGCCGGAACTGAAAGCCATCCACCCGCTGGGCAAGTCGCCGCTGCTGGAAGTGGACGGCGTGCTGATCGAAGAGTCGGGCGCCATCGTGCAATATCTGTGCGAACAGCATGGGCAGTTCCTGCCTGCGGCCGGATCGCCGCAGGCGCTGCGCCATCTGCAACTGATGCACTTTGCCGAGGGCTCGGCCATGATTCCGCTGCTGCTGCGTATTTATGTGTCACGCCTCGGCGATGGTGGCGCGCCGCTGCACGGGCGCATCGATGGCGAGGTGGTCAGCCATTTTGATTATCTGGAAAGCATCGTGCAGCCGTCCGGCTACTTTATCGGCGACAGCTTGACCGGCGCCGACATCATGCTCAGTTTCCCGGTCGGCATTGCCACCAAGCAGCCGGAAGCAACACGCTGGCCCAGGTTGCAGGCGTTTGTGCGCGCCATCGAGGCGCGCCCGGCCTGGCAGAAGGCCATGGCCATCACCGAAGGCTGATCAGGGCGCGCGATGGACAACTTCCAGAGAGACTTGAACGGTCCGGACGCCGTGGCCTTGCTGGCGGCGCTGCGCCAGGGCACATTGAGCGTGGAGCAACTGGCGCGGGCGCAGCTGGCGCGGCTGGACCAGGTGCAGCCGCAGGTCAATGGCGCGACGCATGTTTTCCGTGACGAAGCGCTGGCGCAGGCGCGCCTGCTGGATAGCGCCGGCGACAGGTCGCTGCCGCTGTTCGGCTTGCCGTGCAGCGTCAAGGAAACCTTTGCCATCGCCGGCGAGCCGCTGACGGCCGGTTCCATGCGCATGACGCCGCAAGTATCCACGCAAGACGCGCAGATCGTGCGCCGTTTGAAAGAAGCGGGCGCCATCGTGGTAGCGCGCAGCAATGTGCCGGAGTTTGCCATGACGGCCGAGAGCGTCAATCCGCGCTACGGGCGCACCCGCAATCCACTCGACGTGGATCGGGTGGCCGGTGGTTCGAGCGGTGGCGAAGGGGCGCTGGTCGGTGCGGGTGCTTCCGTGTTCGGCGTCGGCTCCGACATCCTCGGCTCGATCCGCATCCCGGCCGCCTTCTGTGGCGTGGTCGGCTTCAAGCCCCATTCCGGCGCCGTCGACCAGCGCGGCACCTGGCCGGTGGTGACCGGCAATACCCGGTCCTGGCTGGGCCTGGGACCGTTGACGCGCAGCGTGCGCGATGCGCGGCTGGTCTACGACGTGATCGCCGCGCAGCCGGTGTCTGCCGTTCCGCCCGCTGCCGGCAGGCTGGTCACGCCGGGCGGCTTTCCGCTGGCGATGCGCGAACCCTGCATGGCCGGGGCGCTGGCCGCCGCCAGGACGGCCTTGCTGGAAGAGGGCTACCGGCCGGAGGCGCAGGATTTTTCCGACGTTCCCTATTTATACAACCAGATTCCCAAGCTGATCCTCGATGATTTTTACGACGGCTGGCTGCGCTTGCTGTCGACACCCGAGGCAGGGCGCTTTTCGCCGTGGGCCGAGCTGCTGCGCCAATTGATGAAAAAGCCGACCATCGACGAAGGCTTGCTGCGCTGGATGCTGATTGCGCCGCTGATGAAGCCGCGTAGCGCGGCCAACGTCAACACGATCGCGGCGCGGTTTGCCGAGGCCCGGTCGCGCTGCCAGGCATTGCTGGGTACCGATGGCGTGATGGTCTTGCCGACCCTGGGCCTGCTGGCGCCTGCGCATGGGCAGATGAACCGGCTATCGTTGAAACCCGGTGTCAATGGCTGGTTTACCGCCCATACCCTGGGCAATTACCTGGATTTGCCGGCGATGGCGATTCCGGCCTGGAAATTTACGGACCCTGCCACCGGCTTGCCGCCGAGCATCTCCGTGCTGTGCGCACCGGGTGCCGAAGCGCAGCTGTTTGCGGCCGCCACGCGCATCGAGGCCGCCTTGAACTGAACATGTTTTCATGTTGATATTGTCGTTATGGCATTTCAGCAGGTGAAATATCGTTTTATTGCATGAAATTGGCGCTTGCGCACTGGCTCGGGCTTCTAATTTGCTGTCTTATATAAGATTCCTCGCCATCGGGTACACAAACGGCGGCCGGACAGTCTAAAATACGTGGTGGGCCAAGCACGGCGTCACCGCCGGTACACTAGCCGTCCAAAGCAAGGTCAACCACCCTGTGTTTGGAACGAAGAAAGTTAACCACCAAGCATCACCGCATACAAGGGACTGAACATGGCAACACAAAAATCCAAGATCATCTACACGCTGACCGATGAAGCGCCCATGCTGGCGACGTATTCCCTGCTGCCGATCATCAAGAAGTTCACTGCGCCGGCTGGCGTCGACGTTGTCGCCAGTGATATTTCGGTCGCTTCCCGCGTGCTGGCTGAGTTCCCCGAGTACCTCTCCGACGACCAGAAAGTCCCGAACACCCTGGCCGAGCTGGGCGCCCTGACGCAAAACCCCGACACCAATATCATCAAGCTGCCGAACATCAGCGCGTCGGTAGGCCAGCTGGTCTCGTGCATCCGTGAACTGCAAGGCCGCGGCTACAAGCTGCCGGACTATCCGGAAGACGCAAAAACCGACGAAGAAAAAGCGCTCAAGGCCCGCTACGGCAAGTGCGTCGGCAGCTCGGTCAATCCGGTGCTGCGCGAAGGTAACTCCGACCGCCGCGCACCGAAAGCGGTGAAAGAATTCGCCCGCAAGCACCCGCATTCGATGGGCGAGTGGAGCCAGGCATCGCGTACCCACGTGTCGCACATGCACCATGGCGACTTCTACCATGGCGAAAAATCGATGACGATCACCGCCGCGCGCGACGTCAAGATGGAACTGGTCACCAATTCCGGCAAGACCATCGTGCTGAAACCGAAGGTCTCGCTGCTGGCCGGCGAAATCATCGACAGCATGTTCATGAGCAAGAAAGCGCTGCTGGAGTTCTACGAGAAGGAAATCGACGACGCGTTCAAGACCGGCGTAATGTTCTCGCTGCACGTGAAAGCGACCATGATGAAGGTCTCGCACCCGATCGTGTTCGGCCACTGCGTGCGCATTTTCTACAAGGATGCGTTCGCGAAGCACGCCGCGCTGTTCGACGAGCTGGGCGTGAACGTCAACAACGGCATGGTCAATCTGTACGACAAGATCGAAACCCTGCCGACGTCCAAGAAAGAAGAGATCCTCAAGGACCTGCACGCCTGCCACGCGAACCGTCCGGAACTGGCGATGGTCGACTCGGCCAAGGGCATTACCAACTTCCATTCGCCGAACGACATCATCGTCGACGCGTCGATGCCGGCCATGATCCGTATTGGCGGCAAGATGTGGGGCGCCGATGGCCGTCCGAAAGACGTCAAGGCCGTGATGCCGGAATCGACTTTCGCGCGCATCTACCAGGAAATGATCGGCTTCTGCAAATGGCATGGCAACTTCGATCCGAAGACCATGGGCACCGTGCCGAACGTGGGCCTGATGGCGCAGCAAGCCGAAGAATACGGCTCGCACGACAAGACCTTCGAAGTGACGGAAGCCGGCGTGGCCAACATCACCGACATCGCCACCGGCGAAGTGCTGCTGTCGCAGAACGTGGAAGAGGGCGATATCTGGCGCATGTGCCAGGTCAAGGACGCACCGATCCGCGACTGGGTCAAGCTGGCCGTCACCCGCGCGCGCAACTCGGGCATGCCTGCCGTGTTCTGGCTCGACACCTACCGTCCGCATGAAAACGAAGTCATCAAGAAGGTGCAAACCTACCTGAAAGACCACGATACCAGCGGCCTCGACATCCAGATCATGTCGCAGACGCGCGCCATGCGCTACACGCTGGAACGCGTTGCCCGCGGCCTGGACACCATCTCGGTCACCGGCAACATCCTGCGCGACTACCTGACCGACCTGTTCCCGATCCTGGAACTGGGCACCTCGGCCAAGATGCTGTCGATCGTGCCGCTGATGGCCGGTGGCGGCATGTACGAAACGGGCGCCGGCGGTTCGGCACCGAAGCACGTCAAGCAGCTGGTGGAAGAAAATCACCTGCGCTGGGATTCGCTGGGCGAGTTCCTGGCGCTGGCCGTGTCGCTGGAAGACATGGGCATCAAGACCGGCAACGACAAGGCGAAAATCCTGGCCAAGACGCTGGACGAAGCGACCGGCAAGCTGCTGGACAACAACAAGTCGCCATCGCCACGTACCGGCGAGCTGGACAACCGCGGCAGCCATTTCTACCTGTCGCTGTACTGGGCGCAGGCACTGGCTGCGCAGAACGACGACGCCGAACTGAAAGCCCATTTCACGCCATTGGCCACCGCCCTGAGCGAAAATGAGACGAAGATCGTCGAAGAACTGCTGGCGGCGCAAGGCGTGGCCACCGATATCGGCGGCTACTATATGCCTGATCCGGCAAAAACCGATGCCGTCATGCGTCCGAGCGCCACCTTGAACACGGTGCTGGGCAGCATCTGATCGCGTAACAGGAAGGTGCGGCGCGCAGGCAGGCGCCGCATCGCGAAGCCGCCGGGAGAGATCCCGGCGGCTTTTTTATTGCTTGAACACCTGAGCCTTGGCCACATACATGGCCTGGTCGGCGTGGCGCAGCAGCAGCTGGGTGCTGTCGCCATGCTCGGGATAATGCGCGCTGCCGATGCTGGCGGCGGTGCGCAGGCAGCGGCCGTTATCGAGCGCGAAGTCGAGCGCCAGCGCCGCGTGGATTTTCTGCTCGACCAGCAAGACGTCGGCGCCCTGCGCATTGTTTTCCAGTAGCACCACGAATTCGTCACCGCCCAGGCGCGCCAGGGTGTCGCTCTCGCGCAGGCATTGTTTCAGCCGCCTGGCCACCGCCTGCAGCAGCAGGTCGCCGCAGGCATGGCCGTGCTCGTCATTGACCCGCTTGAAGCCGTCGAGGTCCAGGAACAGCAGCGACAGCCGTTCCTGCTTGCGCTGGGCACGCGCAAAAGCCGTTTGCAAACGGTCATGGAACAGGCGGCGGTTCGGCAGGCCGGTCAGTTCGTCGTGCATGGCCATGAACTGCATGTGGGCGTGCAGCTGCTTGCGTTCGATGACGGTGGCGATCTGCTTGGCAACGAACTGCAGCAGTTCCTGGTCCTGTTCCGTGTAGCTGCCGGCATCGCTGCCGCCATGCAGCAGCAGCGCGCCGATGGTGCGCCGCGCCGTGGTCAGCGGCACGGCCAGCCAGTGCCCGTGCTCGCCGGCGGTCCCGGGGCCGGGCCGTAGCGGCTGGCCACCGGCCAGCACCTCGCCGGCCAGCAGGCGCGCCAGGTCGCACGGTGGGGCGGTCTGCTGCTCATCGGCACGCGAGGAAAATTCTTCCGGCTGGCCCTGCTGGTCCAGCAAGGTCATGTACAAGCCGGCCGCCGGCAGCAGTTCGCCGAGGATCTTGTGGATGTGGCGAAACAGGGTCGCCAGGTCTTCGGAGGCATGGGCCGCTTCGGAGATCGCATACAGCGCCGCCTGCTTCTGGCGTGCCTGCTTCAGCACGGTGATGTCGCGCGCCACCGCCACGCGCAGCTGGTCGGCTTCGGACCAGCGCGCCGACCACATGATATGCGCCAGGCTGCCATCCTTGCGGATGTAGCGGTTTTCGAAATGCGCGTGGGCGTTGCCATCCATGATGGCGCGCGCCGCCGCCATGGTGCGCTGGCGGTCGGCCGGTGCCACCAGATCGAGCATGACCATGCCGATCATTTCCCGCTGGGTGTAGCCAAAGATGCGTTCACAGGCGGCGCTGACAAACACAAAGCGCCCGTCCTTGTCGACCATGCAAATGGCATCAAGCAGCAAATCGGCAAAGCTGGCCATCGGGGCGCGAATGAGGGGTTCCATCAGCGCATTCTAATGGACATTTCATCGCCGCACAGAAAATGTTCATTGTGGAAATAATTGAAATATTTATATTTTCACAGCGCCTCGATCTCCAGGCGCCGCTGCTCCAGCGCCTCGTAGCCAGGCGCAATCTGTGCCGCCAGCTGCGCCAGCCGTTCTTCCTGCGGCGGGCGCGCATCGCCGCGGTAGGCATTGCCGGTGTATTTGGAGTGAAACTGCGAGCGCTGCCGCATCGCTTCCAGCTGCGCCGGTGTGCAGTCGATCTTCAAGCTGGCCAGCAGGTCCGAAAAGACGATACCGGGCAACTGGCTGTAGTTGACCAGCCTGATCCGTCCGGCGGCCGCATGGGCCAGGGCTGCCGTGTAAAAACTGTCCAGCACCAGGCCGGTATATGCATCGAGGTCGCCGGGGGCGGTGGCGTGTGCCGGCAAGGGCAGCAAGGCGGGGTGGATCAGGCCAGGCACCATCTGCGGGCCGCGCTGGCGCTGGTGCGAGGCCAGCACCGCCTGCGGCGCGCGGTACAGGAACAAACAGGGCGTCTCGGGGAAGGCTGCGCGCAGCAGTTCCAGGCTGTGGATGTGCCAGCAGTCGAACTTGATGACAAAGTGCTTTTCCTGCCCGGTACGGCGCTGGCCCATGGCCCGCATGACCTGGCGCAGCAGGGCGACGGTGCCGTCAGGCGCGCCCTGGTCGTGGTGCAGGCGCAGCACGGAGTCGATAATGGGTGGCTCGGACATGACGATGCATTGCGGCAGCGACGCCAGCAATTGCGTCAGCAGGGTCGAGCCGCAGCGCGAGACGTGGAAGATAAAGGCGTCCGGCGTCGGCACGCCGTTGAACTGATCGAGTGCCGTGGCCGGCGTATGGCAGACGCGGCGTGCGTCGCGCTGCTGGCGCGCCAGGGTGTTTTCAAAGAAGGAATCGGTGAAGGCGATATCGGCCATGTCGCGCCAGGCCAGCGTCACTTCGCCATCAACAATACCGGCCGTCAGCGGGAACCAGTGGCGCAGGTCCATGCCCGGCTGCCATGCGACTTGTTCGCCCTTGGTCAGCTGGCGCTCCTGCACCGCAAAGCCGTTGTGCGGGTTCATGCGGCCACCCCGCGGTAAATCGCGTCCAGGCGCTCTGCCTGCGCCAGCACGGCCGGCTCGCCGGTGGCGCGCAGGCTGGCGATAATGTGCTGCACATTGCCGTCGTTGATGCTGGCGTCGCCATACTTGGGCGTCGCCTTCGGCACGAAGCCGGCGCTGGCGAACAAGCGTTGCAGCCAGTCGTTGGTGACGCAGTCGATCACCAGGTGCACGCGTGGCGCCGCACCACGGTTTTCCACGGCGTGGCGGCAGCTGGCATCCATGTACCAGGCATGGCCGGCGCTGAAATGCACTTGCTCGCCATCGATGCGGAACAGCACCTGCGGCGAGGTCCTGATCGGGATATGGATGCGCGTCACGCCGTCGACCAGCGCGGTGCCGGGGTCGCGGTGTTCGCGGATCACGGCGCCGGCTTCGAGCGCCATCAGGCGCGCGGCGCCGATCTCGCAGTCAAAACTGGCAATCACCTGCCGCAGATACGGGCAGTGCGCCAGGTGCGGCGTGTCGGCATATGCCACGTCGTCGAGCGACATGATGTGGCGCGCGTCGCCGCCGGCCGAACGCAGCGGCAGCACGCTCCAGCCATTTTCATAGGCGCCCGTATTGAAATGCGCGAGCCAGTCGGTGGCGTGGAAGCGGGCAATTTCCTGCTGCATGCGCGCCACGTCGAACAGCAAAGGCAGGCGCAGATGCGTGCTGGGCGCGGTCATGGCGCACTCCAGCGCAGCTGTTGCTGGATCGGGTCTTCGCCGTCGGCCACGAAACCGAGCCGCGCATACAGGCGGCGCGCGGCCAGGTTGGCGTGATTGACGCCCAGGCTGACGGTGCATCCCTGCGTTGCGGCATGCGCCTGCAGGCCGGCCAGCACGGCGCTGCCCGCGCCCTGGCCCTGCGCCTGCGGCAGCAGCGTGATGTCGACCACGCGCAGCGCCTGTTCGGCGGGGTTGACAATCAGCCGGCCGATCGGCGCGCCGTCGCGTTCGATCATCAGGTGGCGCGCCTGCGGATAGGACTGGCGGTAGCCCTGATCGTGCATGCGCTGCTGCATGGCGATCAGCTGGTCGATGAAGTCGGCTTCGGCTTGCATCTGCAGCAAGTCGCCGCGGCTGCTGCGGTACAGCGTGCGCACAAAAGCCTGGTCGCTTTCGCTGGCGACATCGAGCTCGCGCAAGTTGAAAGGGGAGGATAAGGAATACACCGGCGCTCCAAAAAAAGGGGTGGTTCAAATGGCTATCTATTTGCTATGCTGCCAATGTTTACGCCGTCTTGCAATCACATTTACAGGATTTCCCCTATGAACATCACTCTTGAACTGGTCGCTCCTCTGGTCGACAGCGTCTTCATGGCCCATACCGCCGCCGGCGTGCTTCCCTTGATCCTGACCGAAGCGAAGGAACTGCCGCGGCGCGGCTTGCCGGAGCAGTTCCGTACGCCGCTGAGCATGATCTTCGCGGGCCCGGCCGAACTGGTACTGTCAGACGGCAATTACACCCTCGATCACGAACAGCTGGGCCGGCTGGAGCTGTACTTGTGGCCGATCTCGGCGCCGTTGCCGGCCAGACCCAGCGAGATCGGCAAGCAGTGCTACCAGGTATCGCTGTCGTGAGCGGCGTTGATCGCGCCGCCGAGCAGGCGGAGCTGGCGCAGATCGCCCGCGCCATCGCCGATCCGGCGCGTCCGCTGGCCTCGCTGATCGGCGAAACCGGACAGCTGCGCGCCTTTGTCGAGCGCCACTCGCAGCTGTCGATGGCGGGCTCGGACCGCATGACCGAGGGTGAAAGCACCTTGCCCAGCGGTTGGGCGATTTCACCGGTGCAAGCGGCGCTGTGCGCGCGCGAACCGCTGCGCAGCGCCGCCTTCATCCAGGGCCTGGCGGCGGCCATCCACGCCGCGTCCACGCCGCAGCGGCCGGTATCGGTGCTGTATGCGGGCTGCGGCCCGTTTGCCTTGCTGGCCCTGCCGCTAATGGCGATTTTTTCGCCCTTGCAGGTACAGTTCACCATCCTCGAGGTGCACCAGGAAGCGCTCGACTATGCGCGCGCGCTGATCGAAGAGCTCGGTTATGGCGCGCACGTGGCGGCATTCGTCTGCGCCGACGCCGCGACCTGGCGCATCGCGCCCGATGCGATGCCGGACGTGATCGTCAGCGAGACCATGAATACGGCACTGGGCAAGGAACCGCAGGTGGCCATCATGCGCAATCTGTTCGTACAGGCGCCGCAGGCGGCACTGGTGCCTGCCGCCATCGCGGTGCATCTGGGCCAGCCGGGACGCGCCATGGACGAGCCGTGCGCCGACTGGGGCCGCATCTTTGAAGTGAATGCCGCCAGTATCCTGGCGTGGCAAGGACAGCAGGGCGGTTCCCTGCCGGCCGCCAGCATCCGCCTGCCGGCGCAGCTGGCGCGCGCGCCGAAACTGCTGACGCGCATCCAGGTGCATGGCCAGATCGTGCTGCACGATTATGACTGCAGCCTGAACTTGCCGCTGCACCTGCCGGGCAAGCCGCAACTGACGGGATCGGAAACGCTGGCTTTTTCCTATCAGCTGGGCAGCACGCCGGGCCTGGCGTGCGAGGTATTGCGCTGATGCTTAATTGCGCATCGGGAAGATGCCTTCGACGGCGATCAGGTAATTCATCGCCAGGAAGGGCGGCGTCGGCGCGCTCTGCGCCGTCAGCGTGACCGGCGCGATGATCGGCGTGCCGCTGCCGGTGATGGCGTTGGTGACGGCCGGGTTGAAGCTGACCTGTCCGCTGGCCTTGGCCAGGGTGACGCTGCCGTTGGTGCCCAGTGCAGGCAGGTACATATTGGTGACCGCAGCGCTTGACGATGCGGCGGTGGCCAGGTAGCCGCCGGCCGTTGGCGCGGGGTCGGTGGCCTCGTCCAGGGCCGCCTTCAAGGTAACGTCGACCGTCGACGAGCCGCTCGACACGGTGGCCGCGTGGGTGTGTGCCGGCATATTGTTGACCGTCAGCGTGATGTTGGCTGCGCCGGTGCTGGCCAGCCGCACGTTGGCGCCCAGCGTGTCGCCATTTTGCGCCGCCCGCGTCGGTGCGCCTGCACTATTGACCGGCGCGGTGACGATGCGGTCAGGCGCGACCGTGTTGTTCAGCGCCACCGGAATGCGGCCACGCAAGTCGGGCAGGGCGAAGGTGGTCTTGCCGTCGCCGCCGAATTGCACGCCCAGCAGCGCGTACAGCACGTTGTTGGTGCTGATGTTGAGTATCTGGCCATTGCAAAACATCCAGCCCTTCGGTGCGAAAGGGAATGCCGCCAGCATGATGGTGCCGATAAGTGGATCCATATTGTCTCTGGTGAAGTGAGGAGTAGGTCAGATGGGTAGGTGAAACAGCTGCGAGCGCTGCGAACCGGGGCGCGCCTTGTGCGCCCCGAATCGTGCCACAGGGGTTTAGTTGCGGCTAGGGAAAATGCCGTTGATGCAGATGATGTACTGTATCGTCTGGAACGGCGGCACGGTGGGCACGCTACCGTTGGTGGTGGTGGTGACCGCTGCCACCACGGGGGCGCCGCCGCCGGTATTGCCAACCGTGACGGTGCCGCTGCCGCCGCCGCCGGACACGGTCGCCGTGGCGGCATTGAGCTTGGTCAGCGTGCCGCCTTCGGCATACAGGAACGGCGGGCTGCTGCCATCGCTGGCGCCGGCGGCCAGGTAGCCGCTGTTCAGCGGTGCCGCTGACGTGGCATCGGTGGTGCTGACATTGATGTCGACGGTGATGGGCGCGCCACCGCTACCGGCCGTAAACGTCGCGGAATGGTTGTGGGCCGGCAGGTTGGCGACGGTCAGGGTGGCGGTGGCGGAGCCGGTGCCTGGCGCGACGAACGTGCTGGACACGGTGCCGCCGGCGGCGCCATTGCCGCCCGGAATGCGGCTCGCCATGCCGGCCTGATTCTGGCCCACGGCGACGCGGCCGCGCAAATCGGGCAAGCCGAAGGTGTTGATGCCGTCGCCGCCATATTGCGTGCCGAGCAATGCAAACAGGGCCGCGTTGTTATTAACGTTCAGCAGCTGGCCATTGCATGTCATCCAGCCGCGTGGTGGAAAAGCAAAGCCTACGCCAAGAATGGTACCCATAAATGCATCCATGTTTGCTGCCTTTCAAATGAGAACTTCAATATTATGTCGCCGGGACCGCCAGGCTGGTCCGGATGAAACGCATCCAGCCTGGGCATATTAAGTCGGTTTTAAAAACATGAGGCCGAATTTGCACTACGGTGTTATTTTTAAAAAGACAATATACCGCCACATCGTAAAAATATAAACGATAATAATCATATGGCCGACGCCGCATGCGCCCCGTTATCAGTTGCGTTGCGGGAAAACTCCCTCCACGGCGATGATGTACTGCATGGCCAGGAAGGGCGGCGTTGGCGCGTTTTGCGCCGTCAGCGTGATGGGCGCGGCGACCGGTACGCCGCTGCCGGTGCTGGCGTTGGTGACGGTCGGGTTGAAGCTGACTTGTCCGCTTGCCTTGGCCAGGGTTACGCTGCCGTTGCTGCCCAGCGCCGGCAGGTACATATTGGTGACAGCAGCGCTGGACGATGCGGCGGTGGCCAGGTAGCCGCCGGCCGTCGGCGCGGGGTCGGTGGCTTCATCGAGCGAGGCGGTCAGGGTCACGTCGACTGTCGACGAACCGCTCGACACGGTAGCGGCGTGGGTGTGTGCCGGCAGATTGTTGACCGTCAGCGCGAAGCTGATGCCGCCGGTGCTGACCAGGCGCACATTGGCGCCCAGGGTGTCGCCCACCACGCCTGGCCTGGTCGGTTGGCCCTGCGCATTGACGGGGGCGGTAACGATACGGTCGGGCGCGACGGTGTTGTTGACCGCCACCGGGATGCGTCCGCGCAAGTCGGGCAGGTTGAAGGTGGTCTGGCCATTGCCGCCAAACTGTATGCCGAGCAGTGCGTACAGCGCGGCATTGGTTTGAATATTGAGGGTCTGGCCATTGCAGAACATCCAGCCTTGCGGTGCAAAGGTGTAGGGACACAAGATGACACTACCTAAAATCGGATCCATGCGTGTACTCTTTCAATTGACGGGAATGAAAAGACAGGCGGCGCGACCACGCCGCTGGGGGGGGGATGTTGAAGCTTCTGCATGCAAGGATCAGCCTGCCGTAAGCTGAAAAGAAAAGTCCGCATGGATTATGCTGGCGGCATAGGCTTGCATGTTCTTCCTTTCGGATATGGAATACGGCTGTCTCGCTGCCGATTAAGCCGGCGCGGCATGGAGTGGATATATTAATTCAAAATTTTAAAAATATCTATTAATTATCGCTGCCATATTATTATTGAAAAACATGCAACCGAATCGATCGCCGGCGCTTGTGCAAAACCGGGGATAATAATAAAATGGCACGCGAACGGGACTCATGTTTTGGCGTGGCCGGTCGTTATAGCTGTGACTGCTTTGCATGCGCGTGCCTGCCTGGCGGTAAATCATTGTCAAAAACTGAAGCTTGTCAGTTTTATCCATGCACCCATTATGACGGCCATGACTTCTGTTTCCTCCATCGCAAGCTGGAATGCCAGCACCCTGCGCAGTACCGCCACGCCCCCCGCCAGCCGCGAGGAGGCTTCTTCCTTGCCAGTCTCCACGTCTTCCGGCACGTCTTCCACCATTATTGCGCTCGGCGCCGCCGCTGCCCAGGGCCTTGCCCAGGCCGTTGCGGCGCCGCTGCAGTGGGAACGCGCCTCACGCGACCAGGTCAGCGAGCTGATGGCGAAAAACTTCGCGGCCGGTTCCAGCGCGGGGCGCTTCAGCGGCCTCGGTGCCGCCCTGCTCGACCAGTTGAAGGGCGGCGTGACGCAGTTGTCGCAAACGGCGCAGCGTGCACCAAACGGCGCGCAGGCCGCTACCTACGCCGGCATCGCCACTGGCGTCTCGGGCGCCTTGCACGGCATGGGCGACGACAAGTTCAGCCTGGGCATCACCACCAACAGCGGGGTCCAAGTGAGACTGTCGCTCGACAGCGATGGCGATGCCCTGGCCGTGCAGATGACGGCCAGCGGCGAATTGACTGACGCTGAAACGCGGGCGCTGGGCCAGTTGTCGAAAGCCTTCCAGGAAGCGATCGACGGCATGGCGCAGGACCCGCCCCAGCTCAAGCTGGCGGGCCTGATGCAGTTCGATGCGAAGCAGCTGGCCTCGCTCGACCTGCGCGCCAGGGTGGGTCTCGATACCCAGCCGCCCAGCGTGCAGACCTTGTCGTTCCAGGCGGACGCCACCCAGCGCAAGGTCGCGTTCAGCGGCGCGGCCGGCAGCCTGGACGTAAAAGTTGACGCCAGCCAGGCGGCCAGCCTGGGCGGACCAGAACAGCAGGCACGCGCCATGAAAAGCTACATGAGCCAGTTCGACCAGGCGGCCACGCGTGGCCATGCCGACGGTGCCTTGATGAGTTTGTTCAAGGAGACCTTCAGCGCCTTGCACACCACTGTCGGCGATGCAGCGCAGCTGAGCCTGGGCGGCGCCACGCCCGGCAAATGGCAGCTGGCCGCGCAAGACCAGGCCATGCTGACGGGCCTGGCCGATTTTTCGGCGTCCGTATCGCAAACGCCGAAGATGGAGAATCCGATGCGCCTGTCCGAGCAGGATGCGTTCCACTACGAAGTGGGGCAGAGCACCAGCATCGCCGGGCGCAGTATCGATGACCGCGCGATATCGCAGAAGCAGACCTCCAGCCTGAGCGCCAGCTTCCATATGCCGCTGGTGGCCGGCACCTCGCTGCGTTTGACCACCGCCGCCGAGTCGCAGAACTATAGCTACCACCAGATCGACGACAGCGCCCGCAGCGAGGCCAATATATCTTACCGGGACGGCAAGCTGGCCAAGGCCACGCTCGAACAGTCGTCCAGCCAGTCCACGCGCGTGCAGCGCTACGAAATGGGCAAGCTGAAGTCGGATCTGACCAATCCGAGCGTCCATTCTCTGACGCGCGACCTGGTGGCCAGCCTGGCGCCGTACCAGGCGGGCCAGACGCAGCTGAACCTGGAACAAAAGGCACAGCAGCGCACGCAGATGTTGCGTGAACTGAACGACGAGGTGTTCCTGCGGGCCGACGCGGGCCGATAAACACTACTCCCGGGACGATGCGCCGAACGCCAGTTCGCTTTCCTTGATGTGCGCGATCGGCGATAGCAGAGCCCCGTCGAACGGGTGCTGCGCCACGCCATCGCGCCACCGCTGCGGCAGGTCGGGATTGGCCAGTGCGCCGCGGCCGACGGCGACCATGTCAGCGCCTTGCGCCAGCGCTTCGCGTGCGCGCGCCGCATCGTGCAGATTGCCGTTGGCGAGGATGGCGACGCCCGGCGCATGGCGGCGGGCCAATGCGATCAGGCTGTCCTGGTCGCCGTCGAACGCCGGTTGCCACGCCTCGAATTCCGTGACGTGAATAAAGTCTGCGCCGGCCTTGGCCAGTGCGCCGAAGATGGCCTCGGCATCGGCCGTGCCGCCTGGCCACTTGTGTGTGAAATCATTGACCTTGCCTTGCGAAATGCGCACGCCCACCGGCACCGTGCTGCCTACCTCGCGTTTGACCATTGTTAGTATTTCCAGCGTCAGTCGCAAGCGGCCATGCACATCACCACCCCAGCGGTCGCCGCGCAGATTGGTATGCGCGCCCAGGAACTGGTCGAGCAGGTAGCCATTGGCTGCGTGGATTTCAATCCCGTCGAAGCCAGCGATGCGCACGGCACGGCCTGCCGCCGCCGCGAAGCTGGTGATCGCCAGCGCGATTTGCTCGGCCGTCATTTCCGCCGGCAGGGCATACGGGCCGTCGCCATGATAGAAGGCCATCTGTTTTCCTTGCGGGCGCACCGGCGACGGCGCGATCGTGCCTGGGTAAAACGGATTGGCCTGGCTGAGAGCGCCCGCATGCATCAGCTGGGCAAAGACGAGGGCGCCGTGCCGGTGTAGCTCATCATTGGTGGCGGTCCACGAACGCGCCTGGCTATCGTCAGCCATGCCGGGCTGGCCGGTGTAGCCCTGCGACCAGGCATGGTCCGTGTACAAGCCTTCCGTCATCACCAGACCAAAGCCGCCACGCGCAAATCTGGCGTAATACTTTGCCATGGCGGCAGTTGACGAGCCATCGGCGCTGGCCGACACGCGCGTCATCGGGGCAAGTGCAAGGCGGTTGCGTATCTTCGCGCCTTTCATATCGAATGTGGATAAAATACGCTGCATATTCTGGTTCATGTTTTTGCTCGTTGTGGGCTGGAAAAAGACCATCGTAGCTTTGTCTTTGGCCGCAAGATAGCCCGCGCGGTGGGAAGCCGGCTTATCATATTTGGATATAAAAATGCAGATGCAGGATGTACGATTGTTCCTGGCCGTCGCCAATGCCGGCAGCCTGTCGGCCGCTGCCCGGCAGTGCGAGACGGGTCCGATGCACGTGTCGCGCCGGATTGCCGCGCTGGAAGCCGAGCTGGGCGCGCGGCTGTTTCACCGTACCACGCGCGCCGTCGCGCTGACAGACGAGGGAACCGCTTTCTTGCCCCATGCGATGACCCTGGTGGAAACCGAGGATAACGCGCGCCATGCCCTGCGGCCTACACCGGCGCAAGCGTCAGGCCTGTTGCGCATTACGGCCCCAAGCGTCTTCCGCCAGGCCATCGTGCTGCCGGTGTTGTCACGCCTGCTCGCGCAGCATCCTGCGCTGCGGGTCGATCTCGATGTCTCCGACCGCCTGGTCGATATCGTGGGCCAGGGTTTCGACTTGGCCTTGCGCGTGGCGCCGCTGCTTGACTCGGAGCTGGTGGCGAAAAGAATCACCGGTAATCCGCGCCTGATCTGTGCGGCACCGGCTTACCTGGCGCGGCACAGCCAGCCAGCGACACTGGCCGAACTGCTGCGGCACGATTGCATCGTGCTGCAGGCTGTGCCGCTGTGGCCGTTGATGGTGGATGGCACGCTGCAGCGAGTGCGCGTCAGCGCGCGCGTCACTACGAGCAGCGTCGAGGCTGCCCGCGCCGCTGCGCTGCAGGGGGCGGGGCTGGCCATGCTGACCTACTGGGATGTGTACCGCCAGCTAGCCGACGGCAGCTTGACTGCCGTGGCCTTGGATGATGCCGCGATGGAACAACTGTCAATCTGGGCGGTCATGCCGACCCGCCGCCATGTCCCTGCACGCGTCAAGCTGTTCCTGGCGGCGCTGGAGGAGGCATTGGCGGGTTTGCTGTAGGGCCAGGTATCAGGCCCTGGCCTTGCTTTGCCGTATCCAGTAACCGATGCCCAGCGCCCCGAGCCAGACGGGAATCAGGTACACGGAAATGCGCAGGCCCGGGGTCAGGAACATGATCACCAGGATGCCGGCCAAAAACGCCAGGCACAGGTAGTTGGTGAACGGGTAGCCCAGGCTCCGGAACAGGGTGGTCTTGCCTTCGATTTTCTTTTGCGCGCGAAAGCGCAGATGGATCCAGCTGATCATGGCCCAGTTGATGATCAGGGCCGACACCACCAGCCCCATCAGCACTTCGAACGCTTCGCCCGGCATGAAATAATTGACCACCACGCAGATGCCGGTGGCCAGCGCCGACACGCCCAGCGCCACCAGCGGCACGCCGCGGCGGTTCAGGTGCAGCAGCGCGCGCGGCGCATTGCCCTGTTTCGCCAGGCCGAACAGCATGCGCGTGTTGCAGTAGACGCCGCTGTTATAGACGGACAGCGCGGCCGTCAGCACCACCACGTTCAGGGCGGTGGCCACCAGGTTGCTGTCGAGTGCGTGGAAGATCAGCACGAACGGGCTGCCGCCGGTAACCACGTTCTGCCACGGGTACAGCGACAGCAAAATGCCCAGCGCGCCGATATAAAAGATCAGGATGCGGTAGATGGCCTGGTTGGTGGCGCGCGGAATGGTGGTGCTGGGATCGTCCGCTTCGGCCGCCGTGATGCCGACCAGCTCCAGCCCGCCAAACGAGAACATGATCACGGCCATCGCCATGACCAGCCCTTGCCAGCCGTTCGGGAAAAAGCCGCCGTGCTGCCACAGATTGGCCACCGACGCCTGCGGTCCGGCGTCGCCGGACGCCAGCAGGTAGGCGCCGAAGACGATCATGCCGATAATGGCCACCACCTTGATCAGCGCGAACCAGAATTCCATCTCGCCGAAGGCCTTGACGTTCAACAGGCTGATGGCATTGATCACGCAAAAGAACACCAGCGCCGAGACCCAGGTCGGCACGCCCGGCCACCAGTACTGCACATAGATGCCGACGGCCGTCAGTTCGGCCATGCTGACCAGCACATACAGCACCCAGTAATTCCAGCCCGACAGAAAGCCGGGCAGGTGGCCGCAGTATTTGTCGGCAAAGTAGCTGAAGGAGCCGGCCACCGGTTCATCGACCACCATCTCGCCCAGCTGGCGCATGATCAGGAAGGCGATCACGCCGGCGATGCCGTAGCCGAGCAGCACGGACGGCCCCGCCATCTTGATGGTTTGCGCGATGCCCAGGAACAGGCCGGTGCCGATCGCGCCGCCCAGGGCGATCAGCTGGATATGGCGGCTTTTCAGCCCGCGCTTGAGTTCTGTCGCTTCCGTATTACCGACTGCCGTCATCTTGTTTTATCCTGTTTTCATGGGTGGGCAAGGCCAGTGATTCTAATGCATGAAACGCATGAACAGCAGGGAAAAACATGTTGCATTGCGGGGTGGCAAGCCGCACCAGGTTCAGGCGGACCTGCTGGCGACGATGGCCGGCTCGTAGACGGCCAGGAACTCGGCCGGCAAACGGCGCGCGCGGCCACTACCGAGTTCAATGCATACCAGTTCCCAGCGCCCGCGCACCACGGTGGCGCCGTCGCTGTCGCGGATCAGCTGGAAGCGCCGTTCCATGCTGGAACGTCCATCGCTGGCGCACAGCCAGGTGCCCAGGCGCAAGGCTTCGCCTTCCCGCGTGGGCAGCAGATAATCGTATTCGCCACGGCGGATCGCCATGGCCCGGTCGAGACGGCGGTAGTCCTCCAGGTCCAGTCCCAGCGCTTTCGAATGGTGCCAGGCGGCGTGTTCGCACCAGCGCACGTACACGGCGTTATTGGTGTGCTGCAAGCCGTCGATATCGCCGGCTTGCGGCGTGACGGGCACGATGTGCGGCTGCGGATAATCCCAGTTCACTGGCGTCCTTCAGGGTGGCGATCAGCGATTGTACTGTCCGGCACGGGTCGCAATCACGATTTTTCATCTTGATGTATGATGCATCATAAATTGAGAGAACCTTCATGGCCTATCAACTCGATCATCTGTCGCACTCCAACCTGGGAAAATCCGTCCATGCGCGGCTGCGCGAGGCGCTGGCGGCGGGGCGTTTCCGCCCGAATGAGCGCCTGCGCATCCGCGAACTGGCGCTGCAACTGGGCACCAGCGTGACGCCCGTGCGCGACGCCATGCTGCAGCTGGTGCAGGAAGAAGCCTTGGTGCTGCGCTCGCCGCGCGACTTTCGCGTGCCGATGCTGAGCGAGGCGCGCTACCTGGAAATCCGCGCCCTGCGGGTGGAACTGGAAGGGCTGGGCGCGGCGATGGCGGCACGGCGGATCGACGCCGCGACCCTGGCGCAACTGGAACAACTGCTGCTGGACAACGAAGAAGCGATCGCGCGCCAGGACCTGGCCGGCGCCCTGCAGTGCAACCAGGCCTTCCACCTGGGGCTGGCGCAGGCGTCCGGCATGCCGACCTTGACACGCTTTGTCGGCCATCTGTGGATGCAGACCGCGCCGCTGATCGCCGCCGGCTACGCGGCCTTTACGCCCACCATGCGCGTCGGGCATCACCGCGCCATCCTCGACGCCCTGCGGGCGCGCGATGGCGAGGCGGCCCGGCAGGCGATGGCGCGCGACATCCTGGACGGCGGCGCGCAATTGCTGGCCTATGTGCGGCAGATGGAGCAGGCCGCCGCAGAACCTGAACCGGAAAAGGAAGAAAATGACTGACAACGAACAGAAAACCGCCATCGTCACGGGTGCCAGCCGTGGCATCGGCCACGCCGTCGCCGAGCGTTTCCGCAGCCTGGGCTGGCGCGTGATCACGGTGTCGCGCAGCCCGATCCCGCTCGGCTGCCCGCGCAGCCAGGAACACAATACGCATTTTTGCATGGATTTGTCTGACCTGAGCCAGATCGGCCAGATGGTCGACATGCTGCGCCCGATGCTGGTCGATGGCAAGCTGCACGCACTGGTCAATAATGCGGGCGTGTCGCCGAAAGGGCCGGGCGGCGCCCGCGTCAATTCGCTGACCACCGACATGCAAACCTGGCAGGCGATGTACAACACCAATTTCTTTGCGCCGCTGGCGCTGACGCGCGGCTTTGCCCAGGAATTGTCCAACGCGCACGGCTCGGTGGTCAACCTGTGTTCGATCGCCGGTTACCGCGTGCATCCGTTCGCCGGCTCGGCCTATGCCAGTTCCAAGGCGGCGCTGGCGTCGCTGACGCGCGAAATGGCCAACGACATGGCGCCGATGAACGTGCGCGTGAACGCCATCGCGCCCGGCGAAATCGATACGGCCATTTTATCGCCCGGCACCTCGCACATCGTCGACACACAGATCCCGCTGCGCCGGCTGGGCACCACGGCCGAAGTGGCCGACCTGGTGGAATTCCTGTGCAGCGAGCGTGCCTCGTATATTACCGGTGCCGAGATTCCGATCGATGGCGGGCAGCGGATCTAGCTTGCCAGGAATGCAATTGCTCCCGTAGACTGGGTGACATCATATGCATACGGGTAGTGCTTCAATGAAGAATAATTACATTTGGGCCCTGTCGGCGGCAGCCGTCATATTGTCTCTTGCCTGCTGTCCGGCCCTCGCGCAATCGCAGGCGGCCGCAAAGTCCGTCGATTGCGCTGCCACCGCCGAACGTGCAAGCGGGTTGAAGCTGGTGGAAACGCGGCAGTCCTTGCAGGACCTGTCGATCACTCTCGCCGCCAACCAGCAGAAAAAATTCCTTACTGCTCGCGTCACCTTGCTCGAAGGGCCTTGCGCGAATGAGGTCCAGGCATTTAGCATGAGCCAGCTCGTGTTCAACGATGACGCCGTCTTCACCGTCCAGCTGGACGGCCACCTGACCTATAACCCTGGTACCACCGGTTTGACCAATGGCTGGGGTGGGCCTGCGGCCAGCGACCACCCGCAGATCAGCCAGGCCCGTTTCATCATGGCCGCCAATGTCGACTTTTCCAGCAAGCAGGACGACAAACAGGTCCTTCGCGTCGGCGTATGGCAAACCGGCGAGACCTGGTTTGTTGCAGCGTTCGTTCGGCAAGCGGAGGGCTTCAGCGAGCCGGTCGAACTGCTGCGCTCGCGCCAGCCCATCCGCAGCGTCAGCTATTTTCCTTCTCCCGACACGAACACCGGCATATTGGGGCTGGTGGCAGATACCGGCCACGGCGTTGCCTTGGTCAGCCTCGACTGGGACCATAACGCCATGAGCAGGGCGATGCGAGCTGCACACTAAGACCAGGCTGGCGTAGTGGGCGACACTAAAACAAGGGCTGGCTACAATAACAATCTTGTACGACGAGGCCGCTTCCGGCGGTTCCGGTTCGTGTATCTCCACCTGTACAGGAGTCAACCAGATGAATATTCGCAGCCTGCTTTCCTCGATCCTGATCGGCGCCGTCGCCAGCGCGCGCTCGATGACGCCGATGGCCACCATCGCCGCCGCCCGCCTGGCCGGGCGCCATACCACCGGCCAGCTTGTCCTGCTCGACCGTCCCGTGTTCAAGGCCGGCGCGCTGGTGATGGGCGCGGCCGAACTGTATGGCGACAAGATGAAGACGGCGCCGGACCGCACCGTGTTCCTGGGCCTGCTGGCGCGCGTGCTGAGCGCCGGCATCGCCGGTGCGGCGCTGGCGCCCGAGGGACGCGAAAAGACGGGCGCGGCCGTCGCGGTCGCCACCGCCGTGCCGCTGGCCTACCTGACCCTGGCCGGCCGCAAGGAGGCGATGGCGCGCATCGGCCAGACCCGTAGCGGGCTGATCGAGGATGCGCTGATCGTGGCGGCCGGCGTGGCGATCGTGGCGCTGTCCACCAGAAAGTAGTTTGATCTTGCCGTGAGAATGTGTGATTTTTCCTTTGAGCAAGAATGTTAAAATTTTCGTCCTGAATTTTGCTCACTCTTCGAGGGACACATGGATTACGGTATGGACGGACTGGCGGCGCGCGTCGCTGCTTGTGAACAGGAAAATCGGCGCCTGCACAAGGTCATCAAACGGCAGAACCTGCTGTGGGCGGGCGCCTTGCTGGTGGCGGCGGTGGGCACGGCGACGGCCGGCATCGCCTTGAAAAATGGCGTGTTCGGCACCATCCGTGCCAACGACATCACCATTGTCGACAAGAATGGCGTGGTGCGCGCACGCATGAGCGGCGACATGCCCGATGCCGTGATGTTTGGCGGCCGCGTCGCCAAGCGTGGCGGCGAGGCAGCCGGTTTCATGATCTACGACAAGGATGGCTACGAACGTGGCGGCTATGTCACTTTCGACCACGACAACGCCATGCTGTCGCTGGATTCGAAATACCATATGGTAGCCAGCCTGATTGCCGGTCCCGGCGAAAGCGGTACCGGTGTACTGGCCCTGAAATCGAGCGACGGTGGACTGGAGCTGCGCAGCGACCTGGACGGCGCCCGCCTGAGCGTCAACCAGGGGCGCACGGTGGCGCAGCAGATTCCCGCCATCGAGGCGCTGTCGGAAGCATCGTGCCGCAACTGGCGCGAGATCGAAAAGCAGCACCCGAACGAGAACGCCTGTCGCAGCCGCTATACTGAAAGCGCTTGCAAGCGCTGCCTGGATGAGCAGTAGCCACTTTCAATTCGACCGAGGCCTGTCTTGTACCCAGTGACGGTCACCATAGACCGCGTCTTCAGCGTCGCCTACCGCTGGGGCAATCCTGGCCCCAGGACGGAGTTTGGCTTTGCTTCCGGCAACAAGCGGTATTACGGGCTGGAGCTGCCAGGCAAGCCGGCGATCGAGGCTGGCATGCAAGTAACTGCGATTCTGGAGAAGGAAGGGGACTGGAGCTCGCTGCAGGGCTGGTTCAATCATACGACTGGCGAGCTGGTGTCGCCGCCAAGAGCCAATCATGTGCTTCAGTTGCTGGTCTGCGGAGTTCTTGGCAGCAGCGTGATTACATCCTTGGACAATGCCATGGCCATCGTGATCTTCTTGTTCCTTTCGGCCATCGCCTTGCTGAGCGGCTCGATGCTGTGGCGCGCACAGCGCGCCATCAAGGCATTGGCCGCACTGGCGCGCACCGCTCCGGCATCCTGATCAGTGCGCATCCAGCTGCGCCTGCAGCGCCGCCACCACCAGCGCATGGTCATCCGCCTGCGCCAGCCCTGACACGGTGATGGTGCCGACCATGCCCACGCCGCGGATGATCAACGGGAAGGCGCCGCCGTGGCCCGCATATTCGAGGGTGTCGAGGTAGGCGACCTCTTCGAACGTCGCACCCTTGTTTTTGTACGAAATACCCATCGCGTAGGAACTGCGCGCAAAGCGCTGCACCGTGTTGTTCTTGCGCCGTATCCAGTCGGCCTGGTCGGCGGTGGCGCCGCTCATGGCGTAATGGAACAGCACCTGGCCATTGCGCGTGATATTGACGGTGACGGCGCGGCCAAGCTTGCGCACTTCCTCGACGATCCACAGGCCGACGGCCAGTGCGGTGTCATTGTCGAAGCGGTCGAACTGCAGGGTTTCTTCCTGCTGTGCCAGGGTGTTGAGCAAATCGGCGTAATGATCCATAGGTGTGAAATAAGGGGGCAAGATGGTTAATGGCGCTACTTTAGCGCAACGTCTTCCTGGTTGTGCGTCTTTTTCACACGCAGGCGGACACGCCATTTTTGATCAGCGCAGCCAAGGTCGCCGCCGCTTCCGATTCGCTGCAATTGCCGCGTACCATGGCCGATGACAGCGCCTCGCCAGCGCCGACCAACCCCACGCAGCGCCTTTCCAGCACCTCGGAGGACAGGGCGCTGTGCGGCGCAAGCACCGATACGAACAACCGGACATAGCCGTCAATCAATCCCTGATGCACCAGCCCCATCTCTTCGCTGCCGGCAAGCGCGGCGCCGATCGCATGCCATTCCGCGCTGGTATCAGCTGAGCAATGGATATAGGCGGTGGCAAGCACCTCAACGACCTGGCCACCGAGCTGATCCTGGAGATCGAAGGCGAGGCAGCTGGCGTCAGCAAGCTGCGCCGCTCGACCATCGAGTTTGCAAAAGGGCAGGCGGCGCTGATCGGCCTCGGTGCGATGCTGGCGTGATCGACGCCGCTCGGTCTGGAAGGCCGTCCGGCTGCGGCTGCAGGTCTTTATTTCCCTGAACACCTGATGACGCCGCAATGGTTTTTGGCTGAACTGTCACGTGCGGGCGCGACCAGCACGGTGGGCGAGGACTGAGCCGCACCGCGACACCGGTACGCCACGCCTTTTTTCACGGCGCGCTAGAATAGGGCATGAACCTGTCCCTGTTTGCCGACGACGATTTCGCCGCCATCGGCCCCGCGCCACTGGTGCCTGGCAGCACCGCCTCCGTCCTGCTGCGCGGCTTTGCCTTGCCCAGGGTCGGGCAATTGCTGCCTGCCCTGGATGCCATCGTGCAGGCGGCGCCGCTGCGCCATATGGCCACGCCGGGCGGCTTGCGCATGTCGGTGGCGATGAGCAATTGCGGCCAGCTGGGCTGGGTGACCGATACGCGCGGCTACCGCTATGTGCGACAAGATCCGGCCGGCAGCGCGCCGTGGCCGGCCATGCCGCCGGTGTTCCTGCAACTGGCGCGGGATGCGGCCGAGGCCGCCGGTTACGCCGGTTTCATGCCCGACGCCTGCCTGGTCAACCGCTATGTGCCGGGCGCGCGTATGGCGCTGCACCAGGACAAGGATGAGTGCGACTTCACGGCGCCCATCGTCTCCGTTTCGCTGGGCCTGCCCGCCACGTTTCTGTTCGGCGGCGCGCTGCGCGCCGACCGCGCCGCGCGCATCGTGCTGGTGCATGGCGACGTGGTGGTGTGGGGCGGCGAGGACCGCCTGCGCTACCACGGCGTGGCGCCCTTGAAGGATGGGCAGCATGAGCTGCTCGGTGCGCAGCGCATCAACCTGACCTTTCGCAAGGCAGCTTGAGCACGGAGCTCGCGCGCTTTACCGGCCAGAAAAACCCGGCAATTATTCCAATTCCGTCTACACTGATTTGCATTCAAACCAAGGAGATGCATGATGGCGCACAAGCATGGCGAGCCAAGGCTGGACGATATGGATGAGGTGGAAGACACAGTGGAAGCGGACGTGGAGCGCGAGCGGCGGGAACATGATTTGCTTGACGAGGAAAAAATGGGCATGGGCGAACTCGAGGAAGAGCGCATGAAACCGGGGCGCATGCCGGTGGAGCGGAAAGAAGAGCGCGACTAGGGTGTGCGGCAAAGCGCGGGGCTCTGGCAAGACCAGCCGCAGGTGAGTACAATTTCGCTTTGCCATCTGCACGCATCCCGGAGGCCCATGAAATTTCGCTCTGCCCTGACAGTACTTTTACCGCTGGCTTTCAGCATCTCCCCGGCGGCCCAGGCCGCCACCATCTGCACCGCCATCGCCGACGCCGCGTCCGGCACGGTGCTGCTGCAGGAAGGCAATTGCATCGACCGGGTCACGCCAGCGTCGACCTTCAAGATCGCGCTCAGCCTGATGGGCTACGACGCCGGCTTTCTCAAGGACCAGCATGCGCCGCGCCTGCCATACCGGCAGGGCTATGTGGACTGGGGCGGCGACGCCTGGCGCCAGGAGACCGATCCGGCGCGCTGGATGCAGTATTCCGTGGTCTGGTATTCGCAGCAGATCACGCAGGGACTCGGTGCGGCGCGCTTTCAGAAGTACACGCGCTCGCTGGGCTATGGCAATGCGGACGTGTCGGGCGATCCCGGCAAGGACAATAGTCTGGAGCGTTCCTGGATCAGTTCCTCGCTGAAAATTTCGCCGCTGGAGCAGCTGGGCTTTTTGCGCAAGCTGGTCAACCATCAGTTGCCCGTCAGCCGCCAGGCCATGGACCAGACCGCCAGCCTGACGCGCCTGGCCGACTTGCCCGGCGGCTGGCAGTTGCATGGCAAGACCGGCGCGGCCTTTCCGCGCAGGAGCGACGGCAGCTTTGACGAAGCCCATGGCCATGGCTGGTTTGTCGGCTGGGCCAGCAAGGGGGAACGCACGTTCGTGTTTGCGCGGCTGGTGCAGGATGAACAAGCGGGCCAGCAATCAGCTGGCCTGCGCACGCGCGAGGCCATGTTGAAAGAGTTGCCAGCCCTGCTGGAGCAGGCGCAGCAGTAAATTTCGTCTGCTGTGTTCCGCCAAGCCAGGCCTGCGCCCTATATACTTGCCGAAACGGATCATCCGGCAACAGGCAAGGAGTGGGGCAAGCATGGAGCAGTTAAGGGCTAAGGCAAGGCAATGGACGGCGCGCGGCAAGGATAGTGCCGCCAGGCTTGGCCGGCATGGTGGAGCCCGCCTGGTGGCCCTGTACCGGCGTGGCCACGCTCACCTGATGAGCTTGCCGCCCGGGCGGCGCGCGCTGGTGATGGCCCTGTGGTCCTTCCTGGCCGTGCTGGCGCTGCTGGTGGCCTACCTGCTGCTGCTGATACCGCTCACGCCCAGCATCCACGACCTGCGCCAGGCGCGCACGGCCGCGCCGAGCACCATGGTGGCGGCCGGCGGCGAGGAACTGGCCCGCTTCGACCAGGGCCTGCAGGAACGGGTGACCTTGCAACAGATCTCGCCGAATGTGGTCAGCGCCCTGATCGCCACCGAAGACCACCGTTTTTATGCGCACCACGGCGTCGATTTCAAGCGCCTGGCCGGCGCCATCGTCCACAGCCTCTCCGGCGACCCGCAAGGCGGCTCGACCATCACCCAGCAGCTGGCGCGCAATATGTTTCCGTCGGAAATAGGGCGCTCGCGCAGCCTGAACCGCAAGCTCAAGGAACTGGTCACGGCCCTGAAAATCGAGGCCACCTACAGCAAGACGGAAATCCTCGAAGCCTACCTGAACACGGTGCCTTTCCTGTACAACACCTTCGGCATCGAAATGGCGGCGCGCACGTATTTCGACAAGCCGGCCGCGCGCCTCGATATCCTGGAAAGCGCGACCCTGGTCGGCATGCTCAAGGGCACGAATTACTACAATCCGGTCGGCAATCCGGAGCGCTCGCTGCAGCGCCGCAACGTGGTGCTGGGCCAGATGCGCAAGCACGAGGTGATCGACGAGAAGCGCTACAGGCAGCTGATCAAGCGTCCGCTGCGCCTGCACTTCGAGCGCCAGAGCGAACGCGCGCAAACCGACAGCCATTTCACGGCCTATGTGCGCAAATGGCTGATCGACTGGGCCGACGAAAACGACTACAACCTGGAACTGGACGGCCTGGTGGTGCACACCACGCTCGACAGCGACCTGCAGCAGGCGGCCGAGCGCGCCGTCGAACGGCAAGCCAATGCCTTGCAGGCGATTGCCGACGTGGAATGGAGCCGCGCCGGCGTGCCGTCCTCGACCTCGACCGGCATGTATGCCTCGATGCAATCGGGTAGCGTGCCGTTCGATTATTTCTGGAAATCGCATCCGGCCCTGGTCGACGCCTTTGTCAGGGAGTCGAGCGAGTACCGCAAGCTGGTGGCGGCCGGCGGCACGGCGGACGACGCGGTGGCGCAACTGAAGGGCGACCGCGCCTTTATTTCCGCCTTGCGCAAGTCGAAGACGCGGCTGCAGGCCGGTTTCGTGGCGATGGACCCGGCCACCGGCGCCTTGCGCGCCTGGGTCGGCAGCCGCGACTTTGCGCGCGAGCAGTTCGACCACGTGGCGCAGGCCGCGCGCCAGCCCGGTTCCACCTTCAAGCCCATCGTGTATGGCGCGGCGCTGGAAAAAGGCTTGAGCCCGGAGCACATCTACCGTGACGCAGTGATGGACATCAAGGCGGCCGACGGCACCAAATGGCGCCCGACCGACATGAGCGGCAGCACCGGGCGCGAGATGACCATGCGCGAAGGCCTGGTGTATTCCAAGAACACGATCACGGCGCAGGTCATGCAGGACGTCGGCTTGCCGCCGATTATCAAGCTGGCGCGCGCGCTCGGCGTGCGTGACAGCAAGCTGGCCTCGGTGCCGTCGCTGGCGCTGGGCACCAGCCCCGTCACCTTGCTGGAAATGGTCAACGCCTACGCCAGCATCGCGGCCCAGGGCCAGGCGCGCAAGCCGTATGTGGTCACGCATATTACCGACCGCGACGGCAAGCTGATCGCGCGTTTCGGCGAAGACAAACCGGTGCAGGCCATGAAGCTCGAATCGGCCGATACCCTGACCGACATGATGCGCGGCGTGATCGACCGTGGCACGGGCACGGCCATCCGCAACCGTTTCGGCATCCGCTCCGACGTGGCCGGCAAGAGCGGTACCACGCAGAACAATGCCGACGGCTGGTTCATCATGATGCACCCGCAACTGGTGGGCGGCGCCTGGGTCGGCTTCAACGACGCGCGCGTCACCATGCGCAGCAATTACTGGGGCCAGGGCGGCCACAATGCCGTGCTGGTGGTGGGCGACTTCTTCAAGACGGCGCTCGACACGGGCAAGCTGGCGCGTGACGCCATCTTCGCTGGCGGCAAGCCTCCGCCGCCAGCGCGCCGCATCGAAGCGATGGAGCCGGAAAACGAGCCGATGGAAGAGGGCGGCGACATGGAGCAGGCGGGCGCGCCACCGGCGCCGTTGGCCATGCCGACGGAAGGCGATGGCGGGCAGGAATCGAATGGCCGCGCCGTGCCGCAGGAGTCACCCGTCCCAATTCCGGCTCCTGCTCCGGTCCCGATCCCCGCTCCTGCCCCGTCGCCGTTACCGGCACCGCAAGGCTGAGCATGACCATCGCCTTTCGTCATGGCGCGGTCATCACCGAGATCGGCATCAATGTGGTGCTGCACTCCCTGCTGTCGACGGTGGCGGTGCGGCTGGAAGGCGGCGAGTGGGGAGCGCGCTTTCCGCTGATCATGATCAAATTGTATCAAGGCCGGCTCGATGCGCCGGACGCCGATACCGCCCTGCTGGAACTGCGCCAGATCCGGGCTGGCCTGGCCACCCTGGCGCCCGCCGAGCTCATCTGGGATTTCAATGACCTGTCCCGGCAGCCGCCATGGGGCGATGCCGTCGCGCCCAGGACCACCTCGATGGCCGATTACCACACCACCAATGCCAGCCGGAACCTGCTTGACGAGATGCTCGCCTGCGTGACGGCACTGAAGGACGGTGGCGGGGTGCTGGAGATCATCGCGCTTGAAGGCATGGCGCCGTTTTATTACGTGAGCTGAGCACGGCCATTTTACGCAGGCGGAAATTCCCATGAAAAAATTCAGCCGTGCTTTGTCAGGGTTGTTGCTGGCGGGCGCATTGTGTGCTTCGCAAGCCACGGCACGTTCCGTGATCGCGCCAGGCAAGGCCGTATCCCAGGCACGCGCCGATCTCGTTATCGACCTCGAAATCATGGCACGCCACCCCTCCAACAATGCGGACGTGAACTGCGGCGTCGCCTATGAAGCCAGGATCAACAAGGTATCGAAGGGCGCGATTGGCGGCGCCGCCGTCACATTCGGCTATCTTGATGGCCTGGAAGTAGGCAGGTCATACCGCGTGTATCTTGCGACCGCAAAGAACAAGGAGAAACTCCGGCGAATGTTATTGGAAAGAAGGTGGCCTGAGCCACAGGTGGAAACGTTCTTGAAGCAGTGTGCTGGCCGGCAGTGGGAGTATTATTTTTTCAGCATGGATCGCCTGTGAAAAAAGGGCCATCAGGTTTTCGACACTGAGTCGATGATGTTGCGTGAGAAGCAAATGATGGCCTGGCATAATGATATATGCCAATCCGCCGGCAGGCCTGGCGGTCCATCGGCGTGCCCTTGTCAAATTTTCTATTCGGCATCATGCAGCTTGGCAAACGCCGCCGCAAACGCCAGGGCCGCGGACTCGACGCGCGGCGCGCCGACGTCAAAGGTGCAATGCCGCAGCAGCGGCTCGCCCGCCAGGCCCGTTTCGGCCAGCAGAAATTCGCCGGCCAGCGCGCCCAACATGCCGTCCAGCATGACTTCGGGCATGTCCAGCGCGGCATTGTCGGCGTGCCCGGCGTCGAGCACGCTGGGCGCGAAAGCCATCGACAACGCGCCGTGGCGGATCGCCTCGCGCATGGCCACGCGGGTGGCGCGGCGCAGCAGGTCGGACGTCAATTGGCCGGGGTCGCCCAAGCCGATGACCAGCACCGCGCGTGGCGCCATGCCGGCAGGCGGCGTGGTGATCAGCAGGGTTTCCATCGGCTGTGCGCGAAAGGCGCCGGTGGCGCGCAGCCGCGTCAGCTGGCCGCCCAGCGCCTGGTCCAGCGCCAGCAGGCCGCCGGCGATGGGCGCGCCGCCAACTTCGTGCTCGAACATGCAGGCGACGCTCAGGTCGACCTCGGCCATGGCCGGACCCCAGGCCACCACGTCGAAGGTGACGCCGTGGGCAATGCCGATCGGGTGGCGCGTGGGGGGCTTGGCGGCTTGAAAGGTCGTCATGGCGGTGCTTCCTTGCGTAAAGATGAGATGGCCATCTTAGCTGCTTGCCATGTCCCGCACACCTGCCAGAAGGCAGGCGGGGCTAGATGCTATTGCGCATCAGGCCCGCATGCCGCACGAACACCTGCATGGCCGGCATGGTCTGTTCGTGCAGCGCTTCGAGTTCCTTGTCGAGCGCGGGCGTGACCCTCAGCGTGCCGTCAAGCTGCTTGCGCACCGGCAAGCCCAGCGCCTGCGCCATTTCAACAGGATAATTCGTGAAGTCCCCATACGGGCGCTTGCCGTCGACCGCCGGCGTGGGCCAATAGCCTTCGCCCAGATAGTCTTCGGCACCCAGGCCCAGCATTTCCAGCGAGCGCCACGATTGGCGGCGCAGCAGCAGCTGATGGCGTTCGGTAAACGCAAAGCTTGCCTGGTCCAGCGCGTAGTTGCCCGGTTTCAGTTTCGCCATCTGCATGAAATGAGGCAGCAGTTGCGCCGCTTCCATCAAACGCTGCGCCGCCAGCGCGGCATCCTTGCTGGCGGTAATCCGCATCGCCAGCGCCAGGGTGTCGCCGTCGCCCAGCGGCTGCTCCGGGTTCAGCATCGGTGCGCCGCTTTCCACCGGCGACCAGGCGATATTGAAACGCCGTATCAGGGCCAGGTGCTGCACGTTGAGTACTTTCGGCGCGGCTTGCTCGATGGTGGCCAGGATGCGCTGGCGCACGGGGCCGGTCAATCCCGTTTCGGCAGCCCGTACCAGAACGGGCGAGCACAGCAGCGTGCCAGCCAGGCGCAGCAGCTGGCGCCGCATCATGGTTTCACGGCGGCTTGCTGCTGGAATTCGATGCGGTTCTCCTTGTAATCCCATTTGTTGTAGGGACCAAAGACGCGGCGGTTTTCCTTGCTCTCGGCATTCGATACTTCGCGTTTCATGCGCCGCACCAGGGCCGTGTCGGTCAGCGGCGCGGTGGTGGCGGCGAACACGTCGTGGCGCACGCTGGCCTTGGCGTCGGCGCCGCGCGAAATAATGGTCAGCTTGCGCGAGGCGGCATCGAAGTACAGGCGCATGGCGAAGGTATTCATGTCCTGCAGGTACAGGCCGTCGTCGCGCCACTGGGCGTAGAAATAATCGCCGCAGACGGCTTTCGGTTCGCGCTTCCATTCGCACGACAGCACGATCAGCAAATGCTTGTCATCAAGCTGCTTGATCGCAATGCGTCCCTTGGAGTAACCCCAGGTGCTGGCCGGCACGGTGGTCGACGAGGCCAGATTGTAGTCGCCCACCAGATTGGGCATCGGGGCTTGCGCGGAGGTGCCCAGGCTGAACATCAGGGCGGCAAGTGCGGTGGTGGAGCGCAGGATGGAAAGATGGGTCATGGCAGGCCAGTAGAAAAAGTTGCCACATTGTATATGGCAACCTTTCAACAGGCGCGCGCGATTGAAGCCGGCGCCTGGCTTACGCCAGCTTGCTCAGTTCCGCCACGTTGATATTGACGACCTTGTCGCCCACGGCGCCCACCAGTGTCTTGAAATGGGGCGTCGCTTCATGCGCGCGCAAGGCGGCTTCGTCGGCCCATTCTTCCAGCATGATAAAGCGCGTGGGGATTTTATTGTCCAAGTGCAGCTCGTAGCGCAGGCAGGTGGTCTCCGCGCGGCTGGGCGGCACGACCGCTTCCAGCGCGGCGCGCACGGCGGCGATATGGTCGGCTTGGGCATCGATGGTGGCGACGACGATCAGGGTCATGGTGTTCCTTGTGATGGGGGTGGGCTCAAGAGCTTAGCGCATCTTGCTCCTTTCTGCCCAGCCCCCACGGCAATCTCGCCCGCCGTTATGCCGGTCCTATGCCGCCTGCAGCTGTGCGATCTGTTCGAACGCCGAGGCCATCGCCTGCGCGCGCACCTCGTCGCTGACCTTCAGGCCTTCGGCGCGCACGATTTCCAGCTGGTTGACGCCCAGGAAGCCGAAGAAGCTTTTCAGGTAGTTTTCCTGGTGGTCCAGGCTGGCCATCGGCGTGCCGGGCGTATAGATGCCGCCGCGTGCCGAGGCGATGATCACGCGCTTGGCGCCCAGCAGGCCTTCCGGGCCGCTGGCGCCATACTGGAACGTCTTGCCCGGCACGGCCAGCGCGTCCAGCCACGATTTCAGTTGCGAAGGGACGCTGAAGTTGTACAGCGGCGCGCCGATCACGATCACGTCGGCGGCCAGTACCTGCTCTAACGCAACGGACAGCGCGGCGGCGTCCATGGCGCCGGGCGCCGCCGTAAATTGCGGCAGCGGTGCGGCGGCCAGATCGCGGTAAGTGACTTGCGCGCCGGGCGCGGCCGCTTGCAGGCGGGCGGCGATGGCGGCCGTCAGCTGGCGCGTGGTGGAATGGTCGCCGAGGATGCTGGAATCGATCTGCAGGATATTCATGTGGAGCCTTGTAAGTTTGGTCGGTTCAGGGTGGTATCATTTTGTACCTGAGGCTCATAGTGATGAAAAAAAATTGAACGCACAAGAAGGCACTTTTTCCATACCCGGGCACATGGATGTGACTGATGGCGGCGGCCTGGAACTGGAACAGCGCATGCGCACGGACGGCGGCTACCCGGCCGTGGCGCACTCGTGCCAGCCGGCGACCGATATCCTGGCCCGCGTGGGCGACAAATGGAGCGTGCTGGTGGTGATCTTGCTGGGCAACGGCACCAAGCGTTTCAATGAAATGCGCCGGCTGATCAACGGCATTTCACAGCGCATGCTGACCCTCACCCTGCGCGGCCTGGAGCGCGACGGCCTGGTCACGCGCACCGTGTTTCCCACGGTGCCGCCAAGGGTCGACTATGCACTGACGGACCTGGGCAGGTCCCTGCTCGGCCCCATCAGCGCGCTGGGCCAGTGGGCGTTTGGCCACCGCGCGCAGATCGACGCGGCGCGGCTGGCATATGACGCGAAAAATGAGGCTGGCCTGGGCGAGATTGCATAGGGATTGCCAGCATCCGGTTCGCGCCGGAAACCTGGCCTACCGAGCCGAATAGCGGATTACGGGAACAGCAGGGGATCGGGGCCCATCCGGCCGTCGCGATCCAGGCCTGCGATGGCCGCCATGTCATCGTCACCCAGCGCAAAATCGAAGACGTCGAAGTTCGAACGGATGCGCTCCGGCGTGACCGATTTCGGGATCGCGATATTGCCAAGCTGCAGCTGCCAGCGCAGGACGATTTGTGCCGGCGTGCGCTTGTGTCGCGCAGCGATTGCGACGATGGTCGTATCCTGCAGCGCCTCGCTTTGGCCGAGCGGACTCCAGGCTTGCGTGCGTATTCCCATGCGCTGATGGACGGCCCGCAAGTCGTGCTGCTGGAAAAACGGGTGCAACTCGATCTGGTTGATGGTCGGCACGATGCCGGTCTCGTCGACCAGCCGTTGCAGGTGTTCTTCCGTGAAGTTCGATACGCCGATCGAACGAACCTTGCCCGCCTCACGCGCCTGCGCCAGGGCCTGCCACGTTTCCACGTACAGGTTCTGCCCGGGAACCGGCCAGTGTATCAGCAGCAGGTCGACATAGTCCAGTTTGAGCCGTTTCAGGCTCGCATCGAGCGCTTGTGCAGTCTTGTGCACGCCCTGGGCGTCATTCCAGATCTTGGTGGTCACGAAGACGTCTTCGCGCGGCAGGCCGGCCCTGGACAAGCCCGTGCCGACGCCATCTTCGTTTTCATAAATTGCCGCGGTGTCGATATGGCGGTAGCCCGCCTCCAGCGCTTCCACCACGGCGGCGCCGGCTTGCTCGGGAGTCGCTTTCCAGACACCGAGCCCGATGGCCGGAATATGGTTACCGTCGTTCAGTTCGATAAGTTTTTGCATGGTCATTGTGTGGGAAAGAAAAGAGAGGCAGTCTGTCGATATGCCCGGTGGTGGGGATAAGGCGATAGTAGCAGTGAATCGGCGTCGCCCACGGCGTCACTTCCATCAAATGCGTTTTCAGACGCGCTATCTTGCCTCGTGCCGGTAGCGCGCCGGCGGCAGTTCGAACTGGGTCCTGAAAAAGCGGGTGAACGCGCTTTGCGAGGAAAAGCCCAGGCGGTCGCCGATTTCGGCCACGCTGAGGGTGGTTTCACGCAGCAGGCGGCGCGATTCGCGGCTTTTGGCGCGCAGCTCCAGCGCGCGAAACGAGGTGTCTTCCTGCTGCAGCTGGCGCCGCAGGGTCCAGCTGTTCATCGCCAGGCCGTCGCACAGCGATGGCAGCAGCGAGGCGCTGTCGGCCAGCTCGCCGCCGCCTTTCCTCAGCAAATCGATGATGGCCTGTTCCACGCGGGCCGAGAACAGCTGCGCGCTGTGCAGCTGGTGCAACTGGGCCTGCGCCTGTTCCAGCGCGTGCGGCGCCAGCAGCGGGTTGAAATGCGCGCAGGGCGCGTCGAGCAGGCGCGCCTCGAAGCTCAGGGTATTGCGCGCCTGGCCAAAGCGCGCGCTGGCGCCGAAGCATTCGGCGACGGCGTGCGCAAACCAGGGCGCCTTGCCCTGGAAGCCTGTATGAAACGCGGTCGCCGCGCCGTCGTCATAGGCGCGCACCACCAGCGACAGCATCCTGAAATTGGCCAGCGCCTGCATGGCGCCGCCCAGCGCGCAAAATTCGGACAGGTATTCGATCTCGACGTGGCTGCCATTTTCGCTCATCAGCATGAAATCGAATTCGCCGATCAGGCCGCGCAAGTGCAGCATTTCGTGCAGCGCGCTGCGCAGGGTGGGGCGGTTGAAGCACACTTGCGCCACGGCGGGAAAGTGGGCAAACCAGTGCTGGGGCGCGATGTCGAGCATGCCGCGGTGTGCCGGCAGTTGCTGGGCGTAGGCCACCATGCGGCGGTGGCGCTGCGCATCGATGCGCCCGCCCGGTTCCTGCAATTGCGCTGGCGTGATGCCGGTATGGCGGAAGAAATCGTCGGGGCCGTGGCCATCGGCCTCCAGCGCCAGCGCGCACTGGCGCGCGATATGGTTCGCCACCGTGCGGGTGTCGGTTTTGTTCATTTTCTCGTCTCCAGTCTCTGCGGACTTGTTTGTAGTAATTTTTCACAAATGGTAGCATTTTTGTTGGAATTCGGTGATTGCTGCACGTCAATATCGAAAATTGTTCTCACCGGTATAACTACTGTTCTGCGCGGTCAAAAACATGCCGACATGACACGCTATATTGCGTCCGGGGCGGCCTCGATGCGGCCCCGCTCACCACAAAAACATACTGGAGACAGCCATGAATTGCACCATGAAACCGATGACCCGCGCGGTCGCCGGCGGCCTTGCCGCGCTCGCCCTTGCCGCCTGCGGCAATCACGACACCGTCAGCGAGGAATACACCCAGCCGGTGTTCGGCACCACCACCTACAGCCAGCTCAAGGTCGACGGCTATACCTTCAAGGACATGAACCGCAACGGCAAGATCGACCCTTACGAGGACTGGCGCCTGTCGGCCGAGGAGCGCGCCGCCGACCTGATCGGTCGCATGACGCTCGAGGAAAAAGCCGGCCTGATGATGCACGGCACGGCGCCCACCGTGGCGGACCCGACCGGCATCGGCCAGGGCAGCGGCTATGACCTGACGGCCCTGCAGGACCTGATCGTCAAGCAGTACGTCAACACCTTCATTACCCGCATGGCGGGCGACTCGGCCAATATGGCGACCCAGTACAACAAGGTGCAGGCCCTGAGCGAAACTTCGCGCCACGGCATCCCGGTGTCGATCAGCACCGACCCGCGCCATCATTTCCAGTACACGGTGGGCGCCAGCGCGTCGACCAACGGCTTTTCGCAGTGGCCTGAAACCCTGGGCCTGGCTGCCATTGGCGACGATGCCCTGGTGCGCCGCTTCGGCGATATCGCGCGCCAGGAATACCTGGCCGTCGGCATCACGCAGGCGCTGTCTCCGCAGGCGGACCTGGCCACCGAGCCGCGCTGGTCGCGCATCAACGGCACCTTCGGCGAAGACGCGGATCTGGCCAAGCGCATGGTGCAGAACTATATCGAAGGCTTCCAGGATGGCAGTACGGGCCTGCACGACGGCAGCGTGGTGGCCGTGGTCAAGCACTGGGTCGGCTATGGCGCGACCAAGGAGGGTTTTGACGGCCACAATTACTATGGCCGCTACATGACCTACCCGGGCAATAACTTCGCCTATCACGTGAAACCGTTCGAAGGCGCGTTCAACGCCAAGGCCGCCTCCGTCATGCCGACGTATGCTCTGCCGGACGGCAATATCACCATCGACGGCATCACGCTGGAACAGGTGGCGGCCGGCTTCAGCAAGACCATGCTGACCGACCTGCTGCGCGGCAAATACGGCTTCGAAGGCGTGATCCTGTCCGACTGGGGCATCACCTCGGACTGCGACGCCAACTGCCGCAACGGCACCCCACCGGGCGTGGCGCCGTCCTTCTTCGGTTTCGGCACGCCGTGGGGCATGGAAGACGCCACCAAGGCCGAGCGCTATGTCAAGGCCGTCAATGCGGGCATGGACCAGTTTGGCGGCGTGACGGAAGCGCCTTACCTGACGCAGGCCGTGCAGCGCGGCCAGTTGACGGAGGCGCGCATCAACGCTTCGGCGCGCCGCATCCTGGTGCAGAAATTCAAGCAGGGCCTGTTCGAACATCCGTTTGTCGACACGGCAAAAGCCGCCGCTACTGTGGGCAAGGCCGACTTCGTCGAAGCGGGCCTGGAAGCCCAGCGCCGTTCGCTGGTGCTGCTGGAAAACAAGGACAAGGTGCTGCCGCTGGCCACCACCGTCAAGAAGGTATATTTGTACGGCATCGACGCGGCCGTCGCCCGCCAGTACGGCTACACCGTGGTGGCGACCCCGCAGGAAGCCGACGTGGCCCTGCTGCGCGTGGCCGCGCCGTATGAAATCCTGCACCCGAACTATATCTTCGGCAGCATGCAGCACGAAGGCCGCCTCAATTTCGTCGACGGCGACGCCGACTACGAGGCGATCAAGAACGCCGCCCGCCTGGCGCCGAAAACCGTGGTGACCGTCTACCTGGACCGCCCGGCCATCCTCGGCAACGTGCAGGACAAGGCCAGCGCCATTATCGGCAACTTCGGCGTCAGCGACGGCGCGCTGTTCGACGTCCTGACCGGCAAGGCCAAGCCGCAAGGCAAGCTGCCGTTCGAGCTGCCATCGTCGATGGCCGAAGTGCAGGTGCAGAAGTCCGACGTGCCATATGACACGGCGCGGCCGCTGTACAAGTTCGGTTACGGGCTGGGCTACTGATAGAAGAAGGAAAGGGGAGGGCGGCCCGCCTGCCTTCCCCTGGATTGACAGTGCCCCGGCGCTCGCCGATACTGGCCGTTTCGTTCGCCGAAACCGCCAGGAAGGAAACCCCCGATGTCCGTATCCCTGAAATTGCGCCAGACCGTGTTTGCGCTGGCGCTCGCCGCCGCCTTTTCCACCACCGTTGCCATTCCCGCCATCGCAGCCCCAGCTGCTTCCGCCGCCTGGGTCGAGACCAGCAACCGCAATGCCGCCATCGTGCTCGAAGCGCAGGCGAAATTTTCGCCGGAAAACGCGTCCGACACGGGCCTGCCGCAATACGATGGGCTGGCGGCAGACCTGGGGCCGAATATCGTCGAACGCCAGGTGGCGGTGCTGCAGCAGGCGCGCGGCAAGCTGCAACTGAAGCTGGAACTGGAGCGCGACGAGCGCATCCGCCAGGACCTGGAAATTCTGATCAAAGCGGTGGACCAGGAAATCGCCGGCGCCCGGATCGAGGACAAATACAGCCTGCCATGGATCGACGTGCCGCAGATGGTGTTCGGTTCCATGCAAAGCCTGCTGCAGGAACAGCGCCCGGCCGCGCGCCGCGCCAAGGCGCTGGAACGGCTGCAGCGCTACACGGGCCAGTTCAAGGGCAGCACGCCGATCACCGAACAGGCCAGGGCGCGCTTCACGGAAAAGATCGGCCAGCCGGGCCTGGCCGGCCCGGTGCGGCTGCAGGTCGAGCAGTCGCTGGAAAACGTGCCGACCTATATCGCCGGCATCCGCAAGCTGTTTGCCGACATGAAGATCGCGGGCGCCGAACCGGCGCTGGCGGCGATGGAAAAGCAGCTCAATGACTACGCCGCGTGGGAGCGCGAAGTGGTGCTGCCGCTGTCGCGCACGGATTTCCGCATGGCGCCGGAACAGTATGCATTTCGCCTGAAGCAGGTCGGCATCGATATCGAACCGCGCGCCCTGGTCGAACGGGCCGAAGTGGCCTACCTGGAAACGCGCGCCGCCATGCAGGCGCTGGCGCCCGTGGTGGCGGCAAGGCTGGAGCTGAAGGGCATCGATGGCAGCGACTATCGCCAGGTGCTGCGCGCGCTGAAAAGCGAGACGATCGCGAATGACAAGCTGGAAGCGCACTACAAGGGCGTCAATACCGAGCTGGAAAAACGCATCCGCCAGCAGGGTGTGGTCGATATTCCGGCGCGCGCGATGACCATGCGCCTGGCCTCGCCGGCCGAATCGGCGGCCCAGCCGGCGCCGCACATGCGTCCGCCTCCGCTGATCGGCAATACGGGCGAGCACGGCCAGTTCGTGCTGCCGGTCGGGAACCCGGCCGCCAGCGGCAAGGGCGAAGCGTATGACGACTTCAATTTTGCCGGCGCCGCCTGGACCCTGAGCGCGCACGAGGGCCGCCCCGGCCACGAACTGCAGTTCAGCGCCATGGTCGAACGCGGCGTGTCGCAGGCGCGCAGCCTGTATGCCTTCAACAGCGTCAACGTGGAAGGCTGGGCCTTGTATGCGGAAGCGGAGATGATTCCCTACGAGCCGGTCGAAGGCCAGTTCATCGCGCTGCAGTTCCGCATGCTGCGCGCGGCGCGCGCCATGCTCGACCCGATGCTGAACCTGGGCCAGGTCACGCGCGAAGAGGCGGGCCGCATCCTGACCGACGAGGTGATGCTGTCGGCGCCGATGTCGCGCCAGGAACTGGACCGCTATACCTTCAACATGCCGGGCCAGGCGGGCAGCTATTTTTATGGCTATACGCGCATCTTGCAACTGCGCGCCGAGACGGAACTGGCGCTGGGCGCGAAGTTCGACCGCCTCGCCTTCAATAACTTCCTGCTGGGCCAGGGCCTGCTGCCGCCGGACCTGCTGGCCAAGGCCGTGCGCGAGCAGTTCATTCCGGCGCAAAAAGCCAGGGGATAAGCAAAGCGGTAGACGGCGCGCGCCGCCTGGTGCGCGCCGTATAATTGCCAGCGTTATCACTTTTTTCTGGAGTCCAGCTTGCAGTTACCGATCCGCTATCCCAATATGCCGCAGCTGCTGCTCAAGGCGCGCGATAGCCTGCTGCAGCATTTCCGGCCCATCCTCAATCACTATGGCGTGACGGAACAGCAGTGGCGCATTATGCGCGCGCTGAACGAGGCCAACATGCTGGAGCCGCGCGAACTGTGCGACCTGTGCCAGATATCGAGTCCCAGCATGAGCGGCATCCTGGCCCGCATGGAAGAGACGGGCTGGCTGGCGCGCAGCAAGTTCGAAGGCGACCAGCGCCGCCGCAAGGTCCATCTGTCGCCCGCCGGCGCCGACTTGCTGATGGAAATGGGCAAGCTGATCGACCTGCAATACGAAAACCTCGAAGCGGCCTACGGCAAGCAGGTGTTCGAAGACATGCGCCTGGCGCTCGAAGCCTTTATCGCGCTCGATACCCTGCCGGTGGCGCCGGCGATTCTTCCTTAGCGCGCCGCGCAATCATTTCTCCCCCAACATGAAGGCTGGGGTCGTACCCGGCGGGTACGACCCCTGTACTCTGCTGTGTCATTACTCGGCACTATTCCCTGCGCCATCCCGCTTTGCTACAAGACTACGCCCAACAGTCAATTGCTTACATGTTAGTGAAAAGGCGTATAATTTGGTCCACTTGATCCAGATCAAGAAGAAAACGCGATGCCACGGCGCTGTTCGCTGGGCTGAACGCGGTACGCGGGCGCCTCTTGCACGCCGTACGCCAACTCAGGATAGTCAGGAAAAATAATGAAAAACCCATGCATGCGCGCTGCCGCGCTGGCCGCCACCTCGCTACTGTGCGCAAACGTTTGCGCACAAAGCAATGTGACGATTTACGGTGTCGTCGACGAGGCCGCCGCCTACGCCAGCAACCAGGGCGGCCACTCGAACACCTATATGCGCAGCGGCAGCCTGTCGGCCAGCAAGATCGGTTTCCAGGGTACCGAAGACCTCGGAGGCGATCTGCAGGCGCTGTTCCTGCTGGAAAGCGGTTTTGAAGCCGATACGGGCGCGCAAAGCGTGGCCGGTTCCTTGTTCAACCGCCAGGCTTATGTGGGCCTGCAGTCGCGCCGCCTCGGTACGCTGACGGCCGGGCGCCAGTACACGCCGTATTATCTGCTGGTCGGCTCACTCGCCTCGAGCAATATCCTGACCGGCGCCACCGGCGCCCATCCGGGCGATTTCGATGGCCTCGACACTACCGTGCGCGTCAACAACTCCCTCACCTACAGCTCGCCCGTCTGGCGCGGCCTGCAGGCCAGCACGCAATATGGTTTTGGCGAAGCCAAGGACGGCAATGGCGCCGGCAGCAGCTTCAGCGCCGCCGTCAAGTACAGCACCTCGCCGGCCGAATTCGCGCTCGGCTACCTGAAACTGAAAAACGGCAGCCATGCCGGCGGCTGGAGCGACACGGCCTCGGGCAACTTCGGCGTCTCGGCCATCAACCAGGGGTATGTATCGGCTGACAGCATCCAGTTTATCGCCGCCAGCGCGCGCTACACCTTCGGTCATTTCATGGTCGGCGCCAATGCCAGCAATGTGCAGTTCCAGGCCGGCAGCGATTCCACTTTCCGCGACACCGCCGTGTTCAATACGGCGGGACTGATCGCCAGTTACCAGGCCGCCCCCGCGCTGTTCCTGTCCGCCGGCTACAGCGACACGCGCGCGGCGCATGCCAACGATATTAGCGACCGCGCGCGCTACCGCCAGCTGTCGTTCGAGCAGAACTACGCGCTGTCGAAACGCACGGCCCTGTACGCGATCGAAGCGCGCCAGCTGGCGCATGGTCAGAGCCTGGGCGCCAGCGGCAATATCGTCGATGCCGTGGCCTCGATCGGCGACTCGCAGAACGGCACGCCGTCGTCGAACGGCGGCCAGACCGTGCTGATGCTCGGCCTCAAACACGCTTTTTAAGTGCGCACGCACAGGAGCCATCGATGAACACGAATCGCAAGGAGGGCGCCAGCCCTGTCAATCCCGGCCGCCGCATGGTGCTGGCCGGCCTCTTGTCGGCGTCGGCCGCCGCCCTGATTCCCTGGGCCCTGGCCGAGCCGGTGGCCAATGCGGAGCAGGGCGCCTTTCTGGGCGTCTCGGCCCTGCTGGTGGGGCGCCAGGCGCTCGATCCGGTGCTGGCCACGCGCCTGTACGAGGCGCTGGTGGCGCAGGACGCCGCCTTTCCCGCCAAGGTGCGCGCCTTGCTCGCGCTGATCAACACGGACGGCCTGCAGGCGGCCGGCCTGCAGGAGGCGCTGGACGCGGCCACGTCACCGCTGGCGGCCCTGCCGCGCCAGATCGCCAGCGCCTGGTACCTGGGCATTGTCGGCACCGGCGAGGCGGCCGTCTGCGTCGCCTACGAGCAGGCGCTGAACGCGGCCGTGGTGGCCGACGTGCTGAAGCCTCCCACCTATTCCTACGGCGCCTACGGCAGCTGGGCCAGAAAACCAATTTAAGAAGGAGCCATCATGGCTGAACAACTTACCGCCGATTACCTCGTGATCGGCTCGGGCATCATCGGCTCGCTGGCCGCGCGCAAGCTCGCGCTGGCCGGCGCCTCGGTGCTGATCCTGGAAGCGGGGCCGCGCGTGTCGCGCGGCGAAATCGTCGCCCGTTTTCGCAACACCACGCGCCGCAGCGACTGGATGTCGCCGTATCCGTCGGTCGCCACCGCGCCCCATCCGATCTACCAGCCGAAGGACAATGGCTACCTGATGCAGGCCGGCCCCTATCCTTACCCGGCCGAATATATCCGCCAGTTCGGCGGCACCTCGTGGCACTGGGCCGCGCAAGCCTGGCGCAATGTGCCGAACGACTTCCGCATCCATACCTTGTATGGCGTGGGCGTGGACTGGCCGATCAGCTATGCAGACCTGGAGCCGTTCTACCAGGAGGCAGAGGAGATCATGGGCGTGTCCGGCGCCGACAATACGGGGTCGCCACGCAAGCAGGCCTTCCCGATGGCGCCCGTGACGGAACCGTACGCGATGCGCCGCATCCGCGAACGCCTGGATCCCGCCTTCAAGGTGGTCGGCAATACGGTGGCGCGCAACAGCGTCAGCTACGCCGGCCGCCCCGCTTGCTGCGGCAATAACAGCTGCCAGCCGATCTGCCCGATCGACGCGCAATACCATGGCGGCATCGCCGCCTTGCAGGCAGAAGCGGCCGGCGTCAAGATACTGTGCAATGCGAATGTCTACAAGCTGGAGCACGACGCCCAGGGCCGCATCACGGCCGCGCTGTACTACGACGTCGACAAGCAGAGCCACCGCGTCACCGCCAGGACCTTCATCCTGGCCGCCAACGGCATCGAAAGCCCGCGCCTGCTGCTGGTGTCGGCGTCGGACAAGTATCCGAACGGCCTGGCCAACAGCAGCGACATGGTGGGCCGCAACCTGATGGACCATCCGAGCACCTCGATCACGTTTGACGCCGACGAAGACCTGTGGCTGGGCCGTGGCCCGCAAAGCCCCAACTCGATCAACACCATGCGCGACGGCGACTTCCGCGGCGAGCATGCGCCATACCGCCTGGATTTCACGAACATTTCGCGGGTCGATGGCGCCACCAAGGAGCTGATCGGCCAGGGCGTGTTCGGCGAGGCTTTCGAGCAGCAGCTGCGCTACCGCTCGGCGCGCGAAATGAGCCTGAAAAACGTGCTGGAAGTGCTGCCCCATCCCGACAACCGCATCGCGCTCGGCAGCGAGAAGGACGCCATGGGCATCCCGAAACCGCAGGCGCATTACGCGATCGACGAGTACACGCGGCGCGGCCACGAACGCTCGAAGCAGGATTTCGAACGCATCGCCAAGCTGATGGGCGGCAGCAATCTGCGCCACAGCAAGGAGGGGGTATTTTCCAACAACCAGCATATCTGCGGCACCCTGTCGATGGGTTCCGATCCGGCCAGGGCCGTGTGCGACCAGTGGGGCCGTACTTACGACCACGCCAACCTGTTCCTGTGCAGCACCGGCGTGCTGCCGACGTCCGGCACCTGCAATTCGACGGAAAATGGCCTGGCCGTGGCGCTGCGCACCGTCCAGCATATCCTTGACGAACAGGGAGTGGCCGCATGATGGCGCACCTGAAAAGGCACCTGAGCCAGCGATTGGCTGGCCTGCTGCTGGCCTGCGCCAGCGCCTCCGGCATGGCCGCCGTGACACCCGATGCGGCCAGCGTGGAGCGCGGACGCTATCTGGCCACGGCCGGCGACTGCATCGCCTGCCATAGCGTACCGGGTGGCAAGGCGATGGCCGGCGGCCTGGCGCTGGCCACGCCGCTGGGCCCCATTATCGCCACCAATATCACGCCTTCAAAAACGCATGGCATTGGCAACTACACGCTGGCGCAGTTCTCCGCCGCCGTGCGCCACGGCGTGCGAGCCGATGGCGCCCACCTGTATCCGGCCATGCCGTATACTGCCTACGCCAAGGTGAGCGATGCCGATACGGCGGCCCTGTACGATTACTTCATGCATGGCGTGGCGCCAGTCGATGCCGCCCCCGCGAAAACCACCGAGCTGCCGTTTCCGTTCAATATACGCCTGTCGATGGCTGGCTGGAACCTGCTGTTCCTCGACAAGACGCCGTTCGAGCCCGACCCGGCGAAAAGCGCCGAATGGAACCGCGGCGCCTACCTGGCGCAGGGCCTGGCCCACTGCAGCACCTGCCATACGCCGCGCAACCTGCTGATGGCAGAGCAGCTGTCGAAAGAACTGGGCGGGGCCGACCTGGGCACCTGGCATGCGCCCAACATCACCTCGGACGTGAACAGCGGCATCGGCGGCTGGCGCCAGCAGGAGCTGGTCGACTACCTCCGCACGGGCCGCGCCGCCCACCGTGGCCAGGCGGCCGGGCCGATGGCCGAAGCGATCGACCATAGCCTGAAGCACTTGAGCGATGCGGACCTGAACGCGGTGGCGGTGTACCTGCAAAGCGTGCCGGCGCTGCATGACAAGGCCGATACGAAACCGGTGACGCAGCGGGGCGCGCCGGCCGACGACCTGGCCAGCATCCGTGGCGTGGCGCTGCCGAAGGACCTGAACCGCATGTCCGGCGCCCAGCTCTACGACGCTCACTGCGCCAGCTGCCACCAGGCGAAAGGCGAGGGCAGTTTCGACGGCAGCCTGCCGCCGTTGTTCCATAACTCGGCGACGGGACGCACCAACACCAGCAACCTGGTGATGACGATGCTCGATGGCGTGGAACGGCAGGACGGCGGCAGCAATCATCTGATGCCGGCGTTTCGCCAGACCCTGTCCGACGAACAGATCGTCACCTTGGGCAATTACATCCAGGCCAGGTATGGCAACCCGGCCGGCAAGGTCACGCTGGAACAGGTGACGACCTTGCGCCGTGGCGGCGCGCCCTCGAACCTGATTGGTCTGGCGCGTGGCGGCATGATCGTCGGCCTGCTGGCGCTGTTGCTGCTGTTCCTGTGGTGGCGCGGGCGCAAGCAGGACTGAAGCGAGCCCGCCGGGCATGCTAGTATACGCAAATCAATTGCGTTTTTGGGCATGCCTGGTCTTATGGTTGCAAACGGTTCCTGGTACAAGCGTTGGCTGGCATGGCTGGTAATGGCCATGCTGGCGCTGCAGCTGTTCGGCCTGGCCCGGCACCATCACGCGCTCGACAGCCACCCGCTTGACTGCGCCAGCTGCTTTGCCGGCAGCGTAACGCCGGCCGACCAGGCCTTGACGCCACCGGCGCTGGTGGTAGTGCGCCTGGCCGGCAGCCATCTTCTTTCTCCCGCGGTGCAGCCAGCCAGCACGGTGCCGCGCAGCTTTCTGATTCCGCATGCGCATGGGCCGCCCGGCCCGGTCTCCTTCCCCTGATACCGCTACCACGACCGCAGGGCGCAAGCCGCCGCTGCGGCCTTGTTGTCATTGCTGATCGAGACCATTTTGCTGACCATCTCCCAACTGGAGCACCGCTACGGCGGTGTGACCGTACTTTCCGTCCCCTTTTTTGAACTGGCGCGCGGCCAACACGCGCTGCTGCTGGGGCCATCCGGCTCCGGCAAATCGACCCTGCTGCATCTGCTGGGCGCCATCCTGAGCCCGCAGGCGGGGCGCATCGATATCGACGGCGTCGATCTCGCGGCCCTGGCGCCACGCGAAGCCGATGCCTGGCGCGGCCGCCATGTCGGCCTGCTGCCGCAGCAGCTGGCGCTGGTCGCCAGCTTGTCCGTGCGCGACAACGTGCTGCTGCCGGCCTATGCCTGCGGCTTGCCTGCCGACGTCGAGCGCGCCCAGGCGCTGCTGGCGGGCCTCGGCTTGGCCGACAAGGCGCACGCCATGCCGCACCAGTTGAGTGGCGGCCAGCGCCAGCGCGTGGCGATCGCCCGCGCCATGTTCACCCAACCGCGCTTGCTGCTGGCCGACGAACCGACGGCCAACCTTGACGATGCGGCCTGCGCCCAGGTGGCCGCCTTGCTGGCGCGCCAGGCCAGGGACGCCAACGCATCGCTGCTGATCGCCAGTCACGATGCGCGCCTGATTGCCGCCTTGCCCGGCGCCGCCGTCCTGCGCCTGCCGGCGCGCGGGGAGTTGCCATGCGCCGCCTGAACGCCGTGACCATGGCGCTGGCCGCGCTGCGCCACAAGCCGCTGGCCACGTGCCTGAACCTGCTGCTGATGGCGATCGGCGTGGCGATGATGACGTTTATTCTGTCCGCCTCCAGCCAGCTGGAAGACGGCGCCATGAAGGACGCCAACGGCATCGACATGGTGGTGGGCGCCAAGGGTTCGCCGCTGCAGCTGATCCTGTCGTCGATCTACCATATCGATATCCCGACCGGCAATATCCCGGCTGCCGCGCAGGCGGAACTGGCGGCCAATCCGCTGGTGGCCGAGGCGATCCCGCTGGCGCTCGGCGACAGCTACCAGGGCTACCGCATCGTCGGCAGCACCGCCGACTATATCCGCCACTACGGCGGCCAGGCCGCCAGCGGCGTGCCGTTCGGCGGCAGCATGCAGGTGGTGCTGGGCGCGGAAGTGGCACGGCGCACGGGGATTGCCCTGGGCGCCCGCTTTGCCGGTTCGCACGGCCTGGTGGCCGGCGGCGAAGTGCATGCCCATGCGCCGTACACGGTGGTCGGCATCCTGCAGCCGACCGGCACGGTGCTGGACCGGTTGATCGTCACGCCGGTGGCATCGGTGTGGCGCGTGCACGAGACCGACCCGGACGAACCGCATGCGCACGTGAATGAGGCGGAGCATGAAGTCACGGCGCTGCTGGTGCGTTACACCTCGCCGCTGGCCGCCATCAGCCTGCCGCGCTGGGTCAATGGCCAGACGCGCTTGCAGGCGGCGCAGCCGGCGCTGGAATCGGCCAAATTGTTCGAGCTGGTGGGCGTGGGCGCCGACGTGCTGCGCGCGATCGCCGCCATCGTGCTGGCGGTGGCCGCGCTGTCGATGTTTGTCGCGCTGTACCACGCGCTGGAAGAGCGCAAGACGGACCTGGCGATCCTGCGCGCGCTGGGCGCGCCGCCGCGTAAACTTTTGCTGTTGTTGCTGACCCAGGGCCTGGCGCTGGCGCTGGGCGGCGCCATGCTGGGCTGGCTGCTGGGCCACTTTGGGGTGGGCCTGCTGGGCGCGTTGATGGAAGGCCAGCAGAACCTGGCGCTGTCGGCCTGGACTATCGACCCGCAGGAAGCGTGGCTGCTGCCGGCCGCCTTGCTGGTCGGCCTGGCCGCGTCAATCTTGCCCGCCGTGCGCGCCTACCGCACCGATATCGCCGCCACCCTGGCGCATTCCTGATTGGAGACATCATGAAATCACTGCTGCTTGTTTTGCTGCTTGCCGCTGGCGCTGTCCACACCGCCGCGCAAGCCGCCAAGGTCACCACGCCGGCCACCGCCGACCATCCACCGTCGTTCTTTGCGCCGCTCGAGGATATTCCCGGCGTGCTGCCCTGGAGCCTGCTGTCGAAGGCCACCACCGTGAAAGCCAAGGGCGGGCGCATGGTGCCGAAATATACGGAGGAAATCAGCGCGCTGGACCAGACGGAAGTCAAGGTACAGGGCTTCATGATGCCCTTGCAGCCGGGGCAGAAGCAGAAGCATTTCCTGCTGACGGTGACCTCGGCCAGCTGCCCGTTCTGCCTGCCCGCCGGGCCGGAAGGGGTGGTCGAAATCAACAGCAAGACACCGGTCAAATTCACGTACGCGCCGATGGTCATGAGCGGCAAGATGACGGTGATGAAAAGCGACTCGATGGGTTTGTACTACCGCATCAATGACGCCAGCCTGGTGGAGCAGTGAGCGCGCTATTGCTGGCGGCGGCGCTGGCGGTGGCACAGCCCAAGCTTGACTTCAAGCTGCCCACGCTCGACGCCAGCCGCGGCGTGACCCTGGCCGCCTTGGCCGGTCCCGTCCTGTTCAACTTCTGGTCCAGCGACTGCCTGCCTTGCGTGCGCGAGCTGCCGCTGCTGCAAGCGCAGTCGCGGCGCTTGCCCGGCTTGCGCTTTGTCGGCATCGCCATCGACGAGGGGAGGCGGGCGGCGCCGTTTGCGCACAGGGCGGGCACGGCGTATCTGCAACTGGCGGCGCCGGGCCGCCAGGATCTGCTGCGCCGGTTCGGCAACCCGTTGGGCGCCTTGCCCTATACGGTGGTGCTCAATCGCGCGCACCAGGTATGCACCACGCGCCTGGGCGCCGTCGATGCGCGGTGGCTGGCAAAGGCGGCGCAGGCCTGCGCCTCTCCCTGATATTTGCAAGTGGTTTGCATTAAAGGATTTTATGTAATATCATTAGTTACATGAAACCAGACAGCAAACTTTCATCGATATTGCATGTGCTATTGCATATGGCGCATGCGGGACGCCCGATGACGTCCGACGAGATGGCCACTTGCCTCGGCACCAACCCGGTGCTGGTGCGGCGCGTGATGGCGGGACTGCGCGAGCGCGGCTACGTGGCGTCGACCAAGGGCCATGGCGGCGGCTGGACCATCAGCTGCGACCTGGCGCAAGTCACCTTGCGCGATATCTACGACGCCGTCGGCGCACCCACCGTGTTCGCCATGGGCAACCGTGTCGAGCAGCCGGGCTGCCTGGTCGAACAGGCCGTCAACCAGTCGCTGGCGACCGCCTTCGATGAAGCCGAAGCCCTGCTGATCGCGCGTCTCGGCGAAGTCAGCCTGGCCGACCTGTCCGCGCGTTTCAGCCAACTGCACGCCAACCACCGGAGACCAGCACATGAAACCATCTGACATTCAAGCACCGTATGACGTCGTCATCATCGGCGGCAGCTACGCGGGCCTGTCCTGCGCCATGCAACTGGGCCGCGCGCGCCGCCGCGTGCTGGTGATCGACGCCGGCCAGCGCCGCAACCGCTACGCCAGCCACTCGCACGGTTTTCTGACGCAGGACGGCCGCGCGCCCAGCGAGATCGCCGCCGACGGCAAGCGCCAGGTGCTCGCTTACCCGACGGTCAGCTGGCGCGAGGGCAGGGCGCTGCAGGCCGCGCAAACGGCTGACGGATACGCAGTGACGCTCGACGACGGCAGCACCGTGCAGGCCCTGCGCCTGGTGCTGGCCAGCGGCGTGGTCGACGAACTGCCGCCCGTCGAGGGCTTGCGTGAACGCTGGGGCGCCAGCGTGTTTCACTGCCCGTATTGCCATGGTTATGAACTCGGCCAGGGCCGCATCGGCGTGATCGCCACCGGGCCGCTGTCGATGCACCACGCGCTGATGCTGCCCGACTGGGGCACGGTGACGTTTTTCCTCAATGGCGCGTTCGAGCCCGATGCGGCGCAGTTGGCCGAACTGGCGCGGCGCGGCAGCAAGGTCGAGCGCACGCCGATCGCACGTATCGACGGCGTGGCCGAGGTAGTGCTGGCCGATGGCGGCACGCACGCCATGGCCGGCCTGTTCGTGGCGCCCCGCACGCGGCAGGCCGGCCCGCTGGCCGAACAGCTGGGCTGCGCGATCGATGAGGGGCCGATGGGCCCCGTGGTGCGCACCGACGAGATGAAGTCCACCAGCGTGGCCAGCGTGTTCTGCTGCGGCGACGCGGGCCGCGCGGCCGGCAATGTGGCGTTTGCCGTGGCCGACGGCGCCATGGCCGGCGTGGCGGCGCACCGCTCGCTGATGTTCGGGCTGGCGCCAGCGGCCTGACAGCGCGCTTGACCCTACGGTTTGCCGGGGTTTGATTGCCGTTCCGGCCAGGATGCCTTAAAATCATAAAATGCAATTGACTTGCATTAATAATGAGCTCAAGGATGCCATGAACGACCGTTTGCCTGATGTGGCATTGCACCACACTCCCGCCGCGCTGGCGCCGCTCGACTGGGTCGGCATGCAGGACATCGCCCTGCCTGTGCTGATCGAGGAAGAGGGCGCCGCCGGCGCCGGCCTGATCGCGGCGCGCGCCGATCTCCATGTCGACCTGCCGTCGCCACATGTCAAGGGCATCCATATGTCGCGCCTGTATCTGCTGCTCGACGCCTGGGCGGGAAAGACAGGCGTGGACGGCGCGGGACTTTCCTCGCTATTGCACAGCGTGGTGGCCAGCCATGCCGATTGCGGCGCCACCGGCGCGCGCCTGGCGCTGCGGTTCGAGCTGCTGTGCCGGCGCGGCGCGCTGGTGACCGAAAGTCTCGCCGGCTGGAAGGCGTATCCGGCAACCATCGATGCCGTCTGGCGCGCCGGCGTGCTGGAACTGCATGCCGGCGTGACGGTGGCGTATTCCTCGACCTGCCCATGTTCGGCGGCGCTGTCGCGCCAGTTGCTGGCGCAAGCTTTTGAACAGCGCTTCGGCAGCCAGGTGGTGCTCAAACCCGTCGATGCGCAGGCCTGGCTGCTGGAACACGGCAGCCTGGCCACGCCGCACAGCCAGCGCAGCCTGGCCGAGGTAAGGGTGCGCCTGGCGCCGAATGCGCCCTTGCGCCTGCTGGCCCTGATCGACCTGATTGAAACCGCCCTGGCCACGCCCGTGCAGACAGCCGTCAAGCGGGCCGACGAACAGGCGTTTGCCCGCCTCAATGGCAGCAACCTGATGTATGTGGAAGACGCGGCGCGGCGTTTGCGCCTGGCGCTGGACGGCCACTACCTGGCGGCGCAAGTGACGGTGCGCCACCTGGAAAGCCTGCACGCGCACGACGCGGTGGCGTTTGCCTCGCTGGCCCAGGCCGGCGCATGAGCGGCGGCGTGTTTTCCTGGCCGGCCTGGCTGCGCATGCTGGCCGTGCTGCCCGCCTGCGTGGTGCTGTGGCTGGCTGTGTGCTGGGCCCTGGCGTGAGCGCGCTGGCCAGCGTGCGCCAGCTGTCGGTGCGCTATCAGGGCACCGAAGCGCTGAGCGGCATCGACGGGCAGTTCGAACGGGGCGGTTTGTACGCGGTGGTGGGGGCGAATGGCGCCGGCAAGAGCACCTTGCTCAAAGCCATGCTGGGCCTGGTGCCGCTGGCCGGCGGCACGGTGGAACTGCACCTGCCACGCGCGCGCATCGCCTATCTGCCGCAACAGTGCGAGATCGAACGGGACTTTCCCATGCTGGCGCGCGACTGCGTGCTGCTGGGCGCCTGGCAGCGCGTGGGGCTGTTTGCGCGCGTGACCGGCGAGCTCCAGGCGCGCGTGGACCAGGCGCTGGCCGCCGTCGGCATGGCGCAGCTGGCGCACCGCCCCATAGGCGCGCTGTCGGCCGGCCAGTTCCAGCGCCTGCTGTTCGCGCGCCTGATGGTGCAGGACGCCGAACTGCTGCTGCTCGACGAACCGTTCAACGCCATCGATGCGGCCACCACCGCGCTGCTGCTGTCATTGATCCACGATTGGCACGAGCAGGGCCGCACGGTGGTGGCCGTGCTGCACGACCACGCCCAGGTGCGGGCGCATTTTCCGCAGGCGGTGCTGCTGGCGCGCCGCCTGGTGGCCTGGGGCGACACGGCCCGGGTGCTGGGCGCGGACCATCTTGCGCGGGCACGCGATGATGCTTGACCTGCTGGCCGGACCATTTGTCGAATTTGCCTTCATGCGCCGCGCGCTCGTGGCGGTCGTCGCGCTGGCGCTGGGCGCGGCGCCGCTCGGCGTGCTGCTGACACTGCGCCGATTGAGCCTGGTGGGCGATGCACTGAGCCACGCCGTGCTGCCCGGCGTGGCGCTGGGCTTCCTGTTTTTCGGCCTGTCGCTGACCGCTTTGAGCATCGGCGGCGTGCTGGCCGGCATGCTGGTGGTGGGTGCTGCCGCGCTGGTCAGCCGCCATACGCGCATCGCCGAAGACGCCAGCCTGGCCGCCCTGTACCTGGTGGCGCTGGCGCTGGGCGTGATGCTAATCTCGCTGCAAGGCTCGCAGATCGACCTGCTGCACATCCTGTTCGGCAATGTGCTGGGCGTCGACCGCGACGGCCTGCTGCTGGTGGCGAGTGTCGCCAGCGCCACCTTGCTGCTGCTGGCATTGATGTACCGCGGCCTGCTGCTGGAAAGTTTCGATCCCGCTTTCCTGGCGGCCGCGCGGGGCAATCGTACCTGGTTCCAGCAGCTGTTTCTGATGCTGGTGGTGGTCAACCTGGTGGCTGCCTTCCAGACCCTGGGCACCCTGATGGCGGTGGGCCTGATGATGCTGCCGGCCATCTCGGCGCGGCTGTGGCACCACAGCCTGCCGGCGCAGCTGGTGCATGCGGCCTGCCAGGCCATGCTGGCCGGCGTGGCGGGACTGCTTCTTTCCTATTACGCGGCGCTGCCGTCCGGCCCCGCGATCATTGTCTGCGCCGGATTGCTGTATGGCGGCTCGCTGCTGCTGTCGCCGCGTGGCGTCCTGGCCGCGCTGCGCCGCGCCCGTACCTGATTTTCTACTGTGGAGTTTAGTCATGTCTCGTCTGAATAAAAGCGCCGTGCTGGCCATCGTGCTGGCACTGTTTGCGCAGCGCGCTGCCGCCGAAAAACTGCCGGTGGTGGCCAGCTTCAGCATCCTGGCCGACCTGGTCAAGGTGGTGGGCGGCGAACGCGTCGCCGTGACATCCCTGGTGGGGCCGGACGCCGACGCCCATGTGTTCGACCCCACGCCGAAGGACGCGGTGCGCATCGCGCGCGCCAGGCTGGTGGTCGTCAACGGCCTCGGTTTCGAAGGCTGGCAGCAGCGTTTGCTGCAGGCGGCCCGCTACCAGGGCGAAGTGGTGGTGGCGTCCACCGGTGTCAGGCCGCGCGGCCATGAGCATCAAGGTGAACATGCGCAGGGCCACGAGCACGGCCACCTCGATCCGCACGCCTGGCAGGACCCGCAAAACGTGATGCTGTATGTCGCCAATATCGCCGCCGCCCTGGCGCGCGTCGACCCGAAAGGCGCGGCGACGTACCGCGCCAATGCGGCAAGTTATCAGGTGGTGCTGCGCGAACTGGACGCCTGGGCCGGCGCGCGCTTCGCGCGCATTCCCGTCAGCCGGCGGCGCGCCGTCACCGCGCACGCGGCGTTTGATTACCTGGCCGCGCGCTATGGCCTGCGCCTGTCGGCGCTGCAGACGCTGTCGACCGAAAGCGAACCGAGCGCCCGCGCCATGGGCGAGCTGGTGCGGCGCATGCGCGCCGACGGCACGGCGGCCGTGTTTGCCGAAAACCTGCACAACGCGCGCCTGCTGCGCCAGCTGGCGGGCGAGGCCGGCGTGACGGTGGGCGGCAAGCTGTATTCGGACGCCTTGTCCGCGCCGCGCGGCCCGGCGCCGACTTATCTGGCGCTGATGCGCTACAACGTCGACCAGCTGGCACGCGGCATGCAAGGCAATCCGCGCTAGAACACCTAACTAACCTACTGCGCGTCGCGATTTGCGGCCTCCGATGCTCACTGTGCATTCGCACAGCTCCGCGTCTCGGCCACAACTCACTGCCGCTCGCTACGATTTGTTAGTTATTCTTAGGCGATAATGGTGCCTGGACTTTTCAGGAATCCCCATGAATGCTCAAGCGGCCGCACCGGCCAATCAATCCGCCGATGCACGCAAGGCGCGCTGGATCGCGCTGCTGGTGGCCGGCGCTTTTTTCATGGAAAACCTCGACGGCACCGTGATCACCACCGCCGTGCCCGACATCGCCCAGTCATTCGGCGTGGCGCCGCTGGACCTCAATATCGGCGTCAGCGCCTATCTGCTGACCCTGGGCGTGTTCATTCCCATCAGCGGCTGGGTGGCCGACCGCTTTGGCGCCCGCAAGGTGTTCGCGGCCGCGCTGGCGCTGTTTACACTGGCCTCGGTGTTGTGCGGCATGGCCGACGGCCTGCTGGAATTCGTGCTGCTGCGCGCGCTGCAAGGCGTGGGCGGCGCCATGATGGTGCCGGTCGGGCGCCTGGTGGTGCTGAAAAGCACGCCCAAGGACAAGCTCATTTCCGTGATCGCCACCCTGACCTGGCCGGCGCTGGTGGCGCCCGTGCTGGGGCCGCCGCTGGGCGGTTTCATTACCAGCTACAGTTCCTGGCGCTGGATTTTTTATCTCAATCTGCCATTGGGCCTGCTGGCGCTGTTCTTCGCCTGGCGGCTGATTCCCGATCACCAGGCGACCGAGCGCAAGCCTTTCGACCTCACGGGCTTTTTGTATGCGGGCGGCGCGCTGCTGTCCCTGACCTGGGCCGCCGAAGAACTGAGCCGGCCCGATGCGCCCTGGAGCGAGGCGGGCCTGTTCTTTGCGCTCGGCGCGCTGCTGGGCTATCTGGCCGTGCGCCATCTGCGCCAGGCCGAACATCCGCTGATCGACTTGCGTACGCTGGGTACGCCCACCTTTGCCGTCGCCATCTACGGTGGCTCGCTGTTCCGCATGGCGATCGGCGCCGTGCCGTTTTTGCTGCCGCTGTTGTTCCAGGTCGGCTTCGGCCTGAACGCTTTTCATTCGGGCATGCTGGTGATCGCGGTGTTTGCGGGGAATTTGATGATGAAACCGGCCACCACCGGCATCCTGCGCCGCTTCGGCTTCAAGCCGGTGCTGCTGGTCAATGGCGCCATCAATGTGCTGTCCTTGCTGGCCTGCGCCTTTCTGACGCCCGCGACCCCCATCTGGCTGATCGCCATGGTCCTGTTTATCGGCGGCCTGACGCGCTCGATGCAGTTCACGGCCTATAACACCATCGCCTTTGCCGACATGGCGCAGGCGCGCATGGCCGCCGCCAATACCCTGTTCAGCACCGCCTTTCAGGTCGCCATGGGCCTGGGCGTGGCGCTGGGCGCGCTCGGTGTGCGGCTCGGCCACTGGCTGGCGCAGACGGCCGGCATCGGCCAGATGCCGGCCGCCGAGTTCCGCCTCGCCTTCGTGCTGGTGGCGCTGGTCAGCCTGCTGGGGCTGATCGATACCTGGCGCTTGCAAGCCGGTTCCGGCGACCATTTGTCGAACAAGGCGCCGGCCCGCCAGCCTTAGCTGGAGCTGGCGTTGGTCCAGTAATGGCGCTGCCGCGTGTTCCAGACGATCAGCAGCGCCGCCAGCAGGATGGCGGTGGCCGCAAACGAAAACGAATGCGGCCCGAACTGCTGCAGCAGCGTGCCGCCGGCCAGGCCGCCGGCAAAGATGGCCAGGTTCCAGACCGTGGTCATCATCGATTGCGCCACGTCCTGGCCGGGTCCGGCGGCGTTGGCCAGCGAGGTGACGAACAGGGTGGCCGCGCCACCGAAGGCCAGGCCCCACACGCCGACCGCCAGGCAGGCGGCCGGCGCCGATTCCGGCAACACCGCCAGCAGCACGCAGGCCGCCAGGAACAGCGCCATGCTGGCGATCACCAGTTGCCGCAGCCAGCGGTCGATCAGCGCGCCGACCAGCAGCAGGCCTGCCAGCGCCGTGCCGCCGAACAGCATCAGCAGGAAATCGATGCGCGGCGCCAGCTTTGCCAGCGTCGCCAGCGGCGCAATATAGGTGTACAGGATATTGTGGGCCAGCACATACAGCAGCATGGCGCCCATGATGGGGCGCACGCCCGGCATGACGAACACCGAGGCGATGCGCTGGCGCCGCGCTGCCGGTTCCGCAGGACAGGCCGGCAGCCTGAACATGATCCAGGCCATCAGCAAGCCTGCCACGATGCTCAGCAAGCCGAAGGTCAGGCGCCAGCCCACCAGGTTGCCGATAAAGGTGCCGGCCGGGATGCCGACCGTCAGCGCCAGCGGCGTGCCGGCCATGGCGATGGCGATCGCCTTGCCTTTCTGCGCGGCGGGCACCATGCGCGCCGCATAGCCGACCATCATGGCCCACGCCAGGCCCGCCGCCACGCCGCCAAGGAAGCGCGCCACGAAAATCAGCGGCAGGCTGGTCGACAGCGCCGTGACGGTATTGACGATGGTGAAGCCGCCGATGGCGGTCAGCAGCAAGGTGCGGCGGCCGACGCCCTGGGTTGCTGCCGCGAGCGGAATGGCGGCCAGCACGGAACCGAGCGCATACACGCTGATCAGCTGTCCCATCACGGCTTGCGAGCTGTCCAGGCTTGCCGCAAGCTGGGGCAGCAGGCCGGCCGGCAGCACCTCGGTCAGGATAATGATAAAGCTGGCCGTCGTCAGCGCCAGCAGCGAGGACAGGGGCAAGGGAGGATTGGTGAGGCTTTTGTCCGTCATGGAGTCTTCACAGTTGGCACAGCCGTGCGCGCGCCGCTGCGATCCGACTCGAGGATAAGGTCGATCACTTCATGCATGTTCACGGCGTCGCGGAAAGCCGGCGCCAGTTGCGTGCCGTCGCGCCGGTCGCGCGCATGGGCTGCGTACAGATGCGCCAGTTCGGCGGTGCTGCCGCCCAGCTCATGCGCCGGCAGCCAGTCGTACTTGGCTGGCACCGGCAGCGCCTGCAATGGCTGGGCGTCGCCCCGGGCGCCTTCGATCAGGTTGACCGGCGGGCCGAAACAGGTGCTGTTGCTGATTTTCAGATCGCCTTCGGTGCCGGTCAGGTCGATCTGCAGGCCGAAGTTGTTGCGCTTGCCCGCTTCGAGCTGCACGGAAAGCACGGCGCCATTGGCGAACACGCCGTGCAGCAAGACCTGGTCCGGCGTGCTGTGGGGGATCAGCTCGTCAGTGCCGGCGATGGCGACCTGCTTGATCTGGTTGGCGGTCAGCGCGCTGAACTGACGCGGAAAGCCGAAGTGCGCAAACAGGATGTCGAGAAAGTGGCCGCCGAAAATGGGCAGCAGATCCGAGAAGTTTTCAGGCGGGACGGTGTAGGCGAGGTAGCTGGCGCGCAGCGCGCCGAACGATTCGACGCTGACATGCATGCGCACCGAGCGCAATTGGCCGATATAGCCATCGGCCAGCAAGTCGCTGACGTAGCGGTAGCCTGGCGCCAGCCGGCGCTGCAGGCCGACGATATTGCGCACGCCTGCCTGTTCGGCCAGTTGCGCCAGTTCGGCCGAGACGGCGGTGCTGGTGGTGAGCGGCCATTCGCAATACACATCCTTGCCGGCCGCGATGGCGGCGCGGATGCCCGCCTCGTGCTGCGGCGCCTGGTTCAGCACCAGCACCAGGTCCACCTCGGGGTGGTTCACCAGTTCGTCCAGCGACGTGACGGCGTGCGTGATTCCGTGGCTTGCGGCCACGCGCGCGGCTTTTTCCGCGCTGCGGCTGAAGACGGCGGTAATCCGGTATTGCGGCAGCAGCTTGAGTGCCGGGATATGGCCATATTCGGCCCAGGTGCCGGCGCCGATAATGCCGACGCGGATCGGTGCTGCTGCGTTGCGGGTGGTGTCATTCATGGGGGGTATTTCCTGTACAGATACTGTGTTGCTGATGTGGATGAAAGCGTTAACGACGGCAAGCGCACGGCGGGAACGCGGTGCGCTTGCTGGTCACGGCACGGGGCCGTGGCGGGAAATCAGGCAGCGAAGCCGCCGTCGATTTTCAAGCCGGCGCCGGTCACGAAGGCGGCTTCCTCGCTGGCCAGGTAGGCCACCATGCCGGCGATTTCCTCGCCGGTGCCGTGGCGCGGCAGGGCCATCAGGCCGTGCATCAGGTCGGCAAAGTCGCCGGTGGGCGGGTTCATGTCGGTGGCGACCGGACCGGGTTCGACATTGTTGATGGTGATGCCGCGCGGACCGAGGTCGCGTGACAGGCCTTGCGTCAGGCCGGACAAGGCCGACTTGCTCATGGCGTAGGCGGCCGCGCCGGCGAACGGCATGCGGTGCGCATTGGTGCTGCCGATATTGATGATGCGCCCGCCCGACGGCATCAGCGGCACGGCGGCCTTGATGGCGACAAACACGGCGCGCACATTGACGGCCAGTGTCTTGTCAAAGTCTTCCAGTGAAAAATCGTCAATCGCGCCAGGCACGAAGACACCGGCGTTATTGACCAGGATATCGAGCTTGCCGGTCAACTTTGCCGACTCGGTGACGGCCGCCGACAGGGCTTGCGCATCGGCCGCATCGGCTTTTACCGCCTGCGCCTGGCCACCGTCCGCCTGCACGGCGGCGGCCAGCGCTTCGGCTTCCTTGCTCGAGCTTTGATAGGTGAAGACGACATGGGCGCCCTGGCGTGCCAGGCGGCGCACGATGGCGGCGCCGATGCCGCGCGAGCCGCCGGTGACAAACGCGGTTTTGCCGGTAAATGACAGGGGCAGGGCGGTGGTGGTGTTGGTAGCGGTCATGATGGGCTTTCAAAGAGTGGGTTGGGAGCAGCCAGTATCTGCCTGTTGTTCCTTGTGCGCTAGCCGGTAATCGCGACAATCACTTTCAACCATTGGTATCAACTGAGCAGGTAGAATGGCGGCATGGAAGCGCTCAATCATTTGCAATCATTCGTGTTGTCGGCCGAGGCCGGCAGCTTTTCGGCGGCCGCGCGCCGCCTGGGGCTGACGCCCGCCGCCGTCAGCAAGAACGTGGCGCGCCTGGAGGCCAGCCTGGGCCTGCGCCTGTTCCAGCGCAGCACGCGCAAGCTGACCCTGACCGAAGGGGGCGAGCGTTTCCTGCAGCAGATCAGTGGCGCGCTGGCCACCTTGCATGAAGCGATAGCCGACGTCAGCGAGGAAGGCGGCCAGCCGGCCGGCATCCTGAAAATCAGCCTGGCGCCATCGTTCGGCCGCAGCTATGTGGTGCCGCTGCTGGCCGAATTCGTCCGCCGCTATCCGGGCGTGATTCCCGACTGCCATTTCGACAACCGCCAGGTGGACATGGTCGGCGAGGGCTTTGACGTGGCCATCGGCGGCGGCATCGAGCTGACGCCGGGCGTGGTGGCGCGCGAACTGGGCCACGCGCATATCGTCGCCACGGCGTCGCCGGATTTCATGCGCGGCAAGGCCATGCCCACACATCCGTCCGAGCTGGCGCAATGGGACGGCGTGATACGCCGCTCGGCCGGCAGCGGGCGCCTGCGCAGCTGGGTGCTGCACGATGGCCGTGGCGGCGAAGGCGTGGCCGAATGCCGGCCGCGCGCCATCTTCGACGACCCGGAAGCGATGGCGATGGCGGCCATCGACGGCGTCGGCGTGGCCCTGCTGCCGATGCCGCATGCGCTGGCGCATTTGCGCAGCGGCGCCCTGATCCGCCTGCTGCCCGGCTGGCGCGCCGACTCCGGCCCCTTGTCGCTATACTATCCCGGCAAGAAACTGCTGCCCGCCAAGACACGCGTCTTCGTCGACTACCTGCTGGAGCAGTTCCGCCAGCAGGATTTTGCGGCGCAGATAACCCCGGATTAATATAAGGACACGCCATCGCATGAGCAGCAACTACAGCCTGTTTTACCGTTACGACGGCGCGGCGCCCGCGCAGTTTCGCGAAGTACGCGTGTTTGATTCCACCGTCTGGAGCGCGGAAGGCGCGGCCATGACCTGGGGCGAGGAAACCCGCACCGCGCATACTGGCGAAGCGGAAGCGCGGGCCGCGTATGCCGCCCTTTGCGCGGCGGCGCTGAGCGAAGGCTACACGCTGGCGCGCGCCAGCGTGATCGACCCCGCCGTATTCGATGCGCCGCTGCTGCAAACCTTGCTCGTCACCGCCACGCGCCAGGCCGTGACGGCTTTGCGCGCCGCCCACCCCGGCCAGCATTTCAACGCATATGCCTTGCTGAGCGACGACAGCGCCATGACCATTTCGCTGCTGGCCAACAGCCGCGAAGCGCTGGCCACCGCCGAAGACGAGGACGAGATGCTGTGGAATCCCGGCGAATGGCAGTTTGACGAGGGTGGCGCGTATTTTGATAGCGCTTATCGCCTGCTGTTGCAGGCGCACCGGGATTTGCCGTTCGAGGTTGAATTCGCCGAATTCCGTGACGCCGCCTTCGAGGCTTGCATTGCGGCTTTGGCGCAGCTGGGCAAGGAAGGCTTGTTTGGCACTGGCCTGGAGCGAGAAGAGACGCTGGTACTGTTCGAGGTCAGCGATAGCGAGGAACTCGATGGTGTAATGGAGCGGTTGAATACGCCGCAGATGGTAAAGCGGCTGCATGACTGGATGGCGAGCTGGGATGAGTAAGAATTTTTAACCCAAAAGCAAATTCCGGGGTTGGGGTGATAATAAAGCACGCTATTTCCCCACCAGCACAATCCTCGTAATCTCCGCCGGCGCCCCCACGCGCTTCGGCGGTCCCCAGTATCCGGTGCCGCGGCTGACATAGACCTGCAGCTGGCCACTGCGGTGCAAACCCGCCACATATGGCTGCTGCAGCGGCACGAACAAATTCCAGGGCCAGAACTGGCCGCCGTGGGTGTGGCCGGACAACTGCAGGTCGAAGCCGGCTGTTTCCGCTGCCGGCGCGCTGCGCGGCTGGTGCGCCAGCAGGATGCGCGGGCTACCCGGTGGCGCGCCGGCGATGGCCGCTTGCGGGTCGCTGGACTGGGCCGGGTCGAAATGCGCGGCGTTGAAGTCGGTGACGCCGGCCATGACCAGCTGCGCGCCGTCGTGCTCCAGCACCTGGTGTTCATTCATCAGCACCGTCAAGCCCAGGCGCCGAAATTCGGCTACCCAGGGCGCGGCGCCGGAATAGTATTCGTGGTTGCCGGTGACCAGGAAGACGCCATGACGGGCGCGCAGATCGGCCAATGGCGCTGTATGCGGGCCCAGTTGCGGCACGGTGCCGTCGACCACGTCGCCGGTGATCGCGATCGCGTCGGCGTTCAGGCTGTTGGCGCGCCTGACCATCGCCTCGACCCAGGCGCGCTTGATGGTGGCGCCGACATGGATGTCGCTCAGTTGCACGATGGTAAAGCCGTGCAGCGCCGGCGGCAGCCCGGCGATGGCGACCCTGACGTCCTTGACACGGGCGATCCTGCGCGCGTTGATGAAACCGATAACGGTTGCCAGCAGGGCCAGGCACAGTACGGCGATGGCGCTTGCCTGTGCATGCAGGCGCGCCGGCGGGTACAGCATCAGCAGTTCGCGCAGCACGGCCAGCACGAACAGCGAGGAAAAAAAGCCCATGCACAGCGAACCGGCCCAGCTCAGGCGGTCGGCCAGGCGCGTGTCATTGGTGAGGGCGCGCGAAAAAATCGTCATCGGCATCAGCATGGTCGAGGCCAGCAGCACCACGCCGCCCAGCAGCCAGCCGGCCAGGCCGACCGGCAAGGCCGGCAGCAGCAGATAACCAAGCACGGCGTGCAGGGCGCCCAGGATCATGGTGATGCGTAGCAGGGGTGGGCGCAGGCTCATGGCGGATTGATGGTCAGGGTGTCAGGGCGTCGAGGCCCAGGTAGGATGAAGTGAGGCGCGCAAAGGTGCCGTCCTGGCGCATGCGGGTGAAGGCGCGGTCGAAGGCGGCCGCCAGCGCGGCGGAATGGCCGCTCTTGCGGAAAACCAGATAGGTGTCGAAGCGCGTCACCGGCGGCGCCACGCGGACGATGCCTGGCAGTTTCAGCTGGCGCAGCGTGTACAGGCCCACATAGCTGTCGGCCAGCACGGCATCGACGCGGTGCAGGGCCAGCTTCTGGAAGTTGACCGCATCGGTCGGCACTTCGGCCAGGCTCCAGCGCCCGCTGGCAGCGCCGGCCACGATCTCGTCCGGCAGGCGAAAGCCGGCGCGCACGCCGATCACCTTGCCGGCCATGTCCTCCAGGCGCATGGCCGATGGCGTGGCCTCGCCCTGGCGCACGAACAGCGCATATTCGGTCGGCTGCAGCGCTACCTTGCCAAATTCCAGGTATTGTTCGCGCCGCGCCGTGCGGCTCATGGCGAAGGCGCAATCGACGGTGCCGCCGGGTTTGGCCAGCTCGCTTTCCAGGCGGCGCCAGGGCGTGGCGCGAAACGCGATGGCGATGCCAATCCGGCTGGCCGCCTCGCGCAGCACATCGACGTTCAGCCCTTCGATGCGGCCGTCGTTCTGCATGAAATAGGGTGCGAACAGGTCGTCGTGGCACACCAGGCTGGCCGGCAGCGCGTCGCTTGCAGCAGGTGCGGGCGCGGCCGATGCCAGTGCCGGCAGCAAAAAGCACAGTGCAATGCGAGCGATCGAGCGCAGCCTATCTGCCAACATGCAGCCCCAGGGTGGCCAGCTTGTCGAAATCGACGGGCTTGGCAAAGTGGTCGTTGAAGCCGGCGGCCAGCGCCGCGCGCCGGTCGTGTTCCTGGCCGTAGCCGGTCAGCGCGATCAGCAGGAAGTCTTGCGGGATCGCCAGCTGGCGCAGCTTGCCAGCCACCTCGTGGCCATTGATGTCGGGCAGGCCGATATCGAGGAAGACGATGTCGGGCCTGAATGCAAAGGTGCGTTCGATCGCCTGCGCGCCGGTGTAGGCGGTGCGCACTTCGTGGCCGTCGAGTTCCAGCAGTTCGGCCAGGGTGTCGGCCGCGTCCTCATTGTCGTCGACCACCAGGATGCGCTTGCTGCTGCCGGCCGGCGGCTCGACCGGCGCCACGGCCTGCGGCGCGGCCGTCAGGTCGAGCGGCAGATCGATTTCAAACGTGCTGCCCAGGCCCACGCCGGGGCTTTGCACGGTGACCTGGCCGCCGTGCAGTTCCACCAGCTTGCGCACCAGCGACAGGCCGATGCCCAGGCCGTCCTGCACCCGGTCCGGCGCGTGGCCGCTCTGCTCGAACAGGCCGAAGATGGTGTCGATGCTGGCGGCGGCGATGCCGATGCCGTTGTCCTCCAGACGGATCCGCACTCGGTCGCCCTCGCGCTCGGCACCGATGCTGATGGCGCCGCCCGGCGCGGTAAACTTGGCCGCGTTGAGCAGCAGGTTGGCGACGATTTGCGACAGGCGCACCGGGTCGCCGTGCACCCACAGTGCTTCCTGCGGCAGCGCCACGCTCAGAGCATGGCCGCGTCCGGTGACGATGTGCGAACTGGTTTCCAGCGCGCTTTTCACGATGCTGGCCAGGCTGACCCGTTCCCACTGCAGCGAGATCTTGCCCTGCGAAATGCGCGACACGTCGAGCAGGTCGTCGACCAGGCGCACCAGGTGGTCGGTATGGCGGCCGATGGTGGCGCGGGCGTTCTCCTGCATCGCCGGCACATCCGGATCGAGCTTGCGCAGCAGCGCCAGCGCCGTGCGGATCGGCCCCAGCGGATTGCGCAGCTCGTGCGCCAGGGTGGCCAGGAATTCGTCCTTGCGCCGGTCCACCTCGCGCAGTTCGCGCTCCACGCGGCCAAGGCGCAGCAGGGCATTGACGTTGGCGATCAGTTCATCGGGTTCGATCGGCTCGACCAGGTAATTGTCGGCGCCGCCATCGAGCGCGCGGATCTTGTCGGCGGTGCCGATAAAGGAGGCCGACGTCTGCAGCACCAGGATGGTGTTGGTGTCAGGGTTGTCCTTCAGCCGGCGGCACACTTCCAGGCCGTTGATGTCGGGCAGCTTGACGTCGAGCAGGATCAGGGCCGGACGGTCCCTGGCCGCGCGCAGCAGGGCGTCGCCGCCATTCGACGCCTCGATCTCATTGAAGCCGGCGCGCGTGAGGATGCGCGACTTGGCGTAGCGCGCGCCGTCGCTGTCATCGACGTTGAGTATCAGTGCATCGCCATTATTGTACGGAGCCATGCTAGTTCCCAGGTTGAGTTGCCATGCGGCGCGGCGCGTCCTGCATCGCTGCTTGCGTCTTTGCGCCGGCGCCATGCTGTGTCAAGGTGCGCAGGGTCGACAGTAGTTGTGCTTGCAGCAGGGGCTTGATGTAATAGGCATCGGCGCCCAGCGCCAGTCCCTTGCGCTCGTCCTCGATTTCGGTAGCGATAATGACAGGTACCTGGCGCCGCAGCGGATCGTTTTTCAGTTCCGCCAGCCAGTGCCAGGAGTTTTCGCCGTGCAGCAGGATGTCGAGAATGACGGCGGCGGGGCGGTCCTGCTCCCACAGCTCGACGGCTTCGCGTACGCTGCGCGCGAACATGGCGCGAAACTCGGTCTCGGCCAGGAATTTTTCATACAGCAGGCGTATCGGCGCATTGTCCTCCACCACCAGCACGGGGATGCGCTGGTCGCGCGCGGTTTCTTGCGCCGCCTGTGGCGCAGCGTCGTCGCCCGTGCCGGCGTCATGCCGGACCGGCAGGGTAACCGAAAACACCGAACCGACGCCGGGCGTGCTGTCCACGGCGACGCTGCCATCAAGCAGGGTCGCCAGATTGCGGCATAGCGGCAGCCCCAGGCCAGTCCCCTTGACCCTGCGCTGCAGGTGGTTTTCCACCTGGCTGAATTCTTCGAAGATGAATTGCTGGTCCTCGGCGCTGATGCCCAGGCCTGTGTCGGACACGGAAAAGCGGATCATGCCTTCCTGCGGCAGCGGCGTGGCGCTGACGATGATGGCGCCCGTTTCGGTGAACTTCAGCGCATTCGAGATGAAGTTGCGCAGGATCTGCGACAGCTTGCCTTCATCGGTATGCATTTCCAGCGCCGGATCGGGGTCGATGAAGGTCAGGTTCAGCGATTCGGACACCAGCAGCGGGCGCAGCATGCCGCGCAGGGCGCTGAACAGGTCGGCCACATTGAAGGTATTGGCGTGCACGTCGACCTTGCCCGCTTCGATCTTGGCCAGGTCCAGCAGGTCGTTCACCAGGTCGTTCAGGCCGACCGCGCTTTGCAGGATGAACATCACCTGTTTTTCCTGTTCCGTCGACAGCTCGCCGTCGACCCTGTCGATCAGCAGCTTGGCCAGCGCGCGGATGGAGCTGAGGGGCGTGCGGAATTCATGGCTCATGTTCGACAAGAAGCGCGACTTCATCTGGTCGGCACGGCGCAGGTGGTCGGCCTTTTCGTCGAGTTCCGCATACAGCGCCACCACCCCGCGGTTGGTGTCTTCCAGCTCGCGCGTCAGCTGCAGCAGTTCATCCTGGCGCGTCTTCAGTTCGGCCAGCGTGGCCAGCAACTCATGGTTCTGCTGCTGCACTTCGGACAAGGTGATGTCGGAAGGCAGCGCCTGCAGGCTGCCGGAGAGCGCGCCGATGGCCGGTCCGGTCAGCAGCGGCGCCTCGCGCGGGAAAAACTTTTGCAGCGTGATGTCCGTACCTTTGCCCGGCACGCTGTGTATATGGAAACGGTCCATCAGGCGGCGCGCGCCCAGGATGCCCAGGCCCATGCCGGTTTGCGACTCGTACTGGCCGGCCAGGATGTGGTCGAGCTGGGCGATGCCGGGGCCACGGTCCTCGATGCGGATGGCAAACACCTGCGGCGCCGTGCTGCCCTCGATGGCGAAGTGGATCTTGCCGGTACCGGCGTAGTTCCAGACATTGCGCGCCAGCTCCGACACCGCCGTGGCGATGCGCACCTGGTCCTGCACGCCAAAGCCTCACAGGGCGGCGATCTGGCGCGCCCGCTGGCGCGCGCCCACCACGTCGAGTTCATTGCCGATCACCGCCGTCAGGATGCGCTGGGTCATGCCGCCTCCAGCGCGTCGTGCGCGAGATGCTCGCGCAGCACCACCACGCCGACGTCGTCGCGACCACGTGTAAAATCGCGGTACAGCACGGCGGCGATCAGGGCCGGGTGGCAGTGCGACAGGCCCGGGTACTGGTCGAGATCCCAGCGCGTGTGCAGGCCATCCGAATGCATCACCAGCAAGGTGCCGGTTTGCCAGGGATGCTGGAACTCCTGCACCTTGCGCAGGTTGCTGCCGACGATGCCGTTATGCGACAGCAGATGCCGGCATTGCCCGGCATCGAAGGTGCAGGCGGCGATATTGCCGACGCCGGCATAGCGCAGTTCGCGCCGTTCGCTGTCGACATGCGCAACCGCCATGGCCGCGCCGCGCGTGCCGCCCAGCGCGGCGTGCGCCAGTTTCAAAAAAGCCCCCGGCATCGGCGCCAGGCCAGGCGCGCTGTTTTCCAGCAGGGCGCTGGCCGTTTCCGATGCCTGTGCCGCATGCGGGCCGTGGCCCAGGCCATCGGCCATCATCAGGCTCAGTTCATGGCCTTCGCACACCACGTTCCAGGCGTCGCCGCTGACTTCCTCGGAAGCCAGGGGCAGGCAGACGGCGCCGATCTGCCAGTCGGGGGCGGTGGGGATGGCGGCATTGGCGCTCGGGCCCCACACCACCATCATCAGCACCGTACCCAGGCCGGGCAGGGAATACAGGTCGAATTCCTGGCTCAGGCGGCGGATCGCGCCCAGGCCCACGCCGTAGGTGCCGGCCGTCGACTGGCCGTCCTCCATGTATTGGGCCACGTTGCGCATGCCCGGTCCCTTGTCGATGGCCAGCACCTCGATGCCGCTGGCGCCACCGCGCGTGACCTTGCGCAGCAGGATTTCACCGTGGCCGGCGTGCTTGACGATATTGGTGGCCGCTTCGCTGATGACGATTGCCAGCTGGCCGGCGCGCACGTCGTCAAAGCCGATACGGCGCGCCAGGGTCGTGCCGGCACGGCGCGCCGCGGCGATTTCGCTCGGTTCGCCGATGGCAAAGCGTTGTTGCCTGAACGCGTCCGGCGAGAGTGCGGGCAAAGGTGTGGCGAGGTTCAAAACAGCTTCCATTTCACGATCGTGACGGTGGTGCCGGCACCGGGTGCGGTGTCGATCTGGAATTCATCGGACAGGCGCTTGGCGCCGCCCAGTCCCAGCCCCAGGCCGCCGCCGCTGGTATAGCCGTCGGACAGCGCCAGCGCGATATCGGCGATGCCGGGACCCTGGTCGCTGAAACTGAGCTCGAGGCCCTGGCGGCTGCCGTCGCGCAAATAATTGATGCGGCCTTCGCCGCCGCCGCCATAGCGCAGCACATTGCGCGCCAGTTCGCTGGCCGCCGTGATGTACTTGGTCTGCTCGACCAGGCCGAAACGCATGGCGATCATGCTTTCGCGGACCTGCTTGCGCAGCCGTACCACGTCTTCATCCGTATGCAGCGGCAGCACCTGCGCCTGGCCAGGGTCACTCATGGTGCACCCGTGATGGTTGTGCGCCCATGCGCCCTCAACCCCACAGGCTGCCCCGCTCGAGCAGCTTGATCCCCAGTTCCACGTTCAGCGCCGTGCTGACGCCGTCGAGCGTCAGGCCCAGTTCCACCAGCGTGATGGCGACGGCCGGCTGCATGCCGACCACTACCGTGCGTGCGTCGAGGATCTTGGCCATCGCCGCCGTATTGCTGATCATGCGGCCGATAAAGGAGTCGACGATGTCGAGCGCGGAAATGTCGATCAGCACGCCGGTGGCGCGGTCCTTGACGATGCGCGCCGTCAGGTCGTCCTGCAAGGTCATGGCCAGGCGGTCATGCATGTCCACCTGGATCGTGACCAGCAGCAGCCGGCCCATGCGCAAAATGGGAATTCTCTCCATGGACGCCTCAGTGTTGTTGCTGCGAGTAGGTAATCGTCGAACCGGTGCGTTTCAGCGCCACCACGAAGGCGTCCGCCAGCGTGGCCTTGGTGATCACGTCTTCCAGGTTGACGCCCAGGTGCACGATGGTTTGCGCGATCTGCGGGCGGATGCCGCTGATGATGCAGTCGGCGCCCATCAGGCGTGCGGCGGCGATGGTTTTCAGCAGATGCTGGGCGACCAGGGTGTCGACCGTCGGCACGCCGGTGATGTCGATGATGGCGATCAGGGCGCCGGTATCGACGATTTTCTGCAGCAGGCTTTCCATCACCACCTGGGTGCGGGCGCTGTCGAGCGTGCCGATCAGCGGCAGGGCCAGCACGTTTTGCCACAGTTGCACCACCGGCGTGGACAGCTCCAGCAATTCCTGCTGCTGGCGCAGGATGACCTGTTCGCGCGCCTTTTGATAGATCTCGATGGTCAAGAGGCCCAGCTTGTCGAACAGGTTGCTGGTATTGACGATGGCGTCGCCGAGCAGTTCGGGCGTGCCGCTCAGGGCCGCGCGCAGGTAGCCGAACAGCGGTTCCTTGAGCGAGAAGATGAAGCTGGCCGTGTCGATCGGCGAATAGCCCTGGCGTACGCGCGACTGCGAAATCTCGGTCAGCAGCTGGCGCGTGTCGTCCCAGGCGCGCGCTTCGATGTCGAAGGAGTCGCTGGACTCCAGCGCGCTGGCCAGCGACGGCAGGAATTGTGCCGCCTGCTGGCGCAGCTCGTTTTCGGCGATCTTGTCACGGCGCATCAGGCGGCCGATCAGGTCGGCCATCCAGCCTTCCAGCAATTGGGTTTGGTGTTGGCTGATAATGCTGGCCAGTTGCCTGGCCTGGCCCGCGCCTGTCTCTGTGTTCATGCTCATCCTTGGCTGCTAATGTTGGTGTGCCGTTCGCCCCGTCAACGCCGCTCGGTAGCGGCGCCGGGACACAGTCTGTCGAGATCGGATTATAGGCTGTGCCAGCCGATTTTTGACGCACTCTTGTGTACATTACAGCAAAGGACGAGACTTTTTTACATTCATCCTGAAAAATTCAGTTTTTCATGGCGATCACCACCTTGCCTTTCGCGCGGCCCGTCTCGACATGCGCCAGCGCCTGCGCTGTGTCGGCGAACGGGAACACGCGCTCGATCACCGGCCGGATCGCGCCCGCGTCGACCAGTGCGGCGATCTGGCGCAGTTGCCCGCCATCGGCCCGCATGAACAAAAAATCATAGTGCACCTGCTGCCGGCGCGCCTTGCGGCGCACGCCGGCGCTCAGCAGGCGCACCACCAGTTTCACGAACCACGGCGCGCCCAGCTTGTGCGCAAAGGCCGGATCGGGCGGGCCGGAAATCGAGATCAGGCGGCCGCCCGGCTTGAGCACGCCCAGCGACCTGGCCAATGTGGCGCTGTCCTGGCTGTGCAGCACCACATCGTAATCGCGCAGCATGGTGGCAAAATCGTCCTTGCGGTAATCGATCACCAGGTCGGCGCCCAGTGCCTTCACCCAGGCCGCGTTCGCCGCGCTGGTGGTGGTGGCGATAAATGCGCCCAGGTGCCTGGCCAGCTGGATCGCAAAGCTGCCCACGCCGCCGGAACCGGCCTGGATAAACACTTTTTGCCCCGGTTGCAGCTTGGCGACTTCCACCAGCGCCTGCCAGGCCGTCAGCCCCACCAGCGGCAGGCTGGCCGCTTGCTCCATCGTCAGGCTGGCCGGCTTGCGCGCCAGCGCCTTTTCCTTGACGGCGATGCGTTCGGCAAACGCGCCGATGCGCATGTCGCCGGGGCGCGCATAGACCTCGTCGCCCACGTTGAAACCGCTGACCTTCGCGCCCACTTGCAGCACTGTGCCGGCCACGTCGTGGCCGAGCACCAGCGGCAGCTGGTAGGGCAGGATCAGCTTGAATTCGCCATTCCTGATTTTCGCGTCCAGCAGGTTGACGCCGGCCGCGTGCACCTGCACCAGTACTTCATCGTCGGCCAGCACCGGTTCGGCGATATCGGCCAGGCGCAGTTGCTTGCCATAGGCTTCGAGCAGATAGGCTTGCATGCTTCAGCCCTCCAGCCGCAGGTCGTTGCGCACGCCCGCGTCGAGCACGCTGGCCGGCGCGAAACGGCGCAGCAGCCGCATGCGATTGGCCAGTCCCGGCGTGTAGCGCAATTGCGGCTTGTGCGCGCCGGCCGCCTTGACGATGATCCGCGCCACCACTTCGGGGCCATCGGCGCCGGCCAGCACCTGCTTGACGCGCTGCGCGACTTTTTCGCAGATGGCGCGGTAGGCGGCCAGCGGTGCGTCGGGCGCCATCAGGTTGGCGTCGAACGGGGTATTGATATAGGCAGGTTCCACCACCGAGACGCGCACGCCCATCGTGCGCAGTTCATGGTCGAGCGCTTCCGAATAGCCGGCCACCGCATGCTTGCTGGCCGAGTACAGCGCCATGTAGGGCATCGGCAAAAAGCCCAGCACCGAGCCGATATTGATGATATGGCCGCTGACCTGCGCGCGCATGTGCGGCGCCACGGCGCGCGTCATGCGCACCAGGCCGAAAAAATTGGTGTCGAAGATGGCGCGCGCCTGCTCCAGCGAACTTTCCTCGGCGGCGGCCGGCGCCACGCCGAAACCGGCGTTATTGACCAACAGGTCGATGCGGCCGGCGCGCCGCATCACGTCGTTGACCAGCGCTGCGACCGAGTCGTCGCTGGTGACGTCGAGCGCCAGCATCTCGACGTTTGGATCGGTCTGTGTCGCCGCGCGGCGGCTGGTGCCGAAGACGCGGTAGCCGGCCTGGGCCAGGTGCTGCGCGGTGGCCTGGCCGATGCCGGACGAGGCGCCGGTAACGAGCGCCACACGCTGGGTTGCTTGATGCATGAAGGACTCCTGGTGGTGATGGTTGGTGCGATGAACGGGTTCGTGTTACTATCTTTTCAGTACGAATATTACTATCATTTTGAAAGTAAAAGTAAACACTAGCCATGAATACTGAAAATAATTCCGCCAAGGGGGCGTGTCCCATCGCCCGCAGCCTGGCCGTGTTTGGCGATGCCTGGAGCCTCTTGATCCTGCGCGACGCGCATGCCGGCCTGACCCGCTTCGACCAGTTCCGCAAGAGCCTGCGCATCGTGCCGACCATGCTGACGCGCCGCCTGGCCAGCCTGACGCAGGAGGGGCTGCTGGAAAAGCACCGCTACTCCGAAACGACGCGCGAAGAGTACTTGCTGACCGAGGCCGGGCGCGACTTGCTGCCGGTGCTGTTCATGCTGGGCGAGTGGGGCCGGCGGCATCGCTGCGACGGCCAGCTGTCGCGTATCTTCGATGCCGGGACCGGGACGGAAGTCAGGCCGGTGGTGATCGATGAAGTGACGGGCCAGCGCATCGGCACGCGTCCGCTGCGCCTGGAGGTTCCCAAAGTGTAAAAGGGCAGGGCGCAAGGCGCTCGGTTCGCCTGCGGTTTTAAACATGTATATGATTTGCATGTTTATGCGAAAAGCGCTACACTGGCATCACTCGACTTGAAAAGAACAAAGAGAACAACCATGAATATCGACAAATTCAAACATGAACACGTGGCCATCCTGTCGGCCATCGATCAGCTGCGCGGGCTGGCGCGCAGCGGCGTGGCGCTGCAATCGCAGGCGATCGCCGAACAGATCGTCGCCATGAGCGGCTTGATCAAGCTGCACCTGGCCGTCGAGCAGCGCTTCCTGTATCCGGCCGTGCAGGCGTGCGGCGTGGCGAAAGTGGCGCGCCTGGGCCGCCAGTATGAAAACGAAATGCAGGGCATCGCTGGCGACTACCTGGCCTTTGCCGGCCGCTGGAATACGGCGGTGCGCCTGGCGCAGGAACCGGAAGCGTTCCGCAGCGAGGCCAACCTGGTGCTGCACGCCCTGTACCAGCGCATGCGGCGCGAAGACACGGAGCTGTATCCGGCTGTCGAAGCCATCTGATTTTCCACATCCCCTTACCAATTTCCACAGGAGTCCTGCATGCTGACCCAGCCACAACGCGACATCGTCACCGCCACCGTCCCCATCCTCGAACAGGGCGGCGAAGCGCTGACCCGGCACTTCTACAAGGGCCTGTTCCGCGATTATCCGGAAGTGCTGCCGTACTTTAACCAGGCGCACCAGCACAGCGGCGAGCAGCAGCGCGCGCTGGCCAATGGCGTGCTGGCCTATGCGCGCCATATCGACAAGCTCGACGCGCTGGGCGGCCTGGTGGCCACCATCATCAACAAGCACGTGGCGCTGCAGATCCGCGCCGAACACTATCCGCTGGTGGGCGCCAGCCTGCTGAAAGCGATTCGCGAAGTGCTGGGCGAGGACGTCGCCACCGACGCCGTGATCGAGGCCTGGGGCGCGGCCTATGGCCAGCTGGCCGATATCCTGGCCGGCGAGGAAGGCCGCATCTATAAAGAACAGGCCAATGCGCCGGGCGGCTGGAGCGGCGCGCGCGATTTTCAGGTCGTCAGCAAGGTGGAAGAGAGCGAAGAGATCACCTCGTTCCTGATGGCGCCGGTGGACGGCAAGCCGGTGCTGGCCTTTGCGCCGGGCCAGTATATCGGCGTGGTGGTCAGCGTCGACGGCGTGCCGATGCGGCGCCAGTATTCGCTGTCGGCCGCCAGCAATGGCGAGACGTACCGCATCAGCGTCAAGCGCGAGCCGGGCGGCAAGGTATCGAATTATTTTCATGACCAGGTACAGGCGGGTGGCACGGTGCAGCTGACGCCGCCGTCGGGCGAGTTCGTGCTCGCCGAGTCCAGCAAGCCTCTGGTCCTGATCAGCGGCGGCGTGGGCATCACGCCGACCCTGGCCATGCTGGCGCAGGCGCTGCGCGGCACGCGCCCGGTGCACTTCATCCATGCGGCGCGCCACCACGGCGTGCATGCGTTCCGCGCGCAGATCGACGCGCTGGCCGCGCAGCATCCGCAACTGAAGCGCTTTTACTGCTACGCCGAGCATGGCGGCGCGGAGCATGCGCCGGACGCGATCGGTTTGCTGAACCGGGAGACCCTGGCCGCGTGGTTGCCTGCCTCGCGCGATATCGACGCCTATTTCCTGGGGCCGCAACCGTTCATGCGCGCCGTGAAAGGCTATCTGCGCGAGCTGGGCGTGCCGGAAAGCCAGACCCACCACGAGTTTTTCGGCCCCGCGTCCGCCCTGAACTGAAAATGAAGAAAACCTGCCCGCCGTAAGGGGCGGGTAAGCCTCGCCCTTTATTGTGAAGCCAAGCTCGAAACAAAAGAGCATGGTTTCATATAAATGGAGGCAACAAAATGCAAGACGATCTGGTTCAAAAAATCAAGGGCGACCCCAATTATCACAAGCTGGTCAAGGTACGCTCGACGTTCGGCTGGTGGCTGACAGCCGCGATGATGGTGGTCTATTACGGCTACATCCTGCTGATCGCCTTCAACAAGGAATTTCTCGCCTCGAAAACCGGCGCCGGCGTGATGACCTGGGGCATGCCGATCGGCCTGTTCGTGATCGTCTTTACGGTCGTGGTGACCGGAATTTATGTCAGCCGCGCCAACAAGCAGTTCGACGACCTGACGGCCGCCATCGCCAAGCGGGTGCAAGCATGAGCGCCGCCAGCCAATTCCGGCGCGGCCTGGCCGCATTGACCCTGTTGGCCGGCAGCGGCAGCGTGCTGGCCGCCGGCGCCGACCTGGGCCAGGCGGTGCAGCAACCGACCAACTGGACCGCGATCATCATGTTCGCCGTGTTCGTCATCTTTACCCTGTTCGTCACCAAGTGGGCGGCCGCCAAGACCAAGTCGGCCTCCGACTTCTATACGGCCGGCGGCGGCATCACCGGCTTCCAGAACGGCCTGGCGATCGCCGGCGACTATATGTCGGCCGCCTCGTTCCTCGGCATTTCCGCCGCCGTGTTCCTGAACGGCTACGATGGCCTGATCTACGCCATCGGTTTCCTGGTCGGCTGGCCCATCATTACCTTTTTGATGGCCGAACGCCTGCGCAACCTGGGCCGTTATACCTTTGCCGACGTCGCGGCGTATCGCTTCAAACAGGCGCCGATCCGCATCTTTTCCGCTTCCGGCACGCTGGTGGTGGTGGCGTTTTACCTGATCGCGCAGATGGTCGGCGCGGGCCAGCTGATCAAGCTGCTGTTCGGCCTGGAATACTGGATCGCCGTGGTGCTGGTCGGTACCTTGATGATGATCTACGTGCTGTTTGGCGGCATGACGGCCACCACCTGGGTGCAGATCATCAAGGCGGTGATGCTGCTGGGCGGCGCCACCTTCATGGCCGTGGCCGTGCTGGCGCAGTTCAACTTCAGCCCGGAAGCGCTGTTCGCCAAGTCGGTTGACGTGCACGCCGCCAAGGAAGCCATCATGGGCCCCGGCAGCTTTATCAAGGACCCGATTTCCGCCATCTCGTTCGGCATGGCGCTGATGTTCGGCACGGCCGGCCTGCCGCACATCCTGATGCGTTTCTTCACGGTGCCGAGCGCCAAGGAGGCGCGCAAATCCGTGTTCTGGGCCACCACCTGGATCGCCTATTTCTACATCCTCACCTTTATCATCGGTTTCGGCGCCATCGTGCTGGTCAGCACCAATCCCGAGTTCAAGGATGCGGCCGGCAAACTGCTGGGCGGTAACAATATGGCGGCGGTGCACCTGGCCAAGGCGGTTGGCGGCAATGTGTTCCTGGGCTTTATGTCGGCCGTGGCCTTCGCCACCATCCTGGCGGTGGTGGCCGGCCTGACCCTGTCGGGCGCCTCGGCGGTGTCGCATGACCTGTACGCCACCGTCATCAAGAAGGGCAAGGCCACCGGCGCGAATGAGTTGAAAGTGTCGCGCGTGACCACCATCGTGCTGGGCATTATCGCCGTGGTGCTGGGCATCGCGTTTGAAAAGCAGAACATCGCCTTCATGGTCTCGCTGGCCTTCGCGATTGCCGCTTCGGCCAACTTCCCGGTGCTGTTCATGTCGGTGCTGTGGAAAGACTGCACCACGCGCGGCGCCACCATCGGCGGCTTCCTCGGCCTGATCACTGCCGTCGGCCTGACGGTGGTCTCGAAATCCGTATGGGTCGACGTGCTGGGCCATCCGGAAGCGCTGTTCCCCTACGCTTCACCGGCGCTGTTCTCGATGACGGCCGGTTTCGTCGGCATCTGGCTGTTCTCGGTGCTCGACAAGAGCCCGCGCGCGCGCATCGACCGCGCCGGCTACGAAGCGCAGCAAATGCGTTCGGAAACGGGCATCGGCGCCGCCGGCGCCAGCGCGCATTGATGTAACCGGCATGGCGTGAAGCAAGGGCCGGTGCGCAGTCCAGCGCACCGGCCTTTTTTTTCTGCACGCCAAATAAACACCCGGTCTGGCGGCAATCGTGGCATAGTCTCCGGTTACGCCTGACTGGAGCCTGAAGTTGTATGGATACGTCCCCGACCTTTCCCTGTGACGCCGCCCAGGGAGGTCCCCAGGCTTTCGAGCCGTTTCTGCAGGCCATGCCCATGCCCTGTGTGGTGATGACGCCACAGATGGTCATCATTTCCGCCAATCCCGCTTATTTGCGGCTGGCCGGACGCAGCGCGGCCGATATCCTGGGCCGCAATATCTTCGATGCCTTTCCCGGCAATCCCCACGATCCGCATGCCGATGGCGCGGCCAATCTGCGTGCCTCGCTGCTGCGTGTGTGCGCTACCGGGCGCGCCGACAAGATGGAATTGCAGCGCTACGATGTCGCCACGCAGGAAGATGGCGGCGATTTCCAGACCCGCTACTGGAAGCTGCAGAACGCGCCGGTGCCGGGTGCCGATGGCGCCGTGGCCTACCTGCTGCATATGGTCGAGGAGCTGACGGATTTCTACCTGCCGCGCAAAAACACCTTGCGCGATGTGCTGGCCAACCTGGCCGACGCGCTGCGCGACCTGAAGAGCGAGAGCGAGATCGGCCATGCGGCGTCGGCCATCCTGGGCGAGGCGCTGGCCACCAGCCGGGTCGGCTATGGCACCATCGATCACGCCAGCGATACGCTCGGCGTCGTGCGCGACTGGTGCGCGCCCGGCGTCGGGACCCTGGCCGGCACCACCGAGCTGCGCAGCTATGGCTCCTTCATCGATGACCTCAAGCGCGATCGTTTCATTGCGATTGCCAATGTCGACCACGATCCGCGCACGGCGCCTGCGGCGGCCATGCTGCGCGCGCGCGATGCGGCCGCCTTTGTCAATGTGCCGGTGGTGGAAGATGGCGTACTGGTCGCCGTGCTGTTTGTCAACGACGCGCGCGAGCGGCACTGGACGGCCGAAGAGCTGGTGCTGGTCAAGGAAGTGGCGGCGCGCATCCGCATCGCGGCCGAGAGAGAGCGCGGCGCGGCGGCACTGAGCCAGAGCGAAGCGAAGTTTCGCATCATCACCGACGCCATGCCGCAGATGGTGTGGTCGGCCTTGCCGGACGGCTACCACGATTACTACAACGAGCAATGGTACCGCTATACGGGCGTGCCGCCTGGCTCGACCAACGGCAGCGGCTGGAACGATATTTTCCATCCCGACGACCGCGCGCGCGCCTGGGACGCCTGGCACGATAGCCTGGCCAGCGGCAAGGTCTATGAAATCCAGTACCGCTTGCGCCACCACAGCGGCGTCTACCGCTGGGTGCTGGGCAGGGCCTTGCCGGTGCGCGACCACTTTGGCGGCATTACACGCTGGATGGGCACCTGCACCGATATCGACGACCAGAAGCGGGCCGAGGACGAGCTGCGCCGGCTCGGCGTGCGCAAGGACGAATTTCTGGCAATGCTGGCGCACGAGCTGCGCAATCCGCTGGCGCCCATCAGCAGCGCGGCGCAGTTGCTGATGCTGGGTGCAAGCGACCCGCAGCGCGTGCAAAAATCGGCCGGCGTGATCCAGCGCCAGGTGCGCCACCTGACCAACCTGGTCGATGATCTGCTCGACGTGTCGCGCGTGACGCGCGGCCTGGTGCGGCTGGACCGGCGCGTGCTCGACCTGCGCGAGGTGCTGCATGGCGCCATCGAACAGGTGCGCCCGGCGATCGAGGTGCGCGGCCACCAGCTGGCGCTGGCCTTGCCGCCGGCGCCGCTGCCGGTGCATGGCGACCGGACCAGGCTGGTACAGGTGGTGGCCAACCTGCTGGCCAATGCCGCCAAATATACGCCGCCCGGCGGCCATCTCGGCCTGTCCCTGCGGCTCGAAAACGGCCAGGCCTGCATTACCGTCAGCGACGACGGCATCGGCATGTCGGCCGATTTGCTGCCGCATGTGTTCGAGCTGTTCGTGCAGGCCGAGCGCACGCCGGACCGCGCCCAGGGTGGCCTGGGGCTGGGCCTGGCGCTGGTGCAGCGCATTGCCCAATTGCATGGCGGCAGCGCGCGGGCGCGTAGCGGCGGGCTGGGCCAGGGCAGCACCCTGACTGTCTGTCTGCCGCTCTCCAGTGCGGCGGCGCACGACAGCGTGCCGGTGCAGGCAGGCGCGGCGGACACCTTGCCGCCGGCTGGTGCAAGCTTGCCGACACTGTTGCTGCTGGACGACCACGTCGATGGCGCGCAGATGCTGGGCGCCTTGCTGCGGGCGCGCGGCTTCGAGGTGACCATCGTCCATGACGGCGCCAGCGTGCTGCGCCTGGCGGCCGCGCGCCATTTCGACGTGTATATCCTCGATATTGGTTTGCCCGGCATGGATGGCTATGAGCTGGCGCGGCGCCTGCGCGCCAGCGCCGATACCGCCCGGGCGCGGCTGCTGGCGCTGACCGGCTACGGCAAGGCGGAAGACCGCCAGCGCGCGCTGGACGCCGGTTTTGATCATCACCTGGTCAAGCCGGTGGATTTGCCGGCGCTGCTTGCGCTGCTGGTCAGCCCGCCGCAGTCCTGAACCGGCCGGTTTCAGTTCGCCAGTTTCAGGGGAATCACGCCCGCCAGCGCGGCCGGCGCCGGCGCCAGGATGGTCGCCAGGGTCACCTGGTCCAGTACGGCCAGGAAGGCCCCCGTGGCCTGGCCGAGTGCTGATTTCAGCTTGCAGTCGGGTGTCAGCGGGCAGGTATTGTTTTCCTTGTTAAAACACTCGGCCATGAAAAAATCGCTTTCCGTTTCCCTCACCACGGTACCGATATTGATCTCGGACGGCTCGCGCGCCAGGCGCAGCCCGCCGTTGCGGCCCCGCACGGTTTCCACGATGCCGGACAGGCCCAATTGATGCACCACCTTCATCAGATGATTTTTTGAAATCAGGTGCAGGTCGGCGATATCCTGGATGGTGACCAGCCGGTCGCGGTTGGCGCCCAGGTACATCAGGGTGCGCAGGGTGTAGTCGGTATAGGCGGTCAGTCGCATGGCAAGTTGAGGTTGTAAAGATGTGGAATACATCCTTGTTTCTTGCGCCAGCATACAGCAAAAGAACGTCGTTTTCATGGCGTGCGGATGAAAAGCAGATTGCATTTCGGCTAAATGCGTAGTAAATTTTCATATTGTTGGAGCAAGAACCCACGAACAAGCAGGCAGCAAGCCCTGTAACACCCTTTTTGCATGGAAAAAGGGCGCATAATGAAGGAGATGCCAGGGCATTGAAGTAAATTTACTACAAATTGAAGAATGTGTTTTCCTTGACGGAAAGTGCATATGCGCAATCAGTGCGGTCCGCTTGCGGCTGCCCCGGGAATGACTACCATGCAAATGAATGAAGTAAAAGACGAACTGCTCAGCAGTGATATCCGCCAGCTGGGCCGCCTGCTGGGCGACGCCATCCGCAGCCAGCTGGGCGATGCCGCCTTCGACGGCATCGAAAACGTGCGTCAGTTGGCGATCCGTTTTCGCCGCGACAATGATGAAGCGGCGCGCGCGCAATTGTCCGACGCGCTGGAAAGCATGTCGCAGGAAGAAACCACGCAACTCATCCGCGCCTTCAGCTACTTCTCGCTGCTGGCCAATATTGCCGAAGACCAGCACCATATCCGCCGCACGCGCGCCCATCTGATCGCCGGCTCGCCGCCGCGCCAGGGCAGCTTGCGCCATGCCGTCGGCAATGTGTTTGACGCCGGCAAGGCCGATGCGCTGGAAACGTTTTTCGACGACGCGTTTGTCAGCCCCGTCTTCACGGCGCACCCGACCGAAGTACAGCGCAAGAGCATCCAGAATTGCCAGCTGGCCATCGCGCGCCTGCTGAACGAACGCGACCGCGTGCAGATGACGCCCGAGGAAGCCGAGCAGAACGAGGAAGCGCTGGGGCGCGGCATCGTCACCCTGTGGCAAACGCGCTTGCTGCGCACCACCAAGCTGTCGGTGATGGACGAGGTGGAAAACGGCCTGTCCTTTTACGACCATACGATCTTGCGCGAACTGCCGCAGCTGTATTCCTCGCTGGAAACCATGCTGGCCCAGCGCGATGCGCGCTGGGAAGACGTCGAATTGCCCAACTTTATGAAGGTGGGCAGCTGGATCGGTGGCGACCGCGACGGCAACCCGTTCGTGACGGCCGATATCCTGCGCAGCACCTTGCAGCAGCAGGCCGGCAAGGTCTTCGGTTTCTACCTGGAAGAATTGCGCAAACTGGCTTCGCAACTGTCGCTGGCGCAAAAACTCAATGGCTGCAGCGCGGACCTGGCGGATCTGGCCGAACGCTCGGCCGACGCCTCGCCGCACCGCGCCGATGAACCCTACCGCCGCGCCCTGCACGGCGTGGTGGCGCGCGTGGAAGCGGCGCGTTTTGTTCTTTGTGGCAAGGGCAAGCAGGCTGACGGCGTGCAGCCATACGCCTCGGCCGGCGAACTGCTGGCCGACCTGGACGTGGTGCATCACTCGCTGGTGGCCAACGGCCTGCGCGCGCTGGCCCGTGGCCGCTTGCGCCAGCTGCGCCGCGCCGTCAAGGTGTTCGGCTTTTCGCTGGCGCCGCTGGATCTGCGCCAGAATTCCGACGTACACGAGCGCGTGGTGGGCGAACTGTTTGCCGGCGTGCAGCCTGGCCTGGCCTACCTCGAGCTGGACGAAGAAGCGCGTATCGCCTTGCTGCTGAAGGAACTGGCTTCGCCGCGCCTGCTGATGTCGCCGTATGCGCAGTATTCGGAAGAAACCACGGGCGAGCTCGACATCTTCCGCGCCGTACGCGAGGCGCATGCGAAATATGGCCGCGAGTCGGTGCCGAACTGCATTATCTCGAAGGCGGCCAGCGTGTCGGACCTGCTGGAAGTGGCGCTGCTGCTGAAAGAAGTGGGTCTGCTGCGCCAGGACAAGCTGGAAGTGGACGTCAATATCATCCCGCTGTTCGAAACCATAGCCGACTTGCGCGCCGGCCCGGCCATCATGGCGCGCGCGTTTGGCCTGCCGTTCTACGGCGGCCTGCTGGCCTCGCGTGGCCGCCAGCAGGAAGTCATGCTGGGCTATTCGGACAGCAACAAGGACGGCGGTTTCCTGACCTCGGGCTGGGAACTGTACAAGGCGGAGATCGAACTGGTCAACGTGTTCAGGGAGCACCAGGTCAAACTGCGCTTGTTCCATGGCCGCGGCGGTTCGGTCGGCCGTGGTGGCGGCCCCAGCTATGAAGCCATCCTGGCCCAGCCGGCCGGCGCCGTGCAAGGCCAGATCCGCCTGACGGAGCAGGGCGAAGTCATTACCGCCAAGTATGCGAATCCGGAAGTGGGGCGCCGCAACCTGGAAGTGCTGGTCGCCGCAACGATCCAATCGACCCTGCTGCCGCAAGAACAGCTGCAGCCTAGCGCCTCGGCCGGCGCCGGCCATCTGGCCGCGATGGAAGAACTCTCGGGCACGGCGTTGAACGCGTATCGCGAGCTGGTCTACGGCACCGAAGGCTTCGAGCAGTATTTCTGGGAGTCGACCGTGATCGCGGAAATCGCCGCGTTGAATATCGGCAGCCGCCCGGCCTCGCGCAAGAAATCGACCTCGATCGAAGACCTGCGCGCGATTCCCTGGGTCTTGAGCTGGGCGCAATGCCGTTTGATGCTGCCGGGCTGGTTCGGTTTCGGTTCGGCCGTGCAAGCGTATGTCAAGGCGCATCCGGACACGGGCGCCGAACTGCTGCGCGGCATGTACCAGGACTGGCCATTCTTTACCTCCCTGCTGTCGAACATGGATATGGTGCTGGCCAAGAGCGATATCGCGATTGCCGGCAAGTATGCCGAGCTGGTCAAGGACGAAGCCTTGCGCACGGCCATTTTCACGCGCATCCGCGCCGAATATGCGGCCACGCTGGACGCCCTGAAACTGATCACGGGCCAGGAAGAGTTGCAGCAAGCCAACCCGCTGCTGCAGCGTTCGATCCGCCACCGCTTCCCGTATATCGACCCGCTCAACCACGTGCAGGTGGAATTGCTGAAACGCTTCCGCGAAGGCAAGCAGGACGCGGCGGCACGTACGGGCATCCATTTGTCGATCAATGGCATTGCGGCGGGCTTGCGCAACAGCGGTTAAGTATTCTCTCCCCAACAGTGTAATCGGCCAGCCCACAAGGCTGGCCGTCGCATGACCTTTTATAGAAAGCACCCATCATGACTCTGCAAACCCAGCAACGCGCGACCAAGATCGTCGCCACCATCGGCCCCGCCTCCAACGACATCGACACCCTGGTGCGCATGTTCAAGGCCGGCGTCGACGTGGTGCGGCTGAATTTTTCGCACGGCAAGGCGCAGGACCATATCGACCGCGCGCGCATGGTGCGCGAAGCGGCGACCCTGTGCGGCCGCGAAGTGGCCATCATGGCCGACTTGCAAGGTCCGAAAATTCGCGTCGGCAAGTTTGAAGAAGGCAAGATTTTCCTGGAAAACGGCGCCAAGTTCGTGCTGGACTCGAAATGGGGCGAAAACGGCGAACTGGGCAACCAGGAACGCTGCGGCCTGGACTACAAGGAACTGCCGCGCGACCTGCGCGCCGCCGACGTGCTGTTGTTGAATGACGGTCTGATCGTGCTGACGGTCGACAAGGTCATCGGCAGCGAAATCCACACCACCGTGAAAATCGGCGGCGAGCTGTCGAACAACAAGGGCATCAACCGCCAGGGCGGCGGGCTCTCCGCACCGGCACTGACGGCAAAAGACATGGAAGACGTCAAGACCGCCATGAGCTTCCAGGCCGACTACGTGGCCGTGTCGTTCCCGAAAAACGCCACCGACATGGTGATGGCGCGCCAGCTGGCCAATATCGCCGGCGAAGCGTGGGACCACAAGCCGATGATGATCGCCAAGATCGAGCGCGCCGAAGCGATTCCCGCGCTGCAGGAAATCCTCGACGCCTCCGACGGCATCATGGTCGCGCGTGGCGACCTGGCCGTGGAAGTGGGCAATGCGGCCGTGCCGGCCCTGCAAAAGCGCATGATCAAGATGGCGCGCGTGTCCAATAAACTGGCCATTACCGCCACGCAGATGATGGAATCGATGATCGTCAACGCCGTGCCGACCCGCGCCGAAGTATCCGACGTGGCCAACGCCGTGCTGGACGGCACCGACGCCGTGATGACCTCGGCCGAGACCGCGTCGGGCCGCTATCCGATCGAAACCGTCGAAGCGATGGCCGCCATCTGCCTGGACGCGGAAAAATGGGACACTGTCAAGCTCGATGCCGATTTCCTGAACGCCACCTTTACCCGCATCGACCAGTCGATCGCCTATGGCGCCCTGTTCACCGCCTACCACCTGCGCGTGAAAGCCATCGCCACCCTGACGGAGTCGGGCTCGACCGCCTTGTGGATGAGCCGCTGCAATATCGATATCCCCATCGTGGCGCTGACGCCCAGCGTGGCCACGCGCCGCAAGCTGGCCTTGTACCGCAACGTCAGCACCATCGAACTGGGTTCGGGCACCGACCGCGACAAGGTCCTGAGCCAGGCCGAAGCGCTGCTGGTCGAGCACAAGGTGGTGTCGAAAGGCGACACCGTGGTACTGACCTGGGGCGAGCCGATGGGCAAGGTGGGCGGCACCAACTCGCTGAAGATCACCAAGATCGGCCAGCATTGAACTGAGTAATTTGTAACCCCGTTGAAGCCCGCTTGCCACTGGAAGCGGGCTTTTTTCATGCTACTATCGGCAGGCAGGGCCGCACGATGCTGCATGGTCGACAACACCGGTCTGACAGACAACGATGGTGAAACCTGCAGGAAAAAGAAGCTGGAAACTGACTTGAACAATTCATATCGTATCGCTGTCCCCATGTATCTCATTATTGGTGTTGCAGCCGCTGCCTTGTTCGGTACCTGCGCCGTGAGCGCATTATTGGAGGGGCAATATTCGACCGCCGCATTCGGGATGGTTTTCGTGCTGATGGGACTTTATCTGATGGCCAGTGCCGGCAGTTTTGAAATGTCCGGGAAGTACATCGAGCAGCGCACCATTCATGGCCGCTACCGGATGGACTGGGATCAGGTGAGAAAAATTGAATATGGCGCGCAAGGCACGATTATCTTCCACGGCGAAAATGCGCGCTTCGTGCTGGCGCCTCCGGGGTACTGGTCCGGCAAACAAAAACCGGAGTCGCTGGACTTTCTCCAAAAGACGATTGCCAGTCTGGATGTGCTTGATTATTCGAGCAGTAGCGCCGACTTTAAAATCCACAAGAACGTTCGCTTGCGCACGGCTTGATACCAGACACGCGCCGCGCCACAGATTTCCGCACATTGAATGGCTGCTTGGGGGCTTTTGCACCGTTGCTTGGTAGTATTCTTTTCAATGTGAAAAGTACTTGAAAACTCGCGTATGGCGTGACCTTGATGACCGCCAAAATACTGGTCGAGCAGCACCAGAAATCAAGGCATCGCCTGTAGTGGAAGGCGATGCCTGCCCGACGCCGATAGCTGAAAAATCAACCGACCCCACTCGATGCCTGAACCAGCTGAATCACAACCGCTCAGTCACAGCGAACTGGACATCAGTCCCGGGGAACTGGCCACGCGCTATGCTTGCGGTGCCGGGAAGCGTGATGTCCAGGCTTAAGAATGGCTGAAAATTCCTCTGCTGGCGGCGAACCATGGCGCCGAAACGTCATTCTGCATTGTGTCATCAAGCTATCCATGTCAGGATGGCTTTTATTCCGATAACCTGACTGAGGAGTGCGCCATGACTGCCTATATTCCCGCCCTGATCTGGACCATGTCCGCTTTTGCCTGCCTCTTCATTGCCAAGCGCCGCAACTTGAAAACCACCACTTCCATGGCCGCGGTGGTGACCTTGCTGGGGCCGCTCGCGATTCCCCTGGTGCTGGCGCTCAAGCCCGTGAAACGGAACGATGGATGACCGACAGCGAACAACACGTGGCCGACAGCGTCAGGCAATGGGTCTGGTCCGGGTTTTATACGCAGGGCGATATCGAGCAGATGATGGACGATATCGTGGACGACGATTGCGATGTCGACGAATTGAGATCGCTGATCGGCCCCTGCCTGCGCGAGAAACAGCGGGCGGAACGTCAATGGCCGGCCGTCACCGATTGCGACCGGCTCGACAGGGTCTTTTACGCACTGCATGAACAGGGCATCTGCGCGCTGGCCAACGCCGGCTACACCATGTCCGATGGCCATTCCGACGTGGCCGAAGCCGTGGCGGACGCCCCCGAGGGGCACTACACAGGGTTTTGTTTTTATCACGGCCAGGATGTCGAGCGCGCCATCGAGGGCCATGGCGTGATGCTGGCCTTTGGCGACCTTGCCGACGACGAGGCGCGCAGCGTGCGGGTGGGCCAGGTGATTGCCGAAGCATTGCGCCAGGCCGGCTTTGCTGTCGACTGGGATGGTTCGACGCGGACCAGGATCAATCTGCCGGCGTTTGACTGGAAAAGACGGGCCACGCCGCAAGCTTGAGTGCGCCGGCAAGCGCCGCAATTTTCCTGATTCGTCCATATGTGCGGGACCGCATATAAGAACCGTCGCTACAATCTTAATATTCAGGCATTCCCACGATCTATCTGGAAGGGTTTGCCATGGATAACCGTTTGCCCGCCACGCCTGTTTCCCCCGCTCACGCCGCACCGCCGGTGCCGCTGTATCCGCTCAAGCTGAACATCAATGGCCGGCAGCACCAGCTGCATGTCGAAGCCTGGGTCAGCCTGCTCGACCTGCTGCGCGACCGCCTGGCCCTGACCGGCACCAAGAAGGGCTGCGACCACGGCCAGTGCGGCGCCTGCACGGTGCTGGTCGATGGCAAGCGCATCAATTCATGCCTGACGCTGGCGCTGATGCAGGAAGGCCGCGAGATCACCACCGTCGAAGGGTTGGCCGAAGGCACGGAACTGCATCCGCTGCAGCAGGCCTTTATCGCCCACGACGCTTTTCAATGCGGCTACTGCACTCCGGGCCAGCTGTGTTCCGGCATGGGGCTGATCGCCGAAGGGCAGGCCACGACGCGCGCCCAGGTGCGCGAACTGATGAGCGGCAATATCTGCCGCTGCGGCGCCTATCCGCAGATTGTCGCGGCGCTGGCTGACGTGATGCAACTGCCCGCGGAAACACAGGACGGCCAGGCCAGCGCGCCGGTCGGCATGGTGCCCGCATGAATCCGCTTTCGTTCGTGGTGCCGTTCGACCAGGCCGCCGCATTGACGCAGATCCGTGCCGAAGGGGCGCGCTTTATCGCCGGCGGCACCAACCTGGTCGACCTGATGAAGGAACGCGTGATGCTGCCGCAGCGCCTGGTCGATATCAACCGGCTGGCGCTGGACGCCATCGAAGCCGATGACGATGGCGGCCTGCGGCTGGGTGCGCTGGCGCGCAATGCGGCCACCGCCGCCCATCCGCTGGTGCTGGAACGCGCGCCGCTATTGAGCGCGGCCATCCTGGCCGGCGCCTCGCCGCAGATCCGCAATATGGCCAGCAATGGCGGCAACCTGCTGCAGCGCACGCGCTGCCATTATTTCTACGACGTTGGCGTGCCGTGCAACAAGCGCGAACCGGGCAGCGGTTGCCCGGCCATCGGCGGCATTTCGCGCCAGCACGCCATCCTCGGCGCCAGCGATTCCTGCATCGCGACGCACCCGTCCGACATGTGCGTGGCGCTGCGCGCGCTCGACGCCGTGGTGCATGTGGCGTCCGGCAATGGCGAGCGGGCGATTCCTTTCGGCCAATTCCACCGCCTGCCCGGCGACCAGCCGCAGATCGACACCAACCTGGCGCCGGACGAACTGATCACGCATATCGCGCTGCCGGCGGCGCCGCAGTTTGCGGCGCACTCGGTCTACCTGAAGCTGCGCGAGCGCGCTTCGTATGCGTTTGCGCTGGTGTCGGTGGCGGCCATGCTCGATATCGGCGAGGACGGCGCGATCCGCGAAGGGCGCGTGGCGCTGGGCGGCGTGGCGCACAAGCCGTGGCGCCTGCCGGAGGCGGAAGCGCTGCTTCAGGGCCCGCCCGATCCGGCCCGCTTCGGCGCCTTTGCCGACCGCCTGCTGGATGGGGCGCTGGGGCAGGGCGGCAACGATTTCAAGATCGTCATGGCGCGGCGCGCCATCGTGCGCGCACTGAACATGGCGGTGGCCGGCACGCAGGACAATACGGGCCATGGCGGCACGGTGATGGCAAGGGGAGCGGCATGAGCACGGCGACGACAGCATTGATCCCGGAACTGCGCACGCCGGTGGCGGACGCGGGTACCGGCTATGTAAAAACCGGCACCGCCGTGCCGCGCGTGGACGGGCGCGACAAGGTGACGGGCGCGGCGCGCTATGCGGCCGAATTCCTCACTGACGACTTGCTGCACGGCGTGGTGGTCAACAGCACCATCACCAAAGGGCGCATTATTTCGTTCGACACCAGCGCTGCGCTGGCGCAGCCCGGCGTGGTCGAGGTGATCACCTATCTGAACCGGCCGAAAATGCGCAGTTTCGACCTGTTCTACAAGGACATGACGGCCCCCGGCGGCGCGCCGTTCCGGCCCCTGTACGACGAGCAGGTCGTCAGCAATGGCCAGCCGGTGGCGCTGGTGGTGGCCGAAACGTTCGAAGCGGCGCGCCATGCGGCGGCGCTGGTGACAGTCCGTTATGCGGAAGAACCGCATGAAACGGGGCTGCTCAATTATCTGTCGCGGCCGCACAAGCCGAAGGGGCTGAAGGCTGGCTACACCCCGCCGCCCGATGAAAAAGGCCACGCGGAGCAGGCGTGGCAGGACGCCGACTGCAAGATCGATGCCGAATACTATAGCGGCGTGGAGCACCACAACCCGATGGAGCTGTTTGCGTCGACCGTGATCCGCGCGGCCGACGGCCATCTGACCATCTACGACAAGACGCAAAGCTCGCAGAACAGCCGCTGGTATGTGTCGCGCGTGTTCGGCCTGTCGAAATCCGAAGTCACGGTGCGCAACCCCTATGTGGGCGGCGCGTTTGGTGCCGGTTTGCGGCCCCAGTACCAGCTGCCGCTGGCGGTGATGGCGGCCTTGAAACTGCAGCGTTCGGTGAGGGTGGTGATGACGCGCCAGCAGATGTTTACCTTCGGCCACCGGCCCGAAACCTGGCAGCGCGTCAAACTGGCGGCCAGCCGCGACGGCGTGCTGCAGGCCATCGCGCACGACGCCACGGCTGAAACCTCGCGCTTCGAGGACTATGTGGAAGCGGTGGTGAACTGGTCGGGCCAGCTGTACGCCTGCGAGAATATCCGCCTCGGCTATCAATTGGTCGACCTGGACCAGTTCAGTCCGATGGACATGCGCGCGCCCGGCGCGGCCCACGGCGTGCATGCGCTGGAAGTGGCGATGGATGAATTGTCATACCAGGTGGGCATGGACCCGCTGGCCTTCCGGCTGAAGAATTATGCCGAGTCCAATCCCGTCGACGACCTGCCGTATTCGACCAAGGAGCTGCGCGCCTGTTACGCGCAGGGCGCCGAGCGCTTCGGCTGGAGCCGGCGTCCGCTGGCGCCGCGCAGCCGCAAGGAAGGCACGGAGTGGGTGGGCTGGGGCATGGCGACCGGCATCTGGGACGCGATGCAGATGTTTGCCCGCGCCAGCGCGGTGCTGCATGCGGACGGGCGGCTGGTGGTCAGCAGCGCGGCCACCGATATCGGCACCGGCACGTACACCGTGATGGCCACCATCGCGGCCGAGGAAATGGGCCTGCCGCTGGAACACGTGGCCTTCCAGCTCGGCGACTCCACCTTGCCGGTGGCGCCGATCGAAGGCGGTTCCTCGCATGTGGCCACGGTCGGTTCGGCGGTGCAGGGTGCCTGTGAAAAACTCAAAAAGACGCTGTTCAAGCTGGCCAGGCAGTTGCCCGATTCGCCATTTCCGAAAGCGCGCTTTGCCGACGTGGAGTTTGTCGAGGGGCGCGTGCGGCTGCGCCGCGAACAGGAAACGGGTATCGCGCTGACAGCCTTGCTGCCTGCGGCCGAGATGGCGAAGGTCGAGGAAAAATATTTGCTGCTGCCGAACATGCTGCAACAGCGCAAATACACGCGCGCCGTGCATTCGGCCGTGTTCTGCGAAGTACGGGTGGACGAGGAGTTCGGCACGGTGCGGGTCACGCGCGTGGTCAGCGCGGTGGCGGCCGGGCGCATCATCAATACCAAGACGGCCGCCAGCCAGGTCAGCGGCGCCGTGGTGTGGGGCATCAGCCAGGCGCTGCACGAAGAAACCCAGATGGACCATGCGCTGGGCCGCTTCATGAACCACAGCCTGGGCGAATACCATGTGGCGGTAAACGCCGATATCCACGATATCGACGTCATCTTCGTGCAGGAGGACGACCGCATCGTCAGCCGCCTGGGGGCCAAGGGCGTGGGCGAGATCGGCATTGTCGGCGTGGCGGCGGCGATTTCCAACGCCATCTATCACGCCACCGGCAAGCGGGTACGCAGCACGCCGATGACGCCGGACAAGGTGATGAGCATGTAGCGCTACCGCAACAAGCGCTGGCGATGCCGCAAGGGCATTGACGCGGTGCGGTTACACTTGAGATAATGAGAATTATTCTCAATTGAGCAGGAGCCCGTCGTGCATATTGCGCAGTCCAGCCAGGCCATCGCCGGCATCTACAGCAGCCACCATGGCTGGCTGTTGCGCTGGCTGCGCGGCAAGCTGCCCTGCGCCGACCAGGCGGCCGACCTGGCGCACGATACCTTCGTGCGGCTGCTGGCGGCACCGCAGCCGGCCATGCCGGCCTTGCGCGAACCGCGCGCCTACCTGACGACCGTGGCGCAGCGTTTATTGATCGACCACTACCGGCGCCTGTCGCTGGAACAGGCCTGGCTCGAAGTGCTGGCGCAGCAGCCGGAACTGCTGATGCAGTCGCCGGAAGAGCGTTTGATCATCCTGCAGGCGTTGCAGCGCCTGGACGCCATGCTCGATGGCTTGCCCGATGCGGTGCGCAGCGCCTTTCTGATGGCCCATGTCGATGACATGGGCTACGCCGAGATCGCGGCGCGTCTCGGTATCAGCGAGCGCACCGTCAAGCGCCATATGGTGCAGGCCTTCGAGCAGTGCATCCTGCTGATATTGTGAGCGCCGCGATCGATCCCGGCGCGGCGCGCGAGGCGGCGCAGTGGCTGGTGCGCCTGCGCGACGGTGCCTTGAGCGCCGCCGAGCAGCAGGCATTCGAGGCCTGGCGCAACAGCCATCCCGCTCACCTCGAGGCCTGGCGGCGCGCCCAATTGCTGTGCCAGACACTGGCCATCGTGCCGCCCGCCTTGCGCCAGCAGCAGCCGCAAGGACAACGCCGCCGCGCCGTCAAGCAGCTGGCGATACTGATCGCCTGCGCCGCGCCGCCTTTGCTGCTGGCCAGCCGCTCGCCGTGGTGGCAATCCTGGCGCGCCGGCATCAGCACCGCCACCGGCGAGATCCGCCAGGTGCTGCTGCCCGACGGCACCCAGCTGGCCCTCAATACCGCCACCGCCATCGACGTGGCCTTCGACGATACGACCCGCTTGATCGTGCTGCACGCGGGCGAAATCCATCTGCGCAGCGCGCCGGACCCGGCCAGGGTGGCGCGCCCGCTGATGGTGCGCTCGGCCAATGGCAGCGTGCGCGCCCTCGGCACGCGCTTTGCCGTGCGCCAGGAAGGCGGCCTGTTCTCGCCGCGCACGCATGTGTGCGTGACGCAGGGCGCGGTGGAAATCGTGCCGGCGCAGGCGCGGCATGCCGCGCGCACCGTCGACAGCGGCTGGCAAGCCAGTTTTGACAGTAACGCGGTGGCCGGCATTGCCGCCGCGGCGGCCGGCAGCGAGGCCTGGTTGCAGGGCGTGCTGATCGCTGACCGCACGCCGCTGGGCGAGGTGCTGGCGCAGCTCGCGCGCTACCGGAGTGGCGTCGTGCGCTGCGACCCGGCCGTGGCGCGGCTGCCGGTCGACGGCATTTTCCAGCTCAACGATACCGACCGGATACTGGCGCTGCTGCAGGTTTCCCTGCCGATCCGTGTCAGCCTGCGCACGCCGTACTGGGTCAGCGTCGGGCCGGCGTGAAGAGTTGGCGTTGCATGTCCCTTTTTTGATTCTGCTTCGTCATAACAGATAGAACGCTACTTCTGACGATAGAAAGGGACTCCATGCTTTTGCCGCACCACGCTTGCGCTACACCGATTCCATTGCACCCCACCGCCCGCGCCGTGCGCGCCGCCCTGGTCCTGTTGATGGGCGCCTCGACCGCGCTCGGCATCGTGCCGCAGCCGGCCCGCGCTGCGGAAACCACCACGGCCGCCGGCGCGCGCGAGGTCCGGATCGCCGCCGGCGACCTGCAGACGGCGCTCGCCAGCTATGCGGTCGCCGCCGGCGTCAACCTGTCGACCCAGGGACTGCCGCTCGCCGGCTTGCGCAGCAGGGGCGTGCAGGGCCGCCATACGCCGTTGCAGGGTCTGCAGAAACTGCTGGAAGGCAGCGGCCTGGAGGCCATCGACAGCGGCAATGGCAATTACGTGGTGCGCAAGGCGGCGGACGTCAGCCTGGCCACCATGCCGGCCGTTACCATCAGCGCCGAAGCGGACCGCAATACCGAGGGCACGGGTTCGTATACGACGAAAAACATGCGCACGGCGACCGGCCTGACGCTGTCGCAGCGCCAGACGCCGCAGTCGGTCAGTGTCATTTCGCGCCAGCAGATGGACGATTTCAATCTCGCCACCCTGCAGGACGTGGCGCTGGCCACGCCCGGCATCTATACCAAGCAGCCCGGCGTGACGGACCAGGAAACCTCGTACTATGCGCGCGGCTTTGCGCTGACCCACGTCAATGTCGATGGCCTGCCACTTGACGTTACCGGCTTCAACCAGCGCAATGTGTCGGCCGACATGATCATGTATGACCGGGTGGAAGTGGTGCGCGGCGCCACGGGCCTGATGGAAGGGGCGGGCGCACCATCCGGCAGCATCAACCTGGTGCGCAAGCGCCCGACCGCCACGCCGCTGCTCAATGGCTCGGTGGCGCTGGGCAGCTGGAACGACAAGCAAGTGACGGTCGATGCCAGCTCCACGCTCAACGAATCGGGCAGCCTGCGCGGCCGGGTGGCCGGCAGCTGGCGCGACAGCGACAGCTTTGTCGACGTGGTCAAGCACAGGAATGGCACCGTGTACGGCATCGTCGAAGCCGACCTGGGCCCGGATACCACCCTGGGCCTGGGCTTTTCACGCCAGAGCACGCGCACCGACGGCGTCTTTGTCGGCCTGCCGACCTTGCCCGACGGCAGCCACATGAACTTGCCCCGCTCGACCTTTCTGAACAACGCCGATTCCTTCCAGGACCGCGACAACGACGTGCTGTTCGCCGACCTGGAACACCAGCTGGCAGGCGGCTGGAAGGTGCGCCTGGCGGCCACCCATGTCGACGCCAAATCGTCCACCCGCAACACCACCAACAGCCGCATCGATGGCCAGACCTACCTGCTGCGGCAGTCCGAAACCGGCTGGAAGTACAGCACCGGCCAGGTGGTGGCCGACCTGCGCGCGAGCGGCCCCGTCACCTGGTTCGGCCGCCGCCATGAAGTGATCATCGGCGCCAGCTACCGCGACGACGATTCCGACGCGGGCCAGAGCTGGGAAGGCGCCGGCACGCGCGTGATCGATATCCGCAACTGGAATCCGCGGGCTTATGCCATGCAGGCAGGCGTGCTGGAACCGTATAACTGGGGCCGCAAGACGCGCGAGAAGGGTTTGTATGCGGCCGGCAATTTCAGCCTGGCCGACCCGCTGCACCTGGTGATGGGCGCGCGCCTGGGCTGGTACACGCAAGACGTCACCGGCTGGTACGAAACCCGATTTACGTGGCGCCGCAGCCTCGATGAAAGCGCCAGGCTGACGCCCTACCTGGGCCTGGTCTACGACCTGGACAAGCATCATTCCGTGTATGTCAGCGGCACCCAGATCTTCGAGCCGCAAAGCAGCATGGACGTCAACGGCAATACCTTGCCGCCGCTTAGCGGCACCAACTATGAAGTGGGCGTCAAGGGCGAGTACTTCGGCGGCGCGCTCAATACCAGCGCCGCGCTGTTCCGCATCAAGCAGCGCAACCGCGAAATGGCCGACGAACGCAACTGCCCGACCGGCGGCGCCATCTATTGCGCGCGCGCGGCCGGTGAAGTGGAAAGCGAAGGCGTCGACCTGCAGGTATCCGGCTCGCCCTTGCCGGGCTGGCAGGTCGCCGGTGGCTATACCTATGTCATGGCCAAGTACACCAAAGATGATATCGCCGCCAATGTCGGCCAGCGCATCGCCACCGACGAACCGAAACAGCTGCTCAAGCTGTCGGCCACCTGGCAGCCGGGCGGCAGCCTGGCGCCATGGAGCGTGGGCGCGTCGATCCAGGCGCAGGACAGGATGTTCCGCCGCGAGACGGGTTTTTATACCTCGCAGGGTGCGTATATGGTGGCGGGACTCACCGCCGGCTACCGCATCAACGACAAGCTGCAGCTGCGCCTGAATGTCGACAATGTCTTCGACCGCCATTATTACCAGGCGCTGGGCTACAGCTGGTCGGGCGGCCTGGCACGCTATGGCGCGCCGCGCAGCGCGCTGCTGACGCTCAATTACAAGCTGTAGCAGTAGACTGGCCGGCGCCACGGCGCCGGCCCGAGCGCTGTCGCATAATCGCCGCAAAACCTTGTCTTGCTTGCCATGGACTTGCTGAAGTCCTATGAATATTTTCCAAAAGCAACTATAATCTTCCTTCGTCAGATTCATCATCGTCACGCTGGTTGCCGCTTTTTTCACTGGCCGCGCCGGGGTTTGCACGCATGCCGCTTTTCCCATTCCCGGGAGGCATCTGGAAGACATCTTTTCCCGCCCCGAAAACGCGGGCTGGTGACCGTGCCATCATCCGGTCGATACTCCCTGTTCCTGTTTGCCGCGTCGCCTGATGGTTGCGATAGTGGCGCCCCTGGCGCGCGTTGCGCCGCTTGTTAATCTTATGCTCACGGAAGCACATGCTCAGTTCAATGTTCGCGACAGGCCCGGCCTCGATGCCTTACCAGTACGGCACCCATGACGCGGGGCTGGTATTCATCTCCATCGCCATCGCCATCTTCGCCTCGTTCATGGCGCTGCAAGTGGCCGGCATGGCGCGCGACAGCGACATGCGGCTGCAGCGCCAGACGGCCATCGTCACGGGCGCCATTGCGCTGGGCGGCGGCATCTGGTCGATGCATTTCATCGGCATGCTGGCGTTCGACCTGTGCACCCATGTCACCTTCGAGCCTCGGTTGACCCTGTTGTCGATGTTGCCGGGCATGGCCGCATCCTGGGTCGCGCTGCACCTGCTGGCGCGCCCGCGGATCAGCGTGCCGCAATTGCTGGTCGGCGGCGTCCTGGTCGGCACCGGCATCGGCTCCATGCATTACAGCGGCATGGCCGCCATGCAGAGCGCACTGGACCTGCACTATGAGCCATGGCTGTTCGCGCTGTCGCTGGTGGTGGCCATCGTCATGGCCGTGCTGGCCTTGTGGATACGCTTCGGCCTGGCCGCCTCGCGCTTGCAGTTGCGCCCGATGACGGCGCTGCTGGCCAGCAGCGTGGTGATGGGCCTGGCCATCTCGGGCATGCATTACACCGGCATGCTGGCGGCGCGCTTTTCGGGCATGCCGGCCGCAGGCAGCAGCACCATCACGGTGCAGGCCTCGTTCATCGCGCTGGCGGTGGCCCTGATCACCGTTACCCTGACCGTGTTCGTCGCCGCCGCCAATGGCCTGCTGCGCTACCGCCAGCTGCTGCGCCATGCGAATGCGGGCGAATCGCGCCTGCGCGCCATCGTCGACACGGCCGCCGACGGCCTGATCACCATCGACGGCCAGGGCAAGGTGCGCTCGTTCAATCCGGCCGCCGAAGCGCTGTTCGGCTGGCGCGAAGCCGAGATGCTCGGGCGCGACGCCAACCTGCTGCTGCAGGATGACGACGCGGCCATCTACCAGGGCTATCTGCGCGAATATGTGGCCACCGGTATCTCGCGCATCCTGCACAGCGGCCGCGAGCTGGAAGGTCGCCACAAGGATGGCGCCATGCTGCCGATCCGCGTCGCCATCGGCAAGATCGACACGCCGGGCCAGCCGCTGTTCGTGGCCTTCGTCACCGACATGCGCTCGTCGCGCAACATGGAGCAGGCGCTGAAGGACAGCGAGCGCCAGTACCGCACCCTGATCCGCAATATTCCGGGCGTATCGTTCCACAGCAGCTTTGCGCCGGACTGGCAGATGATCTTCATCAGCGACGCCGTCTATAACCTGACCGGCTGGATGCCCGAGGATTTCATCGAGGGCAGGGTCAGGATGTTCGACATCGTCCATCCGGACGACCGCCAGCGCGTCAACGACACCTGCGTGCAGGCGGCCGGCCAGAAACGCGACTTTGAAAACGTCTACCGCATGATCCACCGCGACGGGCGCGAACGCTGGGTGCGTGAAAGCAGCGGCCCGGTGCTGGACAACGACGGCGTGGTGCGCTGGATCGACGGCGTCATCCTCGACATCACCGAAAGCGAATTGCGCAACGCCGAATACGAAGGCAAGGTCACGGCCATTTCGCGCGCCATGGCGGTGATCGAATTCGACCTGCAGGGCAGGGTGCTGGCCGCCAACCAGAACTTCCTCGATCTGGTCGGCTACCGGCTGGACGAAGTGCTGGGCCAGCATCACAGCATGTTCTGCGAACCGGACTACGTGCAGTCCGAAGACTATCCCTTGTTCTGGCAGCGCCTGGGCAATGGCGAATTCGACGCCGCCGAATACAACCGCATTGGCAGGGACGGCAAGAAGATCAGCATCCAGGCCTCGTACAACCCGATCTTCAATGCCGACGGCAAGCCGTTCAAGGTGGTCAAGCTGGCCACCGACATCAGCGAGCAGCGCGCCATGCAGGAAAACCTGCGCGCCGCCAAGGACCGCGCCGAACTGGCGGCCGAGTCAAAAACCTCGTTCCTGGCCAACATGAGCCATGAGATCCGCACGCCGATGAACGCCATCATCGGCTTCACGGAAGTGTTGCTGGGCACGGCGCTGGACAGCCTGCAGCGGCGCCACCTGACCACCGTGCGCCAGTCGGCCCGTTCGCTGCTGGAGCTGCTCAACGACATCCTCGACACGGCCAAGCTGGAAAAGGGCGCGACCGAACTGGAACTGGTGGACTTTTCGCTGCCCGACCTGGTCGACCACGTGGCCGCCTCGCTGCGCATCACGGCCCACAACAAGGAGATCGAGCTGCTGGTCGACTACGATCCGCGCGCCGGCCAGTTCTTCCTCGGCGACGCGCGCCGCATCCAGCAGGTGCTGACCAACCTGATCGGCAACGCCGTCAAGTTCACCGAAGCGGGCCAGGTGCGTGTTGCCGTCGACATGCGCGGCGCCAGCGTGCATGTCGCCGTGCACGACACGGGTATCGGCATTCCGGCCGACCGCCTCGACAAGATCTTCGCGCCATTTACCCAGGCCGATTCCTCGATGAGCCGCCGCTTCGGCGGCACGGGCCTGGGCACCACCATCTCGCTGCAGCTGGTCGAACTGATGGGGGGCACCATCACGGTCGAAAGCACGCTCGGCGTGGGCAGCGTGTTCCACGTGCTGCTGCCGCTGGCGGCCGGCAAGGTGGTGCTGCGCCGCAGCGAACAGCCGGCGCTGGCCTTGCCGCCGCTGCGCATCCTGGCGGCCGACGACGTACCGCAAAATATCGAACTGCAGATGATCAGCCTGGGCGCGGCCGGCCACCAGGTGATCACCGCCGGCGATGGCGACAGCGCTGTGCGCGAATTTCGCAACGGCAGCTACGATATCGTGCTGATGGACGTGCAGATGCCGCGCATGGACGGCCTGGAAGCGACGCGCCTGATCCGCGTGCACGAACGCGAGCAGGGCCTGAAACCGACGCCGATCATCGCCCTGACGGCCAGCGTGCTGGAACAGGACCGGCGCGCCGCGCAGACGGCCGGCATGAACGGTTTTGCCTCCAAGCCGCTGGAAATGCACAAGCTGACGGCGGAAATCGCGCGCCTGCTCGACATCGCCGTCGACACCGGACTGGCGCCACAGCAGGCGGCGCTGGGCTTTGCCGGCGGCCAGGTCGACTGGCAGCGCGGCACGGCCCTGTGGGGCGGACGCGATGCGCTGGCGCGCGCAATAAGCCGCTTCGCCAAGACCAACGGCGACAGCACGGCGCTGCTGGCGCGCGAGATCGATCGCGGCAGCGCCAGCGTGGCCGGCCACCTGCTGCACCGCCTGAAGGGCGCGGCCGCCAATCTGTGCCTGGTGCAGATCGAGGGCATCCTCGGCCGCATCGAGCAGGCGCTGCACCACCAGGCGCCGGTGGCCGAGCTGCTGGAACAGCTGGCGGCGGCGTTTGCCGCGCTGGCGGTCGAAGTGGGCGAGGGCGCGCAGGCCGGCGTGGCCAGCGTGGCCGCCCCCGGCGTGCCGCTCGACCACGCGGCGGCCGAAGCGGTGCTGCGCAAGGCGATCGCCAGCCTGGAAGGCGGCCAGCTCGACGACGCCCTGATGGCGGACGTTACCGCCCTGCTGGCGCCGCACGCCGGGCAGCGCCAGCTGCAAACCCTGGCCGGCGCCATCGACGACTTCGAATTTGCGCGCGCCGCCGCCGTGCTCAGGCAGTTGCTCGAGTGGCTGCAGGCGCAGGCGGCCGAAGAAGACGGTGCTGTATCATCCTGATCCGAATCTGAGTTAATGTATCGACATGAAATTACCCGAACAAAAACCGACCCTGCTGCTGGTCGACGATGAAGCGACCAACCTGCAGGTGCTGCGCCAGATCCTGCAGGACGATTATCGTCTGCTGTATGCCAAGGACGGCGAAAAGGCCCTGGAGCTGGCGCAGAGCAATCCGGTCGAGCTGATCCTGCTCGACATCATGATGCCCGCCATGACCGGCTATGAAGTGTGCCGCAAGCTCAAAGCGATGCCGCTGACGGCGGCCATTCCCGTCATTTTCGTCACGGCCCTGGCCGACGTGAAGGACGAGGCGGAAGGCTTTGACGCCGGTGCCGTCGACTACATCACCAAGCCGGTCAGCCCGCCCATCGTGCGCGCCCGCGTGCGTACCCATCTGTCGCTGGTCGACGCGGCCGAACTGCGCCGCTCGCGCCTGCAGGTGATCCAGCGGCTGGGCCAGGCGGCCGAGTACAAGGACAATGAAACCGGCATGCACGTCATCCGCATGAGTTATTACGCGCGCCAGCTGGCGCTGGCCGCCGGCTTCAGCGAGGCCCAGGCCGAAGACCTGCTGAACGCCGCGCCCATGCACGATGTCGGCAAGATCGGCATCCCCGACGCCATCCTGCAAAAGCCGGGCAAGCTCGATGCGGACGAATGGCAGGTGATGCGCAGCCACGCCGAAATCGGCGAGGCCATCATCGGCGAACATGCCGGGGGCTTGCTCAAAATGGCGCGCACCATCGCCCTGACGCACCATGAAAAATGGGACGGCAGCGGCTACCCGAACGGTTTGAAAGGCGAGGAAATCGCGCTCGAGGGGCGCATCGTGGCGATCGCCGACGTGTTCGACGCCCTTACCAGCGAGCGCCCCTACAAGCGTGCCTGGACGGTGGAAGAGGCGATCGACACCATGCGGCGCGACAGCGGCGTGCACTTCGATCCCGAACTGATCGAACTGTTTATCGCCAATCTGCCGGCCATGCTGGAGATCAAGGCGCAGTGGAAAGAGCCGGTATAGGTATATCTGCATCGGATTACGCTACGCTAATCCGACCTGCGCTTCTCTTGTCGACTGTCTTCGAAAGCAAAGTAGGTCGGATTAGGCCGAAGGCCGTAATCCGACGACATTGTTGGCGCTAACGGTGGTGTCGGATTACGCACGGCTTCGCCCTGCTAATCCGACCTTGTATTATTCCTCTCATGCGGTTGGTGGTGTTGCGAACAACATCGACCGCTGTCAAAATTCTTGGTAGGCATATCAAGACCGGGTAACTGGATGCCGTATCCGCCCTTAGGCTCAAAGCCAGCGATGTAGATCTCGCACC